>NZ_JBTJEN010000013.1:0-169734 GCF_054456575.1 Pseudomonas sp. Eth.TT006 | reverse complement strand
GATTCTACAGCGTTACACGCTGCTGTCAACACCTCTTTTTCTCCGCTTCGACCGAGAAGATCGAACCGTTAAAAGAGCCAAACAACACTGCCCTTTCAACTTCTTCCAGGCTTCGACGAACTGAAGCAAGCCGCTGCCGAAAACTGCGTAACTCGTTGAATCTCAAGGAGTTTTCCGTTTCGACTGCGCCGGAAGTGGGGCGAATTATAGACCTCTGGAATCTGCCGTCAACCGCTATTTTCATATTTCTGTCATATCGATCAAAAAAGCCCGAAAACACGAAGGCCGACCTCTAGAGGTCGGCCTTCGTCACTTCCTGCTACTTACAAGCTAGGGAAAGCGAATTGCGAAGCTTCATGGCTCGCACGCTGCGGCCAGCGCTGGGTGATGGCCTTGCGACGGGTATAGAAACGCACACCATCCGGGCCATAGGCATGCAGATCGCCGAACAGCGAGCGCTTCCAGCCACCGAAGCTGTGGTAAGCCACCGGTACCGGCAGCGGTACGTTGACGCCGACCATGCCGACTTCGATCTCATCGCAGAACAGCCGCGCCGCTTCACCGTCACGGGTGAAAATGCAGGTGCCGTTGCCGTATTCGTGATCGTTGATCAGCTTCATCGCCTCTTCCAGGCTGTTGACCCGCACCACGCACAGCACCGGCCCGAAGATCTCTTCCTTATAGATGCGCATCTCTGGAGTAACGTTGTCGAACAGGCAGCCACCGAGGAAGAAGCCATCTTCATGACCCGGAATGCTCAAGCCACGACCGTCGACCACCAGCGTCGCGCCCGCCGCCACGCCGTCATCGACATAACCGCTGACTTTGTCCCGCGCCTGCCCAGTGACCAGCGGGCCCATGTCCAGGCCGCACGAAGTACCGGCACCGATTTTCAGCGCCTTGATCTGCGGAACCAGTTTCGCCACCAACGCATCGGCCACTTGATCGCCCACGCACACCGCGACCGAAATTGCCATGCAGCGCTCGCCGCAAGAACCGTAGGCCGCGCCCATCAGTGCGCTGACCGCGTTGTCCAGATCTGCATCCGGCATCAGTACCGCGTGATTCTTCGCCCCGCCCAGTGCCTGAACGCGTTTGCCGCGTTTGGTGCCTTCGGCGTAGATGTATTCGGCAATCGGTGTCGAGCCGACAAAGCTCAGCGCTTTGACTTCCGGCGCTTCGATCAATGCGTCCACCGCGGTCTTGTCGCCATGCACCACACTCAGCACGCCTTTCGGCAGGCCGGCTTCCAGCAGCAACTGAGCGATTAACAGCGTCGAACTCGGATCACGCTCTGACGGCTTGAGGATGAAGCAGTTGCCGCAAACGATCGCCAGCGGGTACATCCACAGCGGCACCATCGCCGGGAAGTTGAACGGCGTGATACCCGCGACCACGCCCAACGGCTGGAAGTCCGACCAGGCGTCGATGTTCGGACCGACGTTGCGGCTGTACTCGCCCTTGAGAATTTCCGGGGCGGCGCAGGCGAATTCGACGTTCTCGATACCGCGCTTCAGTTCACCGGCAGCGTCTTCCAGGGTCTTGCCATGCTCTTCGCTGATCAATTGCGAAATGCGCGCTTCGTTCTGCTCCAGCAGTTGCTTGAAGCGGAACATCACTTGAGCGCGTTTGGCCGGAGGCGTGTTGCGCCAGGCCGGGAAGGCAGCCTTGGCGGCGTCGATCGCGTGTTGAATGGTTTCGCGGGTGGCCAATGGCAGCTTGTGGATCGCTTGACCGGTGGACGGATTGAACACATCTACCGCGCGACCGTTCTCGGTCACCAGTTCGCCATTGATCAAATGCGGGATAACGCTCATCGGGTAACTCCTGAATTCTTGTCAACAGGTGTCCACAAGGACACCTGTTATTGGCAGCTATATATAGAAGGAAAATCAGTCGAGCTTGTTCAGTACTTCGCCTACCGCGTCAAACAAACGATCGAGGTCTTGCGGCTTGCTGTTGAAGGTTGGGCCGAACTGCAGGGTGTCGCCGCCGAAGCGCACGTAGAACCCGGCTTTCCACAGGGCCATGCCGGCTTCGAATGGACGCACGATGGCGTCGCCGTCACGGGCTGCGATCTGGATCGCACCGGCCAGGCCGTAGTTACGGATATCGATGACGTTCTTCGAACCTTTCAGACCGTGCAGGGCATTTTCGAAATGCGGTGCGACTTCCGCCACGCTCTGCACCAGGTTTTCCTTTTGCAGCAGGTCGAGTGCTGCCAGGCCTGCGGCGCACGCCACCGGGTGGGCCGAGTAGGTGTAGCCGTGCGGGAATTCCACAGCGTATTCCGGCGTCGGCTGATTCATGAAGGTCTGGTAGATCTCGGAGCTGGCAATCACCGCGCCCATCGGAATCGCGCCGTTGGTGACTTGCTTGGCGATGCACATCAGGTCCGGGGTCACGCCAAAGCTGTCGGCGCCGAACATCGAACCGGTGCGGCCGAAACCGGTGATCACTTCGTCGAACACCAGCAGAATGTTGTGCTGATCGCAGATCTCGCGCAGACGCTTCAGATAACCCTGCGGCGGCACCAGTACGCCAGCGGAGCCGGCCATTGGCTCAACGAACACCGCCGCGATGTTCGACGCATCGTGCAACTCGATCAGCTTCAGCAGTTCATCGGCCAGGGCGATACCGCCCTGCTCCGGCATGCCCCGGGAGAATGCGTTGCTGGCCAGCAAAGTGTGTGGCAGGTGATCGACATCCATCATCGCCTGACCAAACAGCTTGCGGTTGCCGTTGACGCCGCCGAGACTGGTGCCGGCGATGTTGACGCCGTGGTAGCCACGGGCACGGCCGATCATTTTGGTTTTGGTCGACTGGCCTTTCAGGCGCCAGTAGGCGCGGACCATTTTCACCGCGGTGTCGGCGCACTCGGAGCCGGAGTCGGTGAAGAACACGTGGTTCAGATTGCCCGGGGTCAGTTCAGTGATTTTCTCGGCCAACTGGAACGACAACGGATGGCCATATTGGAAGCCCGGCGAGTAGTCGAGGGTGCCCAGTTGCTTGGCGACTGCTTCCTGAATTTCCTTGCGGGTGTGCCCGGCGCCGCAGGTCCACAGACCGGACAGCGAATCGTAGATCTTGCGCCCCTTGTCATCGAACAGCCAGCTGCCTTCGGCACCGACAATCAGACGCGGGTCGCGCTGGAAGTTGCGGTTGGCGGTGTACGGCATCCAGTGCGCGTCCAGCTTCAGTTGGCTGGCCAGTGGCGACGGCGCGTTTTCAGGCATGTTCATCGGGCAAAACCTCGCAGGGCATAAGCGTCAGGGAGATAGAAAGCGTTGTTGCAGCTAAATTGCCACGCGGATAAAGTCGGTGAAATTCAACTCTTCTAACCTTCAGTTAGATCTCTGCTAAACAATGAGAACGACATGAGCAGCCGCCGTCCCGATCCGCTGGCCCAGGTCAGTGACTTTGATATTCGCCTGTTGCGCATCTTCCGCAGCGTGGTGGAGTGCGGCGGCTTTTCGGCGGCGGAAACCGTGCTCGGCATCGGGCGCTCGGCGATCAGCCAGCAGATGAGCGATCTCGAACAGCGCCTCGGCCTGCGCTTGTGCCAACGAGGCCGCGCCGGTTTTTCGCTGACCGAGGAAGGTCGCGAGGTGTATCAGTCGGCATTGCAACTATTAAGTGCGCTGGAAAGTTTCCGCACCGAGGTCAACGGCCTGCACCAGCATTTGCGTGGCGAGTTGATCATCGGCCTGACCGACAACCTCGTGACCCTGCCGCATATGCGCATCACCCACGCCCTCGCCCAATTGAAGGAACGCGGGCCGGACGTGCAGATCCAGATCCGCATGATTGCCCCCAACGAAGTCGAACAAGGCGTGCTCGACGGACGTTTGCATGTCGGCGTGGTGCCGCAGGCCAGCGCGCTGTCGGGGCTGGAATATCAGCCGTTGTACAGCGAGCGTTCGTTGCTGTATTGCGCGGTGGGGCATCCGCTGTTTTATGTCGATGACAAGCAACTGGATGACGAGCGCCTGAACAGTCAGGACGCGATTGCCCCGACGTTTCGCTTGCCCGCGGAGATTCAGGCGCATTACCAGGCGCTCAATTGCACCGCCAGTGCGTCTGACCGTGAGGGCATGGCGTTTCTGATTTTGACCGGGCGTTATATCGGGTATCTGCCGGATCATTACGCCAGCCTGTGGGTGCAGCAAGGGCGGCTGCGGGCGCTGAAAGCCCAGACGCGGTTCTATGACCTGAGCCTCGCATCGGTCACGCGCAAGGGGCGGCGCCCTCATTTGGTGCTGGAAAGTTTTCTGGAGAGCCTGGCGGCGACGCGTTGAAAGCAGGATCAAAAGATCGCAGCCTGCGGCAGCTCCTACATTTGACGGGTGCAATCCCGGAAAGCTGAGCAAGTGGACAGGTTTTTGCAGTGAAGGGATCACTCGATCCCTGAACAAGAAGCCGAACCCATGCAAGCAGATTCCGAATCGTCCAGCGAACTGATCTACGGCCTCGACGACCGCCCCAAACCGCCCGCCGCGATCCTCGCCGCCCTGCAACATGTGCTGGCCAGTTTCGTCGGCATCATCACCCCGCCGCTGGTGATCGGCTCGGCCCTGGGACTGACCGCGCACTTGCCGTATCTGATCAGCATGGCGTTGATGGTTTCCGGCGTCGGCACGTTTATTCAGGCGCGGCGCCCGTTCGGGATCGGCGCCGGGATGATCTGTTTGCAGGGCACCAGTTTTGCCTTTCTCGGAGCCGTGCTGTCCGCCGGGTTTCTGGTCAAGCAACGTGGCGGCAGTCCGGAGGACATTCTGGCGATGATCTTCGGCGTGTGCTTTTTCGGCGCCTTGGTGCAGATTGTTCTCAGCCGTTTCATAGGCCAATTGCGCCGGGTCGTTACACCGCTGGTGACCGGGATCGTCATTACCCTGATCGGCATCAGCCTGATCAAGGTCGGCATCACCGATCTGGGCGGTGGCTTCAATGCGCCGGACTTCGGGGCGCCGGGCAATCTGGCGCTGGGCGTGTTCGTGTTGCTGACGATCATCCTGCTCAACCGCTCGAACACGCCCTGGGTGCGGCTGTCGGCGATCATTATCGGATTGCTGCTGGGCAGCCTGGCCGCGTGGTTCAGCGGCAAACTGGTGCCACAGGCATTGCCTGACCTTCCGCTGGTCAGTCTGCCTGCGCCATTCAAGTTCGGTTTCAGCTTCGACTGGACAGCGTTCCTGCCCGTCGCGTTGATTTATCTGATCAGCACCATCGAAACCGTCGGCGACCTCACGGCCAATTGCATGCTCGCCCGCCAGCCGATCAGCGGCGCTTCCTACATAAGCCGTCTGCGCGGCGGCGTCCTGGGTGACGGCGTGAGCTGCATGATCGCCGCCACCTTCAGCGCCTTCCCCAACACCACGTTCGCGCAGAACAACGGCGTGATCCAGCTGACCGGGGTCGCCAGCCGCTACGTCGGGCTGTACATCGGCGCGATCCTGTTCTGTCTCGGCCTGTTTCCCATGATCGGCGCGGTGCTGCAGCAAATTCCGAAACCGGTACTCGGCGGCGCCACGCTGGTGATGTTTGGCAGCGTCGCGGCGGCCGGGGTGCGGATCCTTGCGCAGTCGCCGCTGGACCGGCGCAGCATGCTGATCATCGCCACCTCGCTCGGCGTCGGCCTGGGCATCGCCGCGCAACCGAATCTGCTGCACCTGCTGCCGAAACTGGTGCAGAATCTGTTCGACTCGGCGATCACCAGCGGCGGGCTGACCGCGATTTTCCTCTGCCTGTTGCTGCCGGAGACGAAATCTTCAGTGGTCGAATCCACCGCACCGCTGAACAAGATCGAACAGGCATAACGGTTTTATTGCATCAGGACTTGTCGGATGCCTGTGGGTGCGCTATCAACGCAGCTGGTTGCACCCACAGACAAACCGGAAGTGCCTATGACCTTTGAAGTCCCAGCCCACGGCGGCAAACCCGCCAGCCGCATTCGTCAGAAGAACGAAGAGACCATTCTCAAAGCCGCCGAAGACGAGTTTGCCCGTCACGGGTACAAAGGCACCAGCATGAACACCATCGCCCAGAATGCCGGGTTGCCCAAGGCGAACCTGCATTACTACTTCACCAACAAGCTTGGGTTGTACGTGGCGGTGCTGAGCAACATCATCGAGCTGTGGGACAGCACCTTCAACACCCTGACCGCCGAGGACGATCCGGCAGAAGCGCTGGCCCGCTACATCCGCGCCAAGATGGAATTCTCCCGGCGCCAGCCCCAGGCCTCGCGGATTTTCGCCATGGAAGTGATCAGTGGCGGCGAATGCCTGAGCGAATATTTCAACCAGGATTACCGCGCCTGGTTCCAGGGCCGCGCGGCCGTGTTCCAGGCCTGGATCGACGCCGGCAAAATGGACCCGGTGGATCCGGTGCACCTGATCTTCCTGCTGTGGGGCAGCACCCAGCACTACGCCGACTTCGCCACGCAGATCTGCCGGGTCAGCGGGCGCAGCAAATTGACCAAGCAAGACATGGAAGATGCTGGCAACAACCTGATCCGCATCATCCTCAAAGGCTGCGGCCTCACCCCTTCCGTATAAGACGTTTTATGCCTTTCACCCTCAGCGGTTTTTCCGACTACCGCGAAGAGATTCGCAAAAGCCGCTTTATCACCTTCGCCGCGCCGATCGGCAGCCCTGCCGACGCCCAGGCGTTTTTCGAGCACCACAGCGACTTGAATGCCTCGCACAATTGCTGGGCGTGGAAGCTCGGCGATCAATACCGCAGCAACGACGACGGCGAACCCGGCGGCACTGCCGGGAGACCGATACTGGCGGCGATCGAGGCGCAAGATTGCGATCAGGTCGCGGTACTGGTGATCCGCTGGTATGGCGGCATTCAACTGGGCACCGGTGGTCTGGCCCGGGCCTATGGCGGTGGCGCCAACAAGTGCCTGCAAAATGCGGAAAAAATCGAATTGATCAGCCGCGTGCCGCTGCGCTGCGCCTGCGGGTTTGCCGAGTTGCCGCTGGTGAAACTGCGGGTGGCGGATCTGGGTGGGCTGGTGGTGGAAGAAACGTTCACTGCCAATGGCGTCGAGTTGCAGTTGGCACTGGGTGAGGCGCAGATTGCGTTGCTGCAAACGCAGTTGGCGGATTTGAGTCGGGGGCGGATTGTGTTGCAACGTTAAAAAGATCGCAGCCTGCGGCAGCTCCTACACAGGACGTTGCGTTGCCTGTTGGATGGCTGCGATCTTTTGGGGCAATCCCGAAATTGCTTATTCCACACACTTGCCCACATCGGCTGTGCACCCGACTGTGGATAACCTGAGCACATCCCGCTGTAACCCTTCTGTCACGTGGCTTTGCGCGATTTGCTCACTTTTCGTCCAATCCTTCGATAAACAGATAAATCCCAATTAAAAACAACCAGTTAACGGCGTTTATCACCATTAGAAGATAAGCGTTCCATGCTTATGCCCGGCGTTCGGGCTTGCGCACAAATACTGTGGAACAACTTGTGGATAAGCCGTTCATGGCTGGCGCAGTCGCATGTACTGCATAGGCTTGAGCCGACTGCTCATTTTTTAACCAGCGGTGACAGCGCAAAAGTGGAGCCTGATCAAAGGCTTTGCGCTGAATTGGTGCCTGCAGAACCGGTTTTATTCCATGCAAAGCTCTGCGCCAGGCGCACCGTCAGGGCCATTGCGGACGTTCCTGACTCAATGGCCAGGAAATTGCTTTATCCACAGGCACAACGCCAAGCCAGACGAGCCTGTCATGCCTACCCTGTCCACCAACACCGCTCCCGTCCCGCGCCTACAACTGCGCCACATCAGCAAACGCTACCCCGGATGTCTGGCCAATGACGCCATCGACCTGAGCATCGCCCCCGGAGAAATCCACGCGCTGCTCGGCGAGAACGGTGCGGGGAAAAGCACCCTGATGAAGATCATCTATGGCGTCACTCAGGCCGACGCCGGGGAAATCCTCTGGCAGGGCCAGCGGGTGAATATCCGCAACCCGGCGCAGGCGCGACAGTTGGGGATCGGCATGGTGTTCCAGCACTTCTCGCTGTTCGAAACCCTCAGCGTCGCGCAGAACATTGCGCTGGCAATGGGCGCCAAGGCCGGCACGCCGAAACAACTGGAGCCGAAGATCCGTGAAGTGTCGCGCCGCTACGGCATGGCGCTGGAGCCGGAGCGACTTGTCCACAGCCTGTCGATTGGCGAGCGGCAACGAGTCGAGATCATTCGCTGCCTGATGCAGGACATCCGCCTGCTGATTCTCGACGAGCCGACATCGGTGCTGACTCCGCAAGAGGCGGACGAGTTGTTTATCACCCTGCGGCGTCTGGCCGCCGAAGGCTGCAGCATTCTGTTCATCAGCCACAAACTCGGCGAAGTCCGGGCGCTGTGCCACAGCGCCACGGTGCTGCGTGGCGGACGGGTGGCCGGGCACTGCATCCCCGGCGAATGCTCGGACCAGCAATTGGCGCAATTGATGGTTGGCGAAGCGGCGGCGCTGATCGGCGAATATCCGAAGGTCAGCGGTGGCGCGGCGTTTTTGCAGGTCAACGGCTTGAGTTGGCATAACCCCGATCCATTCGGCTGTTCGCTGGCCGAGATCAACCTGCAGGTGCGCAGCGGGGAAATCGTCGGCATCGCCGGGGTCGCGGGCAATGGCCAGGACGAATTGCTCGCCCTGCTCAGCGGCGAACAACCGCTGCCTCGCGACAACGTGGCAACGATTACTTTTGCTGATCAGGCGGTGGCGGATTTACGCCCGGATGCGCGACGCAAACTCGGCCTGGCGTTCGTCCCCGCCGAGCGTCTGGGCCATGGCGCGGTGCCGGAATTGAGCCTGGCTGACAACGCCCTGCTCACGGCTTTTCAACAAGGCCTGGTGAGCAACGGCTTGATCGAGCGCGGCAAGGTCGAAGCCCTTGCGCAGCAGATTATCCAGCGCTTCGCGGTGAAAACCCCGGACAGCCAGACTGCCGCGCGCAGCCTGTCCGGCGGCAACCTGCAGAAATTCATCCTCGGCCGGGAAATCCTCCAGCAACCAAAACTGCTGATCGCTGCCCACCCGACCTGGGGCGTGGACGTTGGCGCCGCAGCAACCATCCACCGCGCGCTGATTGCCTTGCGCGATGCCGGTGCGGCGATCCTGGTGATTTCCGAAGACCTCGACGAACTGTTCCAGATCAGCGACCGCCTCGGCGCCCTGTGCGCCGGGCGCCTGTCACCGCTGCAAAACACCACCGACACCCTGCTGAGCGATGTCGGCGGCTGGATGGCCGGGCAATTCACTGACGCGCCTTCATCGGCCACGCTCTGACGGAGTTTTTCCACATGCTGCTTTCCCTCGAACCCCGTGGCCAGCAATCGCGCCTGATGCTGTGGTGCTCGCCGCTGCTGGCGGCGTTGCTGACCCTGGGCTGCGGCTCGCTGCTGTTCATCGCCCTCGGCCATGATCCGCTGCAAACCCTGCACACCCTGTTGATTGCGCCGATCAGCGACTTGTACGGCGTCTCCGAATTGCTGGTCAAGGCGCTGCCGATCCTGCTCTGCGCGCTCGGTCTGGCCGTGGCGTATCAAGCACGAATCTGGAACATCGGCGCCGAAGGTCAGTTGCTGCTTGGTGCACTCGCCGGCAGTGCGCTGGCGGTGAACATCATCGATATGCAAAGCCGTTGGGCACTGGTGCTGATTCTGCTCACCGGTACTGTTGCCGGCGCCGCTTGGGCCGGGCTGACGGCGTGGTTGCGCACGCGCTTCAATGCCAACGAAATCCTCACCAGCATCATGCTCAATTACATCGCGTTGAACCTGTTGCTGTTCTGCGTGCACGGGCCGCTGAAGGATCCGGCCGGCTACAACTTTCCAGAGTCAGCGATGTTTGGCGATGCCAGCCGCTTGCCGTTGCTGATGGAGGATGGCCGGGTGCACGCCGGGGTGTATTTCGCCCTGCTCGCGCTGGTTGCGGTGTGGGTGTTGCTGCAGAAGAGCTTTGTCGGTTTTCAGATCAAAGTGCTGGGGCTGGACAAGCGTGCGGCGGGGTTCGTCGGTTTTCGCGAGAAGCGCCTGATCTGGCTGGCCTTGTTGATCAGCGGTGGCCTGGCCGGGCTGGCCGGGGTCTGCGAAGTGACCGGGCCGATCGGGCAACTGGTGCCGCAAGTCTCGCCGGGGTACGGCTACGCAGCGATCACCGTGGCGTTTCTCGGGCGGTTGAACCCGATCGGCATTCTGTTTTCCAGTCTGCTGATGGCGCTGCTGTACATCGGTGGCGAAAGTGCGCAGATGAGCCTCAACCTGCCGCAAGCCATCACCCAGTTGTTTCAGGGAATGATGCTGTTTTTCCTGCTGGCCTGTGACGTGCTGATTCTCTATCGGCCCCGCCTGAAACTGCGCTGGGCACGGCGCACTTCGACCACCGCCGTAACCGCCGGAGCGCTGTGATGGATATCGATCTGTTGAGCAATATTTTCTACGCCATGGTGCGTTGCGGCACACCGCTGTTGCTGGTGGCGCTGGGGGAACTGATCTGCGAAAAGAGCGGCGTGCTCAACCTCGGCCAGGAAGGGATGATGCTGTTCGGTGCGGTGATCGGTTTTATCGTCGCCCTCAACAGCGGCAACCTGTGGCTCGGCGTGCTGCTGGCGATGCTCGCCGGGATGCTGTTGTCGTCGCTGTTTGCCCTGGTGGCGTTGGTGTTCAACGCCAACCAGGTCGCGACTGGTCTGGCGCTGACGATTTTTGGCGTGGGGCTGTCGACCTTTGTCGGGGCCGCGTGGGTCGGCAAACCGCTGGCCGGATTCGAGCCGCTGGCGATTCCGTATCTGAGCGAGATTCCGCTGATCGGACGCATGCTGTTTGCCCAGGACCTGCTGGTGTACCTGTCGTTTGCCCTGTTTGCACTGGTGGCCTGGGTGATCATCAAAAGCCGTATCGGGCTGATCATTCAGGCCGTCGGCGAGAACCCGGATG
Source organism: Pseudomonas sp. Eth.TT006 (assembly GCF_054456575.1). NCBI lineage: Bacteria > Pseudomonadati > Pseudomonadota > Gammaproteobacteria > Pseudomonadales > Pseudomonadaceae > Pseudomonas > Pseudomonas sp. Eth.TT006. Next base: position 158,792 of record NZ_JBTJEN010000013.1, on the reverse strand, counting down.
CCGCCAGTGCGATGGGTTTGCCGGTGCTGACCGTGCGCACTCTGGCGGTGCTGTTCGGCGGCGCCATGGCCGGGTTGGCCGGGGCGTATCTGTCGTTGGCGTACACGCCGATGTGGGCCGAGAACATGACCGCCGGGCGCGGCTGGATCGCCTTGGCGCTGGTGGTGTTTGCCAGTTGGCGGGTGTGGCGTCTGTTGCTCGGGGCCTATCTGTTCGGCCTCGCCAGCATCCTGCATCTGGTGGCGCAGGGCCTGGGACTGGCGATTCCGTCGAGCCTGCTGGCGATGCTGCCGTATGTGGCGACGATTGTGGTGCTGGTGCTGTTGTCGCGGGATGCCGTCAGGAATCGGCTGTATGCGCCGGTGTCGTTGGGGCAGCCGTGGCAGGCGGGACATTAGGGCGGTGATTTCGCTCCACAGTGGTTGTGTCAGGTACAAAACGGGTGATCAGCACTGAACGAGGAGCAACCTGGGTGAAAGCTGGAGTAAGCTCCGGGGGCTGCGCGTCTTTCGCGACCCGCGTGAGGGAGGCCAATTTTTTGCGACAAACGTTGCAACCGAGGCTCGCTCAGGCAGGTCCATTAAGTCCGTGAACCGTCACTTTCAAGGAATCCCGTCATGTCCCAGGCAAAACACGCACTGATCATCGGCGCCTCCCGCGGCCTCGGCCTCGGTCTGGTGAAAACCCTGCTGGCCGATGGCTGGCAGGTGACCGCCACAGTGCGTCATCCGCAGAAAGCCGAGGCGCTGCAAGCGTTGGGCAAGGTGCGCATCGAGAAGCTCGACATGGACGATCAGCAAGCGGTGATCGCCCTGAGCCAACAGCTCAAGGGTGAGACCTTCGATCTGCTGTTCGTCAATGCCGGGGTCAAAGGTCCGGAAGTGCAGACGCCGGGTGGCGCGACGCTCGCCGAAGTCGGCCAGTTGTTTTTCACCAACGCCGTGGCGCCGATCAATCTGGCGCAGCGCTTTGTCGGGCAGATTCGCGACGGCAGCGGCGTGCTGGCGTTCATGAGCTCCGGACTGGGCAGCGTCACCGTCGCGGACGCGCCGGAGCTGGCGCTGTACAAGGCGAGCAAGGCCGCGCTGAACTCGATGACCAACAGTTTCGTCACGCAACTGGGCGAGCAGAAACTCACCGTGCTGTCGCTGCATCCGGGCTGGGTCAAGACCGACATGGGCGGTGAAGGCGCCGACCTCGACGTCGACACCAGCACTCGCGGGCTGATTGATCAGGTGAATGCCTATACCGGCAAGGGCGGGCATCACTTCATCAACTACAAGGGTGAGACCATTCCCTGGTAAACCCGCGACATCTTGATATCCCCCTGTAGGAGCTGCGGCACGCTGCGATCTTTTGATCTTGAAAGCAAAATCAAAAGATCGCAGCGTGCCGCAGCTCCTACAGGGTGATGGTGGTGTCTGGTCGGCTCGGGGCTTGCCCGACGCAACAATTTGTTTGAAACTGCGCGCCTCGTCCTTCGCGGCGACCCTGGATCAGCAGACAGGGCAACACTGAGCTGGCAACCCTGAACCCCACTTTCAGAGGAGCCGGCAAAATGCCCGCGACCCGTACCTGGTTAAAAAATCCCCTCGCCATTTTCACGGCCAACGCGCTCGATGCCCGTGGCGGCCTGGTGCTGCAAGACGGCGAGATCGTCGAAGTGCTGGCAGCCGGTCAGCAACCGTCCGCGCCGTGCAATGACGTGTTCGATGCCCGCGAGCATGTGATCCTGCCGGGTCTGATCAACACCCACCATCACTTCTATCAAACCCTAACTCGCGCCTGGGCCCCGGTGGTCAATCAGCCGCTATTCCCGTGGCTGAAAACCCTGTACCCGGTGTGGGCGCGACTGACTCCGGAAAAACTCGCCCTTGCCACCAAGGTGGCCTTGGCCGAGCTGTTGCTCTCCGGCTGCACCACCGCTGCCGACCATCACTACCTGTTCCCGGATGGTCTGGAGAACGCCATCGACGTGCAAGTCGAAACTGTCCGTGAACTGGGCATGCGCGCCATGCTCACCCGCGGCTCGATGAGCCTCGGCGAGAAGGACGGTGGTCTGCCGCCGCAGCAGACCGTGCAGGAAGGTCAGGTGATTCTCGACGACAGTCAGCGCCTGATCCACGAGTACCATGAGCGCGGCGACGGTGCGCAAATCCAGATCGCGTTGGCGCCATGCTCACCGTTCTCGGTAACCCCGGAAATCATGTCAGCCAGTGCCGAACTGGCGAACCAGCTCGACGTGCGCCTGCACACGCATCTAGCCGAAACCCTCGATGAAGAAGACTTCTGCCTGCAGCGCTTTGGCCTGCGCACCGTCGACTATCTGGACAGCGTCGGCTGGCTCGGCCCGCGCACCTGGCTGGCCCACGGCATCCACTTCAACCCGGACGAAATCGCCCGCCTCGGCCAGGCCGGCACCGGCATCTGCCATTGCCCGAGTTCGAACATGCGTCTGGCATCCGGCATCTGCCCGAGCATCGAGTTGACCGATGCCGGCGCATTGTTCGGTTTGGGTGTGGACGGTTCGGCCTCCAACGATGCGTCGAACATGATCCTCGAAGCGCGGCAGGCGCTGTACATCCAGCGTCTGCGTTACGGTGCGGAAAAGATCACTCCGGAGCGCGTGCTGGGCTGGGCGACCAAGGGCTCGGCGAGCCTGTTGGGGCGTACCGATATTGGTGAACTGGCAGTCGGCAAGCAGGCGGATCTGGCGTTGTTCAAGCTTGATGAGCTGCGTTTCTCGGGCAGCCATGATCCGATTTCGGCGCTGCTGCTGTGTGGCGCGGATCGTGCGGACCGGGTGATGATTGGCGGCAAGTGGCGCGTGGTCGATGGCCAGGTTGAGGGGCTGGATCTGAAAGGCCTGATCGCCGATCACAGCCAGGCGGCCCGGCAGTTGATTGCGGGCACCTGATCAACCGCCGATGAAACCCTGTAGGAGCTGCCGCAGGCTGCGATCTTTTGATTTTGATTTTTAAAAACAAGATCAAAAGATCGCAGCCTGCGGCAGCTCCTACAGACCCAACAGCGACAACATGATAAACGTCGCGAACAACACAAAGTGGGTCATGCCCTCGATGGCATTGGTCTCGCCGTCATTCAGGTTGATCGCACTGATGATCAGCGTGATAAAGATCATCACCGTCTGCACCGGGGTCATCGCCATCTGGAACGGCTGACCGGTATAAAGCGCCATCGCTTCCATCACCGGCACGGTCAGGATCACCGTCGACAACGACGCGCCCATCGCAATGTTCACCACCGACTGCATACGGTTGGCCAAGGCTGCACGCAATGCGGTGAGAATTTCCGGCGCCGCCGAAATCGCCGCCACCAGAATCGCCGTGATCACCGGCGGTGCGCCCGTGCCTTCCAGGCCCAGATCGAGGGTCTTGGACATCACTTCGGCCAGTGCGCCAATCACCACCACGCCGAACACCAGAATGCCGATCGACCACGCCAGGCTCAGCGGTTTCGGTTGGTTTTCCACCGGCTCTTTCTTGCGGCGCTTGTCCGGGTAGCTGTAGCTGAAAAAGTAGCTGTGCGGCCCGACCTGCATGCGCAGGAACAACGCATAAAGCACCACCATCGCGCCGATGGTGAACGCCGAATAAATCTTCCAGTTGGCCGCCGGAATAAATTCCGGCACCACCATCGATACGCCCATGGCGGTGAGGATCATCACGCTGTAGCTGCGCGCCGAATCGTCGTTGTACGACTGCTCGCCATGCTTGAGCCCGCCCATCAGCGCAGCGAGGCCGAGGATGCCGTTGATGTCGAGCATCACCGCCGAATAGATGGTGTCACGCACCAGCGTGGGCGACGCTTCGTTGCTCATCATGATCGCCAGGATCACCACTTCCACCAGCACGGCAGCGAGGGTCAGGATCATTGTGCCGTAGGGGTCGCCGACTTTTTCCGCGAGCAGCTCGGCGTGATGGGCGACGCGCATCGACGCGGCGACGATGAAAGCGATCAGCACCAGACCGCTGATCAACGCGACGATCTGCCCGCTGTGCAGCATCCAGTGCTCCAGCGGATAGGCGATGCACGCGGCAATCACCGCCAGCAACAGAAAGCTTTCTTGCTTGAGAATCGTGAACATGGCGGGCCTTTTTGCCGAGAGGTTCGAATGAGCTACTGACTGCGGCGCGGCGCTAACGTTTCGTTACACCTTAGCGCACCAGCCGATAGCAGTTGATTTCAACCATGCACTTTTATCGTCCGAGCCGGCCCCTTCGCGAGCAAGCCCGCTCCCACACTGGAATGCGATCTCCTGTGGGAGCGGGCTTGCTCGCGAAGGCTTCACCTCGGTTTCGGCAGGGTTTGTTGTCCTGTTGGTCAGCAATTTGCATTGGCTCTGAGCACACACAACAAAACGGAGCTCCCCTTCATGCAAATACGTCCGCTGTACCTACTGCTGTGCGCCGCCCTCGGTCTGGGGATCAGCCTGAGCGCCGGCGCTGCCGATCCGCTGAAGGTCGGTTTCGTCTACATCGGCCCGATCGGTGACCACGGCTGGACGTATCAGCATGAACAGGGGCGCAAGGCGCTGGCGGAGAAATTCGGCCCGCAGATCACCACCAACTACGTCGAGAACGTTGCCGAGGGCGCGGACGCCGAGCGGGTGATCCGTAACATGGCCAAGGACAACTACGACCTGATCTTCACCACCTCCTTCGGCTACATGAACCCGACGCTGAAAGTCGCCAAACAATTTCCCAAGGTGACCTTCGAACACGCCACCGGCTACAAGCAGGACAAGAACCTCGGCACCTACCTGGCGCGCACCTATGAAGGTCGCTACGTCGGTGGTTTCCTCGCGGCGAAGATGACCAAGACCAAGAAGATCGGCTACGTCGCTTCGTTCCCGATTCCGGAAGTGATCCGCGACATCAACGCCATCCAGCTGGCCCTGAACAAATACAACCCCGGCACCGAAATCAAAGTGGTGTGGGTCAACTCGTGGTTCGATCCGGGCAAGGAAGCCGATGCCGCCAACGCGCTGATCGACCAGGGCGTGGACGTGGTGTTCCAGCACACCGACAGCCCGGCACCGATCCAGGCCGCCGAACGTCGCGGCGTGTACGCCGTGGGTTACGCCTCGGACATGGCGCACTTCGGTCCGAAAGCGGTGCTGACTTCGATCGTCAACGACTGGGCGCCGCACTACATACAGGCCACGCAAAGCGTGATTGACCACACCTGGAAATCCCAGGATTACTGGGGCGGGTTGAAGGAAGGCACGGTTGAACTGCCGATCAGCGACCTGGTGCCGGCGCCGGTGAAAGCCGAGGCCGAGCAGATCATCACCGACATCAAGAGCGGCGCGCTGCAACCGTTCACCGGGCCGATCAAGGATCAGGCCGATGTCGTGAAAATCCCGGCGGGGATGAGCGCGACCAATGCCGAACTGGCGTCGATGAACTATTACGTGGAAGGGATGAAGGCCGAGATGCCGAAGTAACTCGGCCATACCACCGCCCCCTGTAGGAGTGAGCCTGCTCGCGATCGCGGTGTGTCAGTCGAAATATCTAAATCTGACACACCGCGATCGCGAGCAGGCTCACTCCTACAAGGATCTTCAGCGTATTCAAGGATTGTGTATGGATGAGCTTCCAGTCATCGACATCTCCCCGCTCTACACCCACGACGAAAACGCCTGGCCTGCGGTGGCCGGGCAGATCGACCAGGCCTGTCGCGAATGGGGCTTTTTCTACATCAAGGGTCATCCGATTTCCGCGCAACGCATCGCTGCCCTGCTCGACCACGCCCAGCGTTTCTTCGCGCAACCGGCGGAGGAAAAACTCCGGATCGACATCACCCAGACCCGTCACCACCGCGGCTACGGCGCCATCGCCACCGAGCAGCTTGACCCGAGCAAACCCAGCGACCTCAAGGAAACCTTCGACATGGGTCTGCATCTGCCAGCGGATCATCCCGATGTGCTCGCGGAAAAACCGCTGCGCGGCCCTAACCGCCATCCATCACAACCGGGTTGGGAAGCGTTGATGGAGCAGCATTACCTCGACATGCAGGCGCTCGCACAAACCCTGCTGCGGGCGATGACGATTGCCCTGGACATCGAGCGGGACTTCTTCGATTCGCGCTTCGTTGATCCGGTCAGCGTGCTGCGCCTGATTCACTACCCGCCACGTCACACCGCCAGCAGCGCCGAGCAGCAAGGCGCCGGGGCGCATACCGATTACGGCTGCATCACCCTGCTCTACCAGGACAGCGCCGGCGGCCTGCAAGTGAAGAACATCAATGGCGAATGGATCGACGCGCCGCCGATCGACGGCACGTTCGTGGTCAACCTCGGCGACATGATGGCGCGCTGGAGCAACGACCGTTATCGCTCGACCCCGCATCGGGTGATCAGCCCGCTGGGCGTGGATCGCTATTCGATGCCGTTCTTCGCCGAGCCACACCCGGACACGCGTATCGAATGCCTGCCCGGTTGCCAGGACGCACAGCACCCGGCGAAATATCCGACCACCACCTGCGCCGAATTCCTGCTCTCGCGCTTCGCCGATACTTATGCCTATCGTCGCGAGCAGGAAGCCGTCTGATGGATCGCTTGGTCAGGTTTTGCCAATTGTTTCGGCGAGCATCTGTAGAATGCCGTCATTGCACCTGATGAGAAAAGAATATGTACGACTGGCTCAACGCCTTGCCCAAGGCTGAACTGCACCTGCATCTGGAAGGCTCGCTGGAGCCCGAGCTGCTGTTCGCCCTGGCCGAACGCAACAAGATCGCCCTGCCGTGGAGCGATGTGGAAACCCTGCGCAAGGCTTACGCCTTCAACAACCTGCAGGAATTCCTCGACCTGTACTACCAGGGCGCCGACGTACTGCGCACCTCGCAGGATTTCTACGACCTGACTTGGGCCTACCTGTTGCGCTGCAAGGCGCAGAACGTGATTCACACCGAACCGTTCTTCGACCCGCAGACCCACACTGATCGCGGTATTCCGTTCGAAGTGGTGCTCAACGGCATCGCCGCCGCATTGAAGGATGGCGAGCAGCAACTGGGCATCAGCAGCGGCCTGATCCTCAGCTTCCTGCGCCACCTGAGCGAAGACGAAGCGCAGAAAACCCTCGACCAGGCGCTGCCGTTCCGTGACGCGTTTGTTGCCGTCGGCCTCGACAGCTCCGAGATGGGTCACCCGCCGAGCAAGTTTCAGCGCGTGTTCGACCGTGCCCGCCATGAGGGTTTCCTGACTGTCGCCCACGCTGGCGAAGAAGGCCCGCCGGAGTACATCTGGGAAGCCATCGACTTGCTGAAAATCCAGCGCATCGACCATGGCGTGCGCGCCATCGAAGACGAGCGCCTGATGCAGCGGATCATCGACGAGCAGATCCCGCTGACCGTATGCCCGCTGTCGAACACCAAGCTCTGCGTGTTCGATCACATGTCGCAGCACAACATCCTCGACATGCTCGAGCGTGGCGTGAAAGTCACGGTGAACTCCGATGACCCGGCGTACTTCGGCGGTTACGTCACCGAGAACTTCCACGCGCTGCACGAACACCTGGGCATGACTCAGGATCAGGCCAAACGCCTGGCGCAGAACAGCCTGGATGCGCGCTTGGTAAAACCGTAAAGGTCACACCAAAACCTGTGGGAGCGGGCTTGCCCGCGATGAGGTCATCAGCTCCAACAACTCTGTTGACTGACAGTACGCCATCGCGGGCAAGCCCGCTCCCACAGGGTGCTGTGTTTAGCCAGAAATCTCGGACTCCGTCAGCTCTTCCAGCGTCTTGCCCCGCGTCTCCATCCCGAACAGCCACACCACCCCCGCCGCGATCGCAAAACACAGCGCCCCCAAGGCGAACACACCACCCTGTCCGGTAATCGGAAACACCAGCCCGGTCACCAGTGGCCCGAGCAACGAACCCACGCGGCCAATTGCCGAAGCGAAGCCCGAGCCGGTGGCGCGCGCCGAGGTCGGGTACAGCTCCGGGGTGTAGGTGTAGAGCACCGCCCACATGCCGAACAGGAAAAACTGCATCAGCAGGCCGGTGCCGATCAACAGCGCGACGTTGCCGCCGAACACCGCACTCTGACCATACAGAAACGCCATCACCCCGCCGCCGAGCAACGTCACGATGCACACCGGTTTGCGCCCCCAGCGTTCCACCAGCCACGCCGCCATCAAAAACCCGGGAATCCCGCCCAGCGAAATCAGCACGGTGTAATACACCGACTGCGTCACGGCGAACCCCGATTGTTGCAGCAATGCACTGAGCCATGAGGTCAGGCCGTAGAAACCAAGCAAGGCGAAGAACCACAGGCTCCAGATCATCGTCGTGCGCTGGCGGTATTGTGCCGACCAGATCTGCTTGAGCGCCGAGAAGAAGTTGCCCGGTGGCGTCACGATTCGCGGCAGGCGCACAGGTTCGGGCAACGTTGCGACCCCGAGCGAGGTACGCACACGCTGTTCGATCGCACTCAGGACCTTGTCCGCCGCCTCATGCCGCCCGGCCTGCTCCAGCCAGCGCGGCGACTCGGGGATGAAAAAGCGGATCGCCAGCACGAACACCGCCGGCACCGCCAACACCAGGAAAATGTCGCGCCAGCCAATGAGCGGCAACAGGAAATAGGACAACACCCCGGCCGCGACAAAACCCAGCGGCCAGAAACCGTCCATCAACGCGATATAGCGTCCGCGCCGCTGCGCCGGTATCAACTCCGAGAGCATCGACTGCGCAATCGGGAACTCCATGCCCATGCCGATCCCCAGCAGGATACGGAACAGCGTCAGGCTCTCGACTGTTTGCGCGGTCGAACACAGGTAACTGGCCAGTCCCCACAGGACGATGCTCCACTGGAACACCGGTTTGCGCCCGAAGCGATCAGCGAGCATGCCCGACAGCGATGCCCCGAGGACCATGCCAAAAAAGCTCGAACTGGCGAGCAAGCCCGCCTGGGCACTGCTCAGACCAAACTCGCTTTTGATCGAGCCAAGCAGGAACGTCATCATCGCCAGGTCCATGGAGTCGAAAAAGAACGCCAGGGCGATGATGATGAAAATCACCCGGTGGTAGCCGCTGAGCGGCAAGCGCTCCAGTCGTTCCGCCGCGCTGAAATGTCGTGTATCCATGGCCCGTCTCCCCGTTCTGCAATGTCTGCCGAACGAGTGTGCGGGATAACCGCCGAGTGCTTTTTCTGGATACGACCTGCTCGCAGTCACCGACGACGCTTGCGCCAGGCGACGGCTCTGTTACGCCATTTCCAGCTCGGTCTCTTTGGCGAAACGGTAGATTTCCTGTTGTCCGGCCGGGGTCACCTGCAAGGCCCGCGAATCGTTGGGTAACGTCAACCAGCCAGATTGCATGAACAGTTGCAGCAACGCCGCGCCCAGCGCACCGCCCAGGTGCGGACGGCGTTCGCTCCAGTCCGGACAGGCACAGGCGACCTGAGCCTTGCGATGGGCCAGGGCCTGAATGAACACGCCGCGGTTGGCCAGCTGTGTCGAGCCCTTGAGCGTCACCGCGACGCGCTGCTCGATCTGCTCGATCCAGCCGGCATCCAGCAAACGCTGATACAGATCGGCGGCCAGCGTGCCACCCAGGTGGTCATCGCAAAAACGTGCGCGCAGCAGCGATGAGGGTGCGGTCCGGGAGCTGGTGAGTGGTGTCGCGCGCTTGAATACGTTAGAAATCTCCCGCGGTGCACTGGCGATCGTGGCACTGGCCAGCGCTTCGATAGCCGTGGCGATTTCCGGCGCGGCCAGACGGAAAAAACGCTTGCGCCCGCGCGCCTCGACTTTCAACAGGCCACCGGCGGACAAACGCCCCAGGTGCGCACTGGCCGACGATGGCGACAAGCCGGCCAGCAGCGCCAGCTCCTCGGTCTGCCGCGCCGAGCCATCCATCAACGCCCACATCATCGCACTGCGCTTGGGGTCGGCCAGCAGCGTGGCGATCTGGCTGATGCAAGGTGCATGTTCCATGTATTCACTCCCTGTTGAATCGTGTCGTCTACTGCTACGAAGGCATCTTGACCAGTAATGTGGCGTCGGCCAAGACGCGTAAAACGCCATCAACCGGAGCAAAGCCGGCCGGTGGTGCCGCACCCATCGGTGGCAGGGTCGCGCCGCTTGCGCAGCGCTGACCCGGCCCAGGAAAAACCGGCCTGAGTCAGTCCTGGCCGGTGGTCGGTACAGGTTTGAGGCGGCCGCTAGTATAAGCGGGATGCTCGCTGCATCCTGCGTCGCGGCCGTTACGAATGGTGATAGTTCCTGAGTGAAATTTCGCTAATTGCCTGCGACTAATGATCAACCCGCTGAAAATGCGGAAATTGACTACTCAGTTCAGCGCATCGGCTGGCGAGCATTTCTCGTAAAAGGTTCACCGGCTTACTCAATTGTGCGCGATGCGCGCACAACAGATTCAGCGGAGCGCGCTCACAGAGCAACTCGGGCAGCAGCACTTTCAGGCGTCCGGCGAGGACATCTGTGCCGACATCGAGCCACGACTTGTAAGCGATCCCCGCGCCGGCCAGCGCCCACAAACGCACCACGTCGGCGTCATCACTGAAGCGGTCACCGCTGACCGTCAGGCCAACTTCGCGTTTGCCATCGTGAAAACTCCAATGGTCGTGGACCCGGCTGCCGAGCATGTAGAGCAGACAGTTATGCTGTGCCAGTTGCTCAAGCTGACGCGGCTCACCGTGCCGAGCGAGATACGCCGGGGATGCGCACAGTACCCGGCGGTTGCCCGGGGCGATCGGCAAGGCGACCAGGCTGGAGTCTTCCGGCTCGCCGTACCGCAAAGCGATATCCACCGGCTGGCGAAACAGATCGGCGATGCGATCACCGAGCAGCAGGCGCACAGTCAGTTTCGGGTGCTCGCGCTGGAACTCGTCGAGCCACGGCAGCAACAGGTTGCGGCCGAAGTCCGACGGCGCCGACAACTGCAGGATCCCGCTGACCTGATCCTGCGCACTGGACAGAAAGCGCCGCCCTTCATCCAGCTGACCCAAGGCCGCGCGGGCATATTCGAGAAAGCCTTCGCCCTCGGCAGTCAGGCGCAGACTGCGGGTCGAGCGCGCCAGTAGACGCGCGCCCAGTTGCTGTTCGATGCGCTTGAGTGCGGCACTGGCCACCGCTGCGGACATGTCCATGACCCGTGCCGCCGCCGACAGGCTGCCCAGATCCGCCGCGCGCACGAACAACTGCAAATCATCGAAACGCAGCATCCTCAGCCTCGATTATCAAAAAAATATTGAAAGAGACTGCTCTTTTAGCCGGTTTTATCTCGCGCAGAAATAGCCAATCATCTGTTCAATCGAATTCATCCCGCGCCTCTGGAGCTGAACATGTCCCAAGCATTCACCGCCATCGCCACCCTGACCGCCAAACCCGGCCAGCAGGACACCCTCGAAAAAGCCTTGCGCGCGCTGGTTGAACCCAGCCGCGCCGAAGCAGGTTGCGGCCAGTACGACCTGCATCGCGACCTCGCCGATCCGCTGACCTTTTATGTGATCGAACAGTGGGCCAGCGAGGAAATCCTCTCGGCGCACAATGCCAGCGCGCATTTCCAGCAGTTTCAGGCCAGCGCTGCGGACTGCATCGAACACTTCCAGTTGAAACGCCTGGGCGTCATCGCCTGAGTACTTCTTCTATCACCATTACGGAGCCAGTCATGAAAGCCATTGCCTATTACGCCTCTCTGCCAATCAGCGACGAAAAATCCCTGCAGGACATCGAACTGCCAGAACCGGTCGCCGGCCCGCGCGACCTGCTGGTGGAAGTCAAAGCCATCTCGGTCAACCCGGTTGACACCAAAGTGCGGCAGAACATGGCGCCGGAAAACGGCGCGGCGAAAGTGCTGGGCTGGGACGTGGCCGGGGTGGTCAAGGCCGTCGGCAGCGACGTGACCCTGTTCAAGGCCGGTGACAAGGTGTTCTACGCCGGCTCCATCGCCCGCGCCGGCGGCAACAGTGAACTGCACGTGGTCGATGAGCGGATTGTCGGGCACATGCCCAAATCCCTTGGTTTCGCCGAAGCCGCGGCCCTGCCGCTGACCGCCATCACCGCGTGGGAGTTGCTGTTCGAGCGCCTGCAGGTCAGCGAAGGCAAGACCGATGAAGGCCAGAGCCTGTTGATCGTCGGCGCTGCCGGCGGAGTCGGTTCGATCCTCACGCAACTGGCAAAACAGCTGACCGGGCTGCAAGTGATCGGCACTGCGTCCCGCTCCCAGACCCGTGACTGGGTTACCGAATTGGGCGCCGATCTGGTGATCGATCACAGCCAGCCTCTGAGCGAAGAACTCAAGCGCGCCGGGATCGACCAGGTGACCCACGTCGCCAGCCTGACCCAGACCGAGCATCACCTCGATCAACTGGTCGAGGCGCTGGCGCCGCAAGGCAAGCTGGCGTTGATCGACGATCCGAAGTCGCTGGACGTGACCAAGCTCAAGCGCAAGAGCCTGTCGCTGCACTGGGAGTTCATGTACACCCGCTCACTGTTCGAAACCCCGGACATGATCGAGCAGCACAATCTGCTCAACCGCGTGGCCGAGCTGATTGACGCCGGGACTTTGAAGACCACCGTCGGCGAGCACTTCGGCACGATCAACGCGGCGAATCTGCGGCGCGCGCATGCGCTGCTGGAAAGCGGCAAGGCCAAGGGCAAAATTGTTTTAGAAAGTTTCTGAAGAACCGAAGGTCAGCAACAGCGCCAGTCCTGATCAGGGCTGGCGCTGTTTTTTGCCGTCAGTCAGATGCTTGATCGTTGTCACAAATCCGATCGTATTCAGGACTACACTCGAAACCTCTGCGATGCATCTTTTACCCACGGGAGGTCAGCAATGAAGATCCTGATAAAAGAAGTGGCAAAGTCTCAATGGCAGGTTCGCCTGGACCAGCACGCCGTGACCTTTCGCAGTGAAGCCGAGGCGCTCGCCTTCACCCGCACACTCGAAGCGCGCCTGCACGCGCCCCATCAGATCCCGCAACCCGGACAGCAACGCGCTGTCGGCTGAGACTCAGGCTTGAGCCTGTGCCTGCGTCAAGGCACGGGCATTCTGTAAACGCCGGGTGTACAGGGCGACGCTCACCACCAGCAATCCACACAGGCTGATGACCATGGCCATCGGCATGGCGCTGCCGTCGTGCAGAATCCCTACCAGTGAGGCCGCGCCCGACGCCACGCTGAACTGCAGACAACCCATCAGCGCCGAGGCACTGCCGGCACGCGCGCCCTGGCCGTTCATCGCACAGGCCGAGGCATTGGGCAGGATGCAGCCGAGGCTGGCGATGCACACGAACAGCGGAATCAGCACCGGCCACAATGCCGCGGTGTGCAGCGCGCTGACTGCCAGCAGCGTCAATCCCGCCAACAGATAGACCCACACCGCGCGCGCCAGCAGAAATGCCGGACCACGTTTGGCCAACAACCGTGCGTTGACTTGCGCCACCAGAATGAAACCCGCGGCGTTGACGCCGAACAACCAGCCAAAGTGCTCGGCCGGCACGCCGTAGAGCTTGATGAAGACGAAGGGCGAGCCGGCGATGTAGGAGAACATCCCGGCAATGGCGATGCCGCCGGTCAGGGCGTGACCGAGGAACACCCCGTCACCGAACAACCGACCATATTGGCGCAGCGCCCCGGACAACGGTTGGCGCGGCACGTAATCCGGCAGACTTTCCGGCAGCCCCAGCGCCACGGCGAGGCCGGCCAGGGCACTGAAGCCGGTCAGTGCGAGGAAGATCGACTGCCAGCCCGTGGTGTTGACCAGCAAACCGCCGAGCAGCGGGGCGAGGATTGGCGCCAGGCCCATCACCAGCATCAATTGCGAGAAGACTTTCGCCGAACCGACGGCATCGCACTTGTCACTGACCACCGCCCGGGAAATCACCATCCCCGCACAGCCGCCCAAGGCCTGGACGAAGCGTGCGCCGATCAGCCATTCGAGATTCGGTGCATAAGCGCAGGCCAGCGAGGCCAGGGTGAACAAGCCGACGCCGGTGAGCAGCGGCAGGCGTCGACCAAAGCGGTCGGCCACCGGGCCATAGAGCAACTGGCCGATCGACAGGCCGGCGAAATACGCCGCCAGTGTCAGCTGGACATGTTTGTCATCGGTCCCGAACGCCAGTGCCATCGACGGAAACGCCGGCAGGTAAAAGTCGATCGCCAGCGGACCGAAGGCGCTCAGGGCACCGAGAATCAGAATGGTACGGAAGTTCATCAGGCATCCAGGTGGGATTGAAGTCAGCAGCCCGACAGTCTAGCCGCGCATGGACGCCTTGAACATTCCGATAGCTCGCTAACTATTAAAATGTCAGACGAACTGTACCGGTGAAGCTTGCCTGCAAAGATCAAAAGATCGCAGCCTCCGGCAGCTCCTACAGTGGGAATGCATTCCCATGCAGGAGCTGCCGCAGGCTGCGATCTTTTTGCTTTTGATCACCCGGCCAATTTTACCGGGTAGCCCTCTTCGCTGATCACCGCGATCACCTGCTCGGGACTGAGCGAACTCTCGACGCCGACTTCTTTGGCCGCCAGATCAACCCGCACACTGGCCGCCGGATCCCTGGCCTGCACCGCTTCGGTGATGGCTTTGACACAGTGACCGCAGGACATGCCTTGAACGTTGAACACTTGCATGGAAGGACTCCTTTGAGTGAAGTTGCCGACAGTGTCGAGCTTGCCATCGTGGCAAGGTCAAGTTCTGCGAAAAACTGCCGGGCTGGCAATCGGCGTCGCGCTCAGCCAAGCTGCGTGCATCAATGACTCAGATTCAGGAGATTCAGCCATGCGCTGGTCAGCTCTCAGCCTGTTTGGCTTGCTCAGCCTCTTTGCCGCCCTGCCCCAGGCCAACGCGACCGGCGAAGACTATGCGGTGCTGATCATCTCGCGTGAACGTCTGGAAGTGCCGACGCCCTGCGAGATTGGCGTGTACATCAATGATCAACTCTCGGCGCGCCTGCTCCAGGAACAGACCACTTCGTTCAATCTGCCCCACGGCACGATTTCCATTCGTCTGAAACAACTGCCTGGCCAGGTGCCGGGTTGCCAGGCGGGGATGCTGGCACCGCCCGCGCAGGAGCTCTCGCTCAAGGCCGGGGATGTGCTCAAGTACCGGATTGCGGCGAATGACAAAGGTCTGTACCTGCGACCTGCCGCTCTCGAATACTGAGTCGCCAGCCAAAAAGATCGCAGCCTGCGGCAGCTCCTACAGTTTGGAATGCATTCCAATGTAGGAGCTGCCGCAGGCTGCGATCTTTTGCTCTTGACCTTGCCAGCATGGCAAGGTTGATCCTTGTAGGCATCTACTACAGGGAGTACGACCGATGTCCGATTCCATCACTTTCGATCTGCCGATTGCCGGCATGACCTGCGCCAGTTGCGCCGGGCGTGTCGAGCGGGCGTTGAGCAAAGTCAGCGGCGCCAGTGGCGTCAGCGTCAATCTCGCCACCGAACAGGCCCGTGTGCAGGCGCCGGGTGACCGTTTGCCGGCGTTGATGGAAGCGGTGGAACGCGCCGGCTACAGCGTGCCGCAGCAAAGCGTGGAATTGAATATCGAAGGCATGACCTGCGCCTCCTGCGTCGGCCGCGTCGAACGTGCGCTGCACAAAGTCCCCGGGGTGAAAAGCGTCAGCGTCAACCTCGCCAACGAACGCGCGCACCTCGAAGTGCTCGGTCAGGTCGATACGCAGGCGCTGCTCGCTGCCGTAAGCAAGGCCGGGTATTCGGCCAGCGTCTGGCAAGCCGAACACCCTGCCACCGATAACCAGCAGCAACGCCTGCAACGTGAACGCTGGGCGCTGATCTGTGCGATCGCCCTCGCGCTGCCGCTGGTGTTGCCGATGCTGCTGCAACCGTTCGGCATTCACTGGATGCTCCCGGCCTGGGCGCAATTTGCTCTCGCCACGCCGGTGCAATTCATTTTCGGTGCCCGGTTTTATGTGGCCGCGTGGAAAGCCGTGCGCGCCGGGGCCGGCAACATGGACTTGCTGGTCGCCCTCGGCACCAGCGCCGGTTATGGCCTGAGCCTGTATGAATGGGCCACCGCCGCCGGGCGCATGCCGCATCTGTATTTCGAAGCGTCGGCGGTCGTCATCGCTTTGGTGCTGCTCGGCAAATACCTGGAAAGCCGCGCCAAACGCCAGACCGCCAGCGCGATTCGCGCCCTCGAAGCCCTGCGTCCGGAACGGGCGATTCAAGTGATCGACGGCCGCGAGCAGGACGTGGCGATCAGCGCCCTGCGCCTGAACGATCTGGTCTTGGTCAAACCCGGCGAACGCTTTCCGGTGGACGGCGAAGTGCTCGAAGGCCAGAGCCACGCTGACGAAGCGCTGATTAGCGGCGAAAGCCTGCCGGTGCCGAAACAGCCGGGCGACAAGGTCACCGGCGGCGCGATCAACGGCGAAGGTCGCCTGCTGGTGCGCACCACCGCCCTCGGCGCGGAAAGTGTGCTGGCACGGATCATCCGCCTGGTGGAAGACGCTCAGGCGGCAAAGGCGCCGATCCAGAAACTGGTGGATAAAGTCAGTCAGGTGTTCGTGCCGACTGTGTTGCTGATTGCCTTGGCCACGCTGATCGGCTGGTGGCTGTACGGCGCGCCGCTGGAAACCGCGCTGATCAATGCGGTCGCCGTGCTGGTGATCGCTTGCCCATGTGCCCTTGGCCTCGCCACCCCGACGGCGATCATGGCCGGCACCGGAGTGGCGGCGCGTCACGGGATTCTGATCAAGGATGCCGAAGCGCTGGAACGTGCCCATGAAGTCGACAACGTGGTCTTCGACAAGACCGGCACCCTGACATCCGGCACTCCGCGCATCGCCCATTTCAGTGCGGTGGATGGCGATGAAAATACCCTGCTGACACTCGCCGCGGCCCTGCAACGCGGCAGCGAACATCCGCTGGCCAAAGCGGTGCTGGACGCCGCTGCCGAACGCGACCTGCGCGTGCCCGATGTCAGCGCCAGCCAGGCCCTGACCGGGCGTGGCATCGCCGGCAATCTTGACGGTCGACGCCTGGCGCTGGGCAACCGGCGCTTGCTGGAAGAAAGCAGCCTGAGCGCTGGCCACCTCGCCGAGTCGGCCCAGGCCTGGGAAAGCCAGGGCCGGACCTTGTCGTGGCTGATTGAGCAAAGCCCCGAGCCGCGCGTGCTCGGCTTGTTCGCCTTCGGCGACACCCTCAAGCCCGGCGCACTGCAAACGGTGCAACAACTGGCCGCCCGAGGCATCCACAGCCATCTGCTCACCGGCGACAATCGGGGCAGTGCAAAAGTGGTCGCCGAGGCGTTGGGTATCGACAGCGTGCACGCTGAAGTGCTGCCCGCCGACAAAGCCGCCACCGTCGCCGAATTGAAGCAAACAGGTGTGGTGGCGATGGTCGGCGATGGCATCAACGACGCCCCGGCCCTGGCGGCGGCCGACATCGGTATCGCCATGGGCGGCGGCACCGACGTGGCGATGCATGCGGCCGGCATCACCCTGATGCGCGGGGATCCGCGACTGGTGCCAGCAGCGCTGGAAATCAGCCGCAAGACCTACGCGAAGATCCGCCAGAACCTGTTCTGGGCCTTCGTCTACAACCTGATCGGCATTCCGCTGGCAGCGTTCGGTTTTCTCAACCCGGTGCTGGCCGGCGCGGCGATGGCGCTGTCGAGCGTCAGCGTGGTGAGCAATGCGCTACTGTTGAAAACCTGGAAACCGAAGGATCTGGAGGAGCAGCGATGAACATCGGCCAAGCGGCCCGGCACAGCGGCCTGAGCGCGAAGATGATCCGTTATTACGAGTCGATCGGCCTGCTCAAGGCCGCCCATCGCACCGATAGCGGCTACCGGATTTACGGCGACGATGACCTGCACACCTTGGCGTTCATCAAGCGTTCGCGGGATCTGGGTTTTTCCCTGGAGGAAGTCGGCAAGCTGCTGACCCTGTGGCAGGATCGCCAGCGTGCCAGCGCCGATGTAAAGGCTCTGGCGCGCCAGCACATCGACGAGTTGAACCAGAAGATCCGCGAACTCGGCGAGTTGCGCGACACCCTGCAGGACCTGGTCGAACACTGCAACGGCGACCATCGCCCCGATTGCCCGATCCTCAAGGAACTGGCATCGGGCTGCTGCGCGCAACCCGCTCGCGCCTGAGCGCCAGCGCCTTCACCGTCAACAAGGTGCCGAGCGGGATGCCGTGGAACAGCAGGACCACGGCACCTGGCGTCCACCACGCATAAAACGGCGCGGCGATCAGCATGCCGACGCCGAACCCGGTCATTTGCAGCAGGGTCAGGAAACTGAAGATCGGCAGGCGCAGCTGTTCCGGTTCACGCTGCAGGCGCGACATCAGGCCGACCTCGGAAAACCCGTCACCCAGCCCCGCTGGCAATGAAAACAGCAGCAGACCGTAGAGACTGTGCTGCTGGAACATCAGGATAAACCCGCAGGACATCAACGCCACGCCGAAGAAAAATCGCCGCTCAAGGTTGAGGTTGTCCGAGCCCTTGAGACGACTGGCAATGCGCGCGCCGAGCAATTTGCCGCTGGCCCACACCGCCAGCATCAGGCCCAGCGTGGTACTGGCCGAATCGGGCGTGAGCAATCGGGAAATGATCGGAAAGCCAACGTTGTGCGCGGCGCTGCCCAAGGTGTCGGCCATAGCCACGGCGAGCATCGCCGCGATCACCGGGACGCTGCGCAGGCCTTGCTTGAGCGCTGACCATTCGCCACGTTCGCCCGTCGCTTTCTCACTGGCCTCCGGCGCCGCGAAGCGCAATGGCGTAATCAACAAGGCCGCCAACAAATAGGTCAGCGCGTTGAGCGCGAATACGGTTTCAAAGCCGAAGGCCGCCACCAGCAAACCGGAGACCAGGCTGCCACCGACCATCGCCGCCGAGGACGCTGAGGTGATCCAGGCATTGGTTTTCAGCAGCTGCGCCGGTTCGATCAGCCGTGGCAACTGACTGTTGAGGCCGATGGCGAACATCGAGTTGCCAAAGCCCAGGCCGAAGGCGATCACCGGCAACAGCAGCGCCTGCTGGCTGACCGGCAGAATCAGCAGCCCGCCGAGCAAGGCCGCACGTAGCAGATCGAAGGCCATCAACGGCACCCGGCCATTCCAGCGCCGATAGAACCGTGTACCGATCAGACTGGCAAAAATCCCCCCGCCGACGCGGCTCGCGAGGAAAACCCCGACGCTCATGGCGCTGTCGCTCAGCAGGTACACGTAGGTGGCCAGCGCGACCATGTTGAGGAAGGCGCCGAAGTCGGAGATCAGTCGGGCGGTGAAGATCAGGCGGGCGTTCACATTCAATCCTTGAGTGTGCGAGGGGCTGACAAGACTCCCACATAAACCCCATACACACCATCGGTCCCTGTGGGAGCTGGCTTGCCAGCGATGAGGCCGGTACAGCCAATGAAAATTTACTGGCTGAACCACCGCTATCGCTGGCAAGCCAGCTCCCACAGGGATTTGTGGTGTCTGAAGCTACGGGCACAAAAAACCCGGCCGAAGCCGGGTTTCTGGTCAAGCGGTCATTGCATCCACGGCGGTGGCGGTGGTTCGTCGGACTTGCCTTTCGGCTCGTCGTCCGCCGCGCGGATCGCCTGTTTGCGCTCTTCGTCCAGACGCGCGGCTTCGATCTCGCGCAACACGCCGCCGACGTCGGCCAGCTCCTCCGGATCGTCGAACTCGCCGGTCAGCACGCTGTTCGGGTGCAGGGTGCCGGCTTCGTACAACGCCCACATTTCTTTGGCATAGCGGGTCTTTTTCAGCTCCGGGGCAAAGCGCCCGAAGTACGCCGCCATGTTGCCCACATCGCGCTCCAGCATGCTGAACGCGTGGTTGTTGCCCGCCGCATCCACCGCCTGCGGCAGGTCGATGATCACCGGACCGGTCGGCGTCAGCAGCACGTTGAACTCCGAGAGGTCACCGTGCACCAGACCGGTACACAACATCAGCACGATCTGCGAGATCAGGAACGCGTGATATTCACGGGCCTGATCCGGCTCCAGCACCACGTCGTTCAGGCGCGGCGCGGCATCGCCGTACTCGTCGGCCACCAGCTCCATCAGCAGCACGCCATCGAGAAAATCGTACGGTTTGGGCACTCGCACGCCGGCACTGGCCAGACGGAACAGCGCCGCGACCTCGGCGTTCTGCCAGGCGTCCTCGGTCTCTTTGCGACCGAATTTCGAGCCCTTGGCCATCGCCCGGGCCTGCCGGCTGTTGCGCACCTTGCGGCCTTCCTGATACTCGGCTGCCTGGCGGAAACTGCGTTTGTTCGCCTCCTTGTAGACCTTCGCGCAACGTAACTGGTTACCGCAGCGCACCACATAAACAGCTGCTTCTTTACCACTCATGAGTGGGCGCAGCACTTCGTCGACCAGACCGTCCTCGATCAGGGGTTCAATGCGTTTTGGAGTCTTCATCAGCTTTTATTGTGGGTCCTTTATTACCAAACACGCGAATGTCACTCGTTATACGGCAATCCTCGCGTTACGGGGAGGGGTTGCCGACCTGTGAACCCTGCGGATGCACACACTGTGCCGAAATAATCGACCGCTGCCGATCATAGCCGAGCCTGCCTTGCTTGTAGTTATCGGCCAATGACGGCATTTGCGACAGAATCTGACACACGGCTGCTCCCTGTAGGAGTGAGCCTGCTCGCGATAGCGGTGCATCAGTCAGAAAATTCGTCGCTGACACACCGCTATCGCGAGCAGGCTCACTCCTACAAGGGATACCGTCAGCGTTCGATGATCGCGGTGACGCCTTGGCCGCCAGCCGCGCAGATCGAGATCAAGCCCCTGCCCTTGCCCGCCGCATCCAGCAATTTCGCCAGATTGGCGACGATCCGCCCACCGGTCGCGGCAAACGGATGCCCGGCCGCCAGCGAACTGCCTTTGACATTCAACCGGCTGCGGTCGATCGAGCCCAGCGGCGCATCAAGTCCAAGACGGGTCTTGCAGTATTCCGGATCTTCCCAGGCCTTGAGCGTACACAGTACCTGCGCGGCGAACGCCTCATGAATTTCGTAGTAATCGAAATCCTGCAAGGTCAAACCGTTGCGCACCAGCAGGCGCGGCACCGCATACACCGGCGCCATCAACAGACCTTCGGCACCACTGACGAAATCCACCGCCGCCGCTTCGCCATCACGTAAGTAGGCGAGGATCGGCAAGCCACGTTCCTGCGCCCATGCTTCGCTGGCCAGCAGTACCACCGACGCGCCGTCGGTGAGCGGCGTCGAGTTGCCCGCCGTCAGCGTGCCCTTGGCGCTTTTTTCGAAGGCCGGTTTGAGCGTGGCGAGTTTTTCCAGGGTCAGGTCCGGACGCAGATTGTTGTCGCGGGTCAGACCGAGGAACGGCGTCATCAGATCGTTGTGCCAGCCTTCGCTGTAGGAGGCGGCGAGTTTGTGATGGCTTTCGAGGGCCAGTTGATCCTGTTCTTCGCGAGGGATGTTCCAGGTCTGCGCCATCAGCTCACAGTGCTGGCCCATCGACAGGCCGGTGCGCGGCTCGCCGTTGCGCGGGAATTCCGGGATCAGGTGCTGCGGGCGCAGTTGCAGAAAGGTTTTCAGTTTGTCGCCGGTGCTCTTGGCGCGGTTGGCCTGCAAGAGAATCTTGCGCAGGCCTTCGCTGACGCTGATCGGCGCGTCCGAAGTGGTATCAACGCCGCCGGCGATGCCGCAATCGATCTGGCCGAGAGCGATTTTATTGGCCACCAGCAGCGCTGCTTCCAGTCCAGTGCCACAGGCTTGCTGGATATCGTAGGCCGGGGTGGCGGGCGACAGCCGTGAGCCGAGTACGCATTCGCGGGTCAGGTTCATATCCCGTGACAATTTCAGCACCGCCCCCGCCACCACTTCGCCAATACGCTGGCCGTGCAGGTTGTAACGTTCGATCAGGCCTTCAAGAGCGGCGGTGAGCATCACCTGATTGCTGGCAGTGGCGTACGGCCCGTTGGAGCGGGCGAAAGGGATACGGTTACCACCGATGATGGCGACGCGGCGCAGCTGACTCATGAAAAGCTCCTTATTGATCCGGGTTCATTAAGGCCCCTGTGGGAGCTGGCTTGCCAGCGATAGGGCCGGCACATCCAGCATCTCCGTTGGCTGACACTGCGCCATCGCTGGCAAGCCAGCTCCCACAGGGACAGTGGTCTACTCTGCTGTTCTAGCGTAGGCCTTATTGCCTGGATCGAACGATTGATTGCCGTTGGTAGTCCACACTTTGAACCCCAATTTCTGGAGAGCGTTCCATGTCTGACCGCTATATCGACTTCGCCAACTCGTCCATCGGCCACCGTCTGGTCGGGGCTCTGGGCCTGCCGTCGCCGGTACGGCTGGAACGCTGGCAGGCCGGACGCCTGCGCCCCGTGGACGGTGCACTGCTGATCGGTGGCGGACCGCTCGCCGAGCGGGTCAATGCGTTCGCCAACCGCCTGACCGATGCGATTTACAGCTACGGCAGCGAACCGTCGCGGGCCACCGCCTGGATTCCCGGGCACGGGCCGAAGCTCAAAGCCGTGGTGTTCGACGCCAGCGACCTGCAGCACACCGACCAGCTCAAACAGCTGCGCGAATTCTTCCAGCCGCTGATGAAAAATCTCGAACACAGCGCGCACCTGGTGATTCTCGGCCGCGCCCCGGAAACCCTGCGCGATCCGTTTGCCTCCAGCGCACAACGGGCGCTGGAAGGTTTTTCGCGTTCGCTGGCCAAGGAGCTGCGCGCTGGCGGCACACTGCAACTGATCTATGTCGGTGACGGCGCCGAAGAGCAACTGGAAGGCCCGCTGCGGTTTTTCCTCTCGCCGAAAAGCGCGTTCGTCTCCGGCCAGGTGATTCGCCTGACCGCCTGCGCCACCCAGGTCAGCGACTGGACCCGCCCACTGGCCGGGCGCAAGGCGCTGGTGACCGGCGCGGCACGCGGGATCGGCGCATCGATCGCCGAAACCCTGGCCCGCGATGGCGCCGAAGTGATTCTGCTCGACGTGCCGCCGGCCAAGACCGACCTGGAAGCTCTCGCCGCACGCCTCGGCGGCCGGGCGATCACCCTCGATATCTGCGCCGAAGACGCCGCCGCGCAACTGATCGAACACCTGCCCGACGGTCTCGACATTCTGGTGCACAACGCCGGCATCACCCGCGACAAGACCCTGGCCAACATGCCCCCCGAATTCTGGGACGCGGTGCTGGCGGTCAACCTCAATGCTCCGCAAGTGCTGACCAAAGCCCTGCTCGACAACGGCACCCTGCGTGACAACGCGCGGGTGATTCTGCTGGCGTCGATCAGCGGCATCGCCGGCAACCGCGGGCAAACCAATTACGCAGCCAGCAAGGCCGGTCTGATCGGTCTCGCCCAGGCGTGGGCGCCGACCCTGCTCGAACGCGGCATCAGCATCAACGCCGTGGCCCCGGGCTTCATCGAAACCCAGATGACCGCACACATTCCGTTCGGTCTGCGTGAAGCCGGGCGGCGCATGAGTTCGCTGGGCCAGGGCGGCTTGCCGCAGGACGTCGCCGAAGCCGTCGCGTGGCTGGCGCAACCGGGCACTGGCGCGTTCACCGGCCAAGCGTTGCGAGTCTGTGGACAAAGTGTGCTGGGGGCGTAGACATGAGCATTGAATGGCACACCCTCGACCGCGAACCGAGCCTGCCCGGCCTGTATGCACGGGCCGCGACCCGACGCAAGATCACCGGCACCCGACTGCCCGACAGCGGTTTGCGCTGCTGGGTCGATGTCGATGGGCAAAAACTCGCGGCCTATCGCAAGGTGTGCGGTTTTGCCGATGACGGCCTGCTGCCGCCGACTTATCCACACATCCTGGCGTTTGCCCTGCAGATGCAAGTACTCACGGCGAAGGACTTCCCGTTCCCGCTGCTCGGGCTGATTCACCTGAGCAATCGTATCCGCGTCTTGCGGCCGATGGGCGGGATCAGTCGTGCGCAGGTCAGTGTGCGGGTGCAGAACCTGCAGCCGCATGCCAAAGGCGCGACCTTCGAAGTGTTGATCACGCTGGACGATCAACTCGGGCCACTGTGGGAAGCCGAAAGCCAGATGCTTTGCCGCGGGGTGAAACTCGATGGCGAACCGCTCGAGCACAATTGGGAGCCGTCGCAGGTGCTCACGCAAGTGGCACAGTGGCCAGCGCCAGCCGACATCGGCCGGCAATACGCCAAAGTCTCGGGCGACTACAACCCGATTCACCTCAGCGCCGCCAGCGCCAAGTTGTTCGGTTTCCCCAGCGCCATAGCCCACGGCTTGTGGAACAAGGCAAGAACCCTCGCCGCGCTGGCCGATCACCTGCCCAGCGCCAACCTTGAAGTGATCGTGGACTTTCGCAAACCGGTGCGCTTGCCCAGCGAGATTTCGCTATTGGCAAGTGCGCCGGGTTCGAGCGGCGAGCTGCGCCTGATCGGCGCCGGGGATCTGCAGCACATGGTCGGCCGCTGGCAGCCGATCGCCTGATCCCGGATCAAGGTTTTGCTGTCCGCTGGAAGCCGGGCAAGCCTGTAAATTGTGTATATATCACTTAAGTTTTTCCGCGTTTCACGCCGCGTTTCGAAAAACACCCAGCCTTGATTTTCAAGGCTTTTTTTTGCCTTTTTATAACCCTGGTATTAGTCCTTAGGGCTGCACCACGTCCCCTATATAAAGGGGTTAATACCAACTTGAGAATGGCGGGAAACCGCGACCCGATCGAGATTGAAATCACGGACGAGGCATTGCCGACGACAGATCGGCAAGCCATCGAAAACGACGAAGGTTGTTACAGGTGCAAGGAATCTCAAACATGAAAACTCAAGCGTGGTGCAAATCGGCAACAGCTCTGGCATTGATCCTTTCCCTTGGTCTGGCTGGCTGCAGCAGCGGCGGTGGCGGCCATCACAGCAGCTCCGGCAGTTCTGCGGCAGACGGTACCGCAGGCACTGGCGGCACATCGGGTACCGGTGGCAGCGGTGATACCGCCGGGACCGGTGGCACAGGTGGAACCGGTAGCACGAGTGGCACTGGCGGGACCGGTGGCACTGATCCGAGCAATCCTACCAACCCGACCGATCCAACGGGCCCCACCACCCCGACCAGCCCAAGCCCGCTGGTGACCACCACGCTGGTGCAGGATGTCGGCAATACCGTTGCGGGTGTCGGCGATGGCGTCGGGCAGGTCGGCGACTCGCTGAGTACTGTTCCTGTGGTTGGTGGCGTTGTGCAAAGCGCGGCCAGAACCGCCGGCAATGTGGTCACCACTTTGGGTGACGGCGTTGCCGATGGCGTCGGCAAACTGGCCACCGATCCAAATGGCCTGACCACCACCGTCGCCTCGGTCGGCGGTGTCGTGACCGACGCAGGCAACGGCGTTTCCGACCTCAGCGCCAAGCTGAGCACTGCGACTCGCAGCGTTCCAGTGGTGGGCGGTGTGGTGACCAGAGTCGCGCCGGTACTTGATGGGGTTGGCGAGAAAGTCACCATGCTCGGCAATACTCTCGACACCACGCTGAGCAGCGGCCCGACCAGCCAACTGACCAACACACTTGGCGGCAGTCTGGTACCGGTGATCGCGATGGTCGAAAGCACCACCAACAAAGCCGGTACTGCCACGGGGCTTGGTGATCCACTCAAAGGCGCGATCTCGCAAGTCGGCGGCGCGGTGAACACCTTGGGCGACCAAGTCACCGATGCGGGTAACGGCAATGCCTTGAGCAATACCCTCGGCGGCGCGCTGAGCAATACCGGTACCGCAGTCGGCAAGGCCGGTGGGCTGGTGTCCAACGGCAGTGGTTCAGGTACTGGCGGCGTGGGCGGTGGCCTTGGTGGCACCGGCCTGCTGCAAACAGTCGGCGGCGCGGTGGTCAACGTAAGCGCAGGCTTGAACGCCGGCAATACCAACGGCGCGGTCAGCGCAGGTGGCGTCACCACTGCAAGCCTGGGCAATACCGTCGCGTCGCTCAACACCGTGCTGGGCGGTTCGGGCACGCCGATCACGGCCACCACCTCGCCGCTGGCAGGCTTGGGTGCCACTGTCGGCACAGGGCTTAATCCAGTCACCAGCGCAGTCACCGGCGTGACCCAACAAGTCGGCGCCGCAACCGGCCTGGGCGCACCGGTCGCCGGTCTTACCGGTCAGGTGGGCGGCGCAGTCGGCACGATTGGCGCGACCATCGCGTCCACTGACAACCCGGTCACCACAGCAGTCGGTGGCGTGGTCAGTAACGTCGGCAACACCGTCGCCGCCGTCGGCGGTCTGGTCAACGGTGGTACCAGCACCGGCGGCACCACAACCGGTGGCCTCGGTGGTGTACTCGGCGGCCTGACCGGCACGCTGGGAGGCGCCGCACACTAAATTGCACCTGGCCGATTCGACGGCCTCCCCTACAGCGCCTACGCTTGGTTGAAGCGGAAGATTCCTACAGAGTCTTCCGCTTTTTTCTTAGGAAGCATTCAACCCAGCGCTGTGATTTGACCATGGAGTGTCCTATGCGCGTAATGGCATCCCTGCTGTTCCTCAGTCTCAGTTCCGCCGCCCTCGCCGACACCCTGCCCAGCTTCCTCAACAGCAACGAAACCACGCGCAACCTGCCTGTGCCGAATTTGCCAGCGGATGCCTATCGTCCGGCCGCCACGCCTTTGCAAGTGCCCGAGCCAGGCGCCGCTGCCGCACAACCGCTGCTGATGGGTACCAAAGTCAATCTGAAAACCGTGCAGATCGAAGGCGGCACGATCTACCCGCTCAACGAACTGGCCGATGTCTACAAACCGCTGATCGGCCACCAGACCAGCCTCGCCGATCTGATTGAAGCCACGCGCAACATCACCCGTCGCTACCAGCAGGACGGCTATCTGCTGTCCTATGCCTTTCTGCCGCAACAACGCTTCGATGAGGGCGTGGCGCGGGTGGTGCTGGTCGAGGGGTATGTTCGCGATGTGCAGTTGCAAGGCGATGTTGGCCGGGTCAAAGGACTGCTCGACAAACTGACGGCGAAAATCCAGGCCGAACGGCCGCTGACCCGCAAGACGTTCGAGCGCTACACCACGCTGATGACCCGTATCCCCGGCGTGACCCTGCAGGCGCAGGTGCCGCCGCCCGGCACCACCGATGGCGCCACCACGCTGATCGCTCAAGCCAGCCGCAAAGCGTTCACCAGCACCATGAGCACCACCGAAGACAACCGCAACGGCACCCAGGCGTTGCTCGGCGTAAGCAGCAACTCGCAGACCGCCATGGGCGAACAGCTGACCCTCAGCGGGCTGTTTCCACCGGGCGACGATCACGAGCATTACTACCGTCTGGACTACAACCAGTTCCTCAACAGCGAAGGCACGCAAGTGAGCCTGTTCGCCTCACGCTACCGCTCCGATCCGGGCAACAGCGTATTCACCAGCGATGGCTTCGAACTCAAGCCGCACAAGGAGGATGACCGCTACTCCATCGGCGTCAGCCACCCATTCATCGCGGCCTCGAACGAGTTGCTCAATGGCGGCGCGCGACTGTACGCGGTGGATAGCACCAGCCGCTATGACGTGGTCGGTTATCCCATCAGCATCGAAGAGCGCACCGACGTACGCGCGCTGGCGTTCGAAGGCGACTGGCGCAAGGCCGATGCCCGGCAACTGCGAATTCTCAGCGGCGGGCTGTATCAAGGGCTGGACAGCATGGGCGCGCACTCCAACAACCCGGCGCTGGACCTGAACTTCCTGCGCCTGCGCCTTTCCGGGGTGCAGAGCGACAAGTTCTTCGACAACTGGCAAGGCGTGCTCTCGGCAGCGCTGTACTGGAGTGACGACACCCTGCCCGACAGCGAACGCGCGGTGTTTGGCGGGCAGAATTTCGGCCGTGGCTACCCGGACGATCAGGCGTCGGGCGACAAGGGCTGGGGGGCGGCTTACGAGGTCAACTACAGCTTCAATCGCGACGGTAACTGGGTGCGCATCCTGCAGCCGTACGTGGTGCTGGACCGTTCGAAAACCTGGTTCAACAAACTACAGGTGCAGAGCAGCGATCTGTCTTCGGCGGCGGTGGGCCTGCGTTTCGGCGATGCCAAGTACTACAACATTGCGTTGGAGGCGGCCAAGCCGATGTCGGACGAAGCGCTGGATACGTTCAATCGGCGGGCGCGTTACAGCATCAGTTTCAGCTATCAGCTGTAGAGGACGGGATGGTAGTTTCAGCCTGACTAAAACATGCAGGAGCTGTGGCACGCTGCGATCTTTTGATCTTGATCTGAATAACCAGAGCCAAAAGATCGCAGCCTCGTTTCACTCGACAGCTCCTACAGGTTTCAGGTTTCCTGAATCAGAACGCGTAACGCACCTTGGCGGTGAAACCGTCGGAATCGAAACCGCTGGCCGTCACGTAGTTGTAGGAGCCACCGACGCTCCATGCGCCCATACGATAGTTGGCGCCCATACCCAGTTCATAGCTGTCACGGACCGGCGTGGTGCCACGGCTGGTAAACGCATTACCGCCCAGCACAAACGACGATTGGGTCACGACCTTATCGCCAATGACATCATGCCAGGCCATGACCTTCGCTTCAGGCTCCAAGCTGCCGCTACCGACCGCGAACGCCGCAGCCAGACGCGCACCAACGCCCATCTCGCCGACCTCGTAACGCTGACTGCCGACGTTCAACGAAGCCGAACTGCCTTTTTCGCGATAGGCATCCATGCCCACGTTGGCATAACGCGCGCCAACCTGCGGCTCGAGTACTGCATCCGGCATCAGATGTACGCTGTAACCGGCCAGTGCACTGACCCCGAACACATGGCTGTCGTAGTTTGCCTTGGCCTGAGTGCCGGCGATGTAACGTTTGGATTCGTTGTCGTTCCAGCCGTACATCAGCGAGGAATCGACGAACCAGTTGTCATGCACCCAGTTGCTGTACAGCGTCAGCGCATGCCCGGTGACCTGGGTCTTGTGACCAAGATCGGACTTCACGTCGCTGTCGAGATAGCTGTAGGCCAGACCCAGAGTCGTATCGGCATTCAACTGGCCATCGGCACCCACCGCGACCCCGTGGCTGTCAGCGTCATAACCGGCCACACCACGGCGCTCGTCCTGATTGGCGTCACTGCTCAGCGATTGCAGCCAGACCCTTTTGTCGGTTGTCGAAGCGCTGCTGCGTGCGCGGCTGGAGCGCTCGTTGAGCACCTCCGACACCAGCGTCTGACTGTTGGTCGTGGCATGCAGCACGCCACGGCTGACATCCGGGCTCAGACTTTCGGAAAGCCGCGCCAGTTGTGCATCGCTGCCGGCGTTGGCAAATGCCTGGAACACCGGGTCCTGCTCATCCAGTCGTGACATCAGACCCGCGACCCGACCCACCGCCACTGCCGCGTTGGTGCTGCCTCCAACGGCCAGGGTGTTTTCCGCCAGGACCTCGCTCGATTTGGTGGTGACCACGCTGGTGATGTCGTTGCCGACTACGCCGAAGCTCTTCACATCCAGCAGCGCCGAACTCGAGGTCACGCTCAGGTTGTTGCCGCCAATCAGATTGCCCGAGCTGATCAGGGTGTAACGCGTGCCACCGGGGCTCACACGGAAATCACTGGAACGCGCCAGCAGGCGCAGCTGCGCACCCGGGGCAATATCGGTGGTGCCCGTGACTTTCAACACCGGCAGCGCTGGATTGGTGTCGTTACCGAGGTACATCTCCAGCACCGAACTGGATTCTTCCATATCGAAGTCGCCGATGAACGTGGTGTGCGGCTTCATCAAGGTCAGTGTGCCCTCCTCGATGGTGACGTAGCCGGAGCGGATGGTCGAGCCGTCGAAGACCGCATCGCCATCGACCAGAACCCCGGACAGACCGAGCAGATCGCCCTTCACGGCGCCGCCATAGAAATAGAAATAGCTCGCCCCGTCATCGACCTGGATCGCAGCCTTGCCACCTTCGATCAACCCGGCCATTTGATAGATGCCGAAAGGCAGCGCACCACTGGCCTGACCGCTGACGTGCACACCAATGTCTTCACCGGAGATAGTGCCGCCGTTCCACAGCCCATAGGAGTTGAGGCCACTCGGACGGTTGAACTTGACCCCTTCGTATACCAATGCCTGGGCGTTGCTGCCAGTCGCCCGGATGGTGCCCATGTTGTTGACCGACAGGCTCAGTGTGGCGCCGTCGAGCAACACGCCCACTGCATCGGTGCCGCTTGCCGTGATGCTGCCCTGGTTACTGAGCCCGTTCATTTGAGTGTGCACCAGCATGACGCCGCTGGCCGTCTGGCCGCTGACGTCAATGCTGCCGGTGTTGGAAAACGAGCTGCCCAGAGTGCTGCCGATATCGGAAATACCGCTGGAGGTCCCTTCATTGCTCAGGCCGTGAACCGAAACAGAGCCCTCGTTGAGCAGCGCGCCGGTGATGGTGGTCGGCACCGCACCGGCCATCCCCAGATTGATACCGACGCCGAATTTCGCGCCGTCAATCCGGATATTCCCGGTGTTGCGCAGTTGATCCGCGGTCACGCCCGTGAGTTGTGCGCCATAGGTCGAACTTACCTGCGAGACGGGAGCGATAGTGCCGTTACCGCTAAGAGTGATCAGTCCCCAGTTTTGCAGATTGCTGGTCAGCGGTCCGCCACTCAGGTCGTGATTCAAGCTGGCGCCGGCGGCGACAGCAAGGGGGGTGTGCAGCGTAGCGGCGGCAATGGAGAGCGCCAGGACAGAGCGGCGCAGGCGAACGATGGTCACGCGAGATTCCCTTCAAAAATTAATAAGCAATTTCAGCAGGGTTCATTGCGTGATTCAGGCATCCCTACCGTCCCGTCAGTTCTTCTGATTCGGGCGCGGGGAATGTACACGAGCCATCACTTTGACACCATCAAAAAGTCAACAGAATGGCGTCAATTTTAAAGCCACCCTTCATCGACGCGCGCCAGTTTGGTCAGCAGATGGCGGCAATCAAGCGTAATCAATCGACCTAGTTTTTGCTTTCGATCTTGCCGCCGGCATCCGGGTCGTAGAAATCCGGAATCTCGTATTTGTACTTTTTCAGCCAGCGCTGCATGGCCAGCTCGCGCTCTGCCGCCGTGGCGGCTTGCGGTGTCGGTGAAGCCGCCTTGTTGCGACTCTGCAGCACCAGCCAGCCTTCGGTTTCCTGTTGCTGCGCCGAGGCCGGGCCGGCGTCGATTGCCTGGGCGGCGAGCGGCAGGCTGAGCAGGGTCAGGCAGCACACACGGTGCAAGGTCTTCATGGTGATCTCCCTGAATGTCATTTGAGCGTCAATGGTTGAGGCTCAGCTACCACCGCAACTTGATTGCCGGCTGCCGCCGGAGCCTTGGCCGGTACCTTGAGCTTTTCCGCACGGCTCTGCGCTTCGGAGAATTGCGCCGGGGTCAGGTGCGCGCGACTGACGATTTCCGCGGCTTGCTGCCAGTTGTTCTGATACAGCAGCAAGGTCACCAGATTCAGCGATGCCAGTTGATCGTTCTGCTTGAGTTCGATGGCGGTGAGGAATTCGAAACGTGCGTCTTCAAGGCGTAACTGGTTGAGGTAGACCACCCCCAGATCGTTGCGGATCTTGTCATTGGTCGGCGCCAGACGTACCGCGCGCTGCAGGTGTGCCTGGGCCTGGCCGTTATCACCGCGAGCCGCGTAGAGCTGGCCCAGACCATGTTCGGCATCCGCCGTCAGGCAGGTGCCGAGCAGGCCGCGATACAGCGGCTCGGCCTCATTGCGCCCGAGCAGGCGATAGACCTTGGCCTTGCGCAAGCGCACTTCAGCGAGGTTGTCGGGCAGGCTTTGCAGGTTGGCCAGACTGGCGTGCAGCTTGCCATCGTTGGCCAGATCGTCGGCCAGATTCAGGGCCAGTTCCTGCTCGGAATCGAGCTTGCTGCAACTGGCCGGTGCGAGCAGCGCCGACCACGGCGCCTGACCGTCAGTGGCACAACCACCGAGCATCAACAGACTTGCGATCACTATCAGTGCTTTCATCAATCGCTCTCCATGAGCCCACATCAATTTGCGAACGCCCGGGTAATCGCGGTGAACCCCGGGCCGGCCAGTACGATCAGCAACGCCGGAAACAGAAACAGCATCATCACCACCGACATCTTCGCCGACATCTTCGAGATGTATTCCTGCAGGCGGGTCAGGCGGCGGTCGTCGAGCAATTGCTTGAGCGCCAGCAACGATTTCATCGCCCCGCCACCCTGTTGAATCAGTTGCTGCAGGATCACGCAGGTGTCGGTGAATTCATCGACCGCGAGCAGCACCGAAGCCTTGTGCAGTTCCTGGCCCAGCTCGAGCCCGGAGTCGACCCGAGCCAGAATCAGCCGCAGTTCGTGGGTCAGGTCCGGCAGCAGTTTCTGCCCTTCGCTGCTGAGCACGCGCAACGCTTGCTCGACCGCCATGCCCGACTCGAAGAGGATGCGCAGCAACGGGATAAACGTGGAGACTTCCACGGCGATGGTTTTCTGCCGACGTCCGGCGGCGTACGCGAGCAAGCGCTTGGGCAGCAAGTAGCCGGCGCCGGTGGCGAGCATCGGCACGATCCAGTGGTTGTTGGCATGGGGAAAAAACACTTGCTGCAGAAAGATCGCCAGCCCCAGCGCCAGCAGCGGCGTACCGATCTGGCAGGCGGCGTACAGCGCCCGTTCGCTGGCGCGGCGCCAACCGAGGCGGCTGAGCAGGGTCTGGGTTTCGCTGTCGATGCTCACCGAGCGCTGACCAAAACGGCTGTTGCCCAAGACGCGCAGCCAGTTGCCGAAACGGTTTTCCCGCACCAGGTGGCCGTGCAGGCGCTGATTGACCTGACGCACCCGACGCCGCTCGGTCAGCAGGTGATTGACCACCAGCAGCAGCGCGCCCAGCAGCAACATCAGAGCAGCGAGATAGACCATGTCAGATGCTCCGCAACATGCGCCACAGCGCCAGGCAGCCGGTGACCTGCAACACCACGGCGATGATCAGCATGGTGCGCCCGCCGGAGTCGTTCCACATGCCGAGCATGTAGCCGGGATTGGTCAGCATGAAGTAGCTCACCAGAATCACCGGCAGTGACCCCAGCACCCATGCGGTCATGCGCGTTTCGCCGGTGAGCGCGCGCAGTTGCCGGGCGCCCTGGTCACGCTCGCGGATCAGTTTGATCAGGTTCTCCAGCAACTCGCTGGCATTGCCGCCGTAGCGATGGTTGACCTTCAGGCCGAGGGCGAACATGCGCAACTCGTCCTGTTCATACAGCTCGGCAAAGTCGCTGACCGCGTCCGGCAGATTGACCCCCAACTGCACGTTGCGCTGCACCCGGCCCATGGCTTGTTTCAGTGGATCGTCGCTCGCCTCGATGCCGCCCATTACCGCATCGCTCAGGGTGCGTCCGGACTTGAGGCTGCGCACGGTGTGGTCGAGCAACGGCGGCAATTGTTCGATCATGCGTCTGATCCGTCGGTGATACAGCCAGGCAACGTACAGCCGCACCACCAGCGGCGGTGCCAGCAGCATTGTCAGCAGACCGACCCAGCTCGCCACCAGATAACCGAAGACGACCGTCATGCCCCACAGCGTCAGCCAAGGGCCCAAACGTCCGGAGGGGCGCCCGAGTCCGGCGCGCAGAAACATCCGCTCAAGCCCGACCCAGACGGGTTTCTCCGCCGCCAGTTGCGGCTGTCCGGCCGCGAGGCGACTCAGCACGCGCTCGTTGTGGTTCTTGTGGATACCGTGCAGGAACAGCCAGATCGACAGCCCGAGCAGCATCAGACAAAGCAGGATGAGAATGGCCGGTCCGATCATCATGTGCGCCCCATGTTGTCAGCCCAGGCTCGTCTCTTGCCGCAACTTGTCGCCGGCCGGATTGACCGCTTCGCGCAGGAAGCCGAAACCGCTGCGCCGATCAAGGCGGAACAGGGTGTTGGTGACGTAGACATCCTCACGAATGCCGACCACTTCCACCACCTCGCTGACACAGCGGCGGCCATCCGGCATGCGGGTCAGCTGGATGATCACGTCGAGGGCGGCGCAGATCATCTGGCGCAAGGTGCGCTCGGCAATCGAGCGCCCGGTCAGGCCCACCAGCGTTTCCAGGCGCAGCAAGGCATCCTGCGCATTGTTGGCGTGCACGGTGCTCATCGAGCCGTCGTGGCCGGTGTTCATCGCCGTCAACACATCGACCACTTCAACGCCGCGAATCTCGCCGAGAATGATCCGGTCGGGGCGCATGCGCAGGGCGTTGCGGATCAGGTCGCTGGCCTTCACTTCACCGTGGCCTTCGGCATTCGGCGGGCGGGTTTCCAGGCGTACCACGTGCGGATGGCCGAGCTGCAATTCGGCCACGTCCTCGATGGTCACCAGCCGCTCATGCGGGTTGATCAATTGACTGAGGATGTTCAGCAGCGTGGTCTTGCCGGTGCCGGTACCGCCACTGATCAGCACGTTGCAGCGCTTGCCCACTGCCTCCTGGAGAAACTCGAAAATCGCCAGATCGATGGTCTGCATCGCCATCAGATCGCTGCTCTTGAGCATGTCCTTGCGGAATTTGCGAATCGACAGGCACGGGCCGTCGAGGGCAATCGGCGGAATGATCGCGTTGACCCGGCTGCCGTCCGGCAGGCGCGCATCGACCATCGGCGAAGACTCGTCGAGGCGCCGCCCGAGCGGTGCGAGAATGCGTTGCATGACCCGCTCGACGTGATGCGCATCGATAAAACGCAGGTCACTTTGATGCAGCACGCCATCGCGCTCGATGAACACCCGGTGCGGGCCGTTGACCAGGATCTCGGTCACCGCCGGGTCGCGCAGCAGCACTTCCAGCGGGCCGAAACCGGTGAGTTCATCGACGATTTCCTCGGCCAGCCGTTCCATCTCGTAACGGGAGATCGCCAGGTGCAGACGGGCGATGTATTCGGCAGCCTTGTCGGTGACGAACTGCGCCAGCAACGGGCGCGAGCCTTCCAACAGGTTTTTCCCCGACTCTTCGATGGCGTCGATGATGTAGCGGTGCAGCACCAGCTTCAGGCCTTCGTAATCGGTGTTGCCGACCGCGCCATGCTGCGCCGCGCCAAACAGTTTTTCCGCGCTCATGAGCTGCCTCGCAGGCGGTCGAACCAAGTGACCACTTTGGGTTTGACCAGGCCTTCGGAACGCTTGGCCAGGCGCTCACCAAGAGTACGCAGACCCTGGGTGAGTTTCTCTCGCGGAGCCAGTTCGAACAGGCTGACGCCCTGATTCTTCGCGTTCAGGCGCACCTCGGCGTTGGCCGCCAGCACCGCAATCACTTCGAGGTTGAAGGTTTTGCCGAGGGTTTCCGAATCCGGCGCCACGCTGCCCAGATAGCCGTCCACCAGCAAACGCGCGTGGTCGAGTTTCATGCCCTTTTCACGCCAGACGTTGAGCACGGCGAGGTTGCGCCGGCAGTTCAGCACGTTCTGGTCGGTGTACCAGATCAGCTTGTCGCAATGACTGACAAAGGTGCGCAAGGCCTCGCTGTCGGACTGCCCGGTGAGGTTCACGACGATGTGCTGGAAGTGTTGGCGCAACGCACTGAGCAGCATGTACAGCTCGGCGGCACTGGTGCTTTCCAGTGGTTCGTCGTGGCTGGCATAAGCCAGAATCCGCAACCCGGTCTCGGTGCTGGTGAAGGCACTGTCGATCAGCGTGGCATCGAGCCGGCGCAAATGGCGCAAGGCATCGCCAAAGTGAAACGAACTTTCGAGTCCGAGCAGCGCCAGACTGTCACCCCGGGGCAGACCCAGATCCAGCAACAGGGTTTGCTGCCCGCTCTTTTGCACCACCAGCGCCATGTGATTGGCCAACAACGCCCCATCGCAATAGCTCTGGGTGCCGTACAGCACGGTCAAGCCACCCAGTTGCGTGCTGGCGGTCACCGGAGGCAGGCGTTTGTTCAGGCGCCGCACCAGTCCGGCGACTTCACTGGCGCGCGAACCGTAGGCGACAAAATCCCGCGCGCCGGCGCGCATCGCATTGAGCACCAATTGATTGTCCATGCCATCGCCGAGGGCGACGATGGCGAGCATCGGCTTGGCCTCCAGCGCGCCTTCGATCAACGCGCTCTGCGCCACCACATGGTCACGGTCGAGGCCGACGAACACCAGGCTGGCGAAGGTCACGTCGACCAGCGCCAGCAGCTCATCAAGGCTGCCGGCGCCGGCGCTGACCACCTGGCCCAGCGGCGCGAGCGCGCCCTGCAGCCATTCCAGATCGGTGCTGTTGCGGGTGATCGCAAGAAAGGTCTGGCTCAGGTTCTGGTTCATTGGGACAACCCGCTGCGCTTGTCGAAGTTGCCGTTTTCGAGGAAGAACATGCGATAGAAATTCGGGTCGTACTTGCGCAGTTTCTCCCCCGGCAGCGACGGCAGTTGCGCATCCGCCGCCAGTGGCTGCACCAGGTGCGGGGTGACGATCATCAGCAGCTCGCGCTCTTCACGCTTGATCTGCGAACCTTTGAAAAAGGCACCGAGCACCGGAATATCGCCCAGCCCCGGAAACTTGTTCACCTGTGAACTGTTGGTGGTGCTGATCAAGCCGCTGATGACGAAGCTTTCGCCATCGGCCAGCGACACACTGGTATCGGTGCGGCGCACGGTCAGGGCCGGCACCGGGGTACCGCCGATACTGATGGCATTGGCGTAATCCAGTTCGCTGACTTCCGGCGCCACTTTCAGCGCCACGCGGTTGCGGTCGATCACGGTCGGGGTCAGGGTCAGGCGGATGCCGAACTCCTTGTACTCGATGGTCACGGTGTCGCTGCCGGAACTGGGCACCGGAATCGGGATTTCACCACCGGCGAGAAAGCTTGCGCTCTGCCCGCTCAATGCCACCAGACTTGGTCGCGCCAGGGTGTACGCAAAACCACTGGTTTCCAGCGCATTGATGATCGCCATGGTCTTGCCGCCGATCCACGAGAAATTGAACAAGCCGTTGTCCACCGGCAATCTCGGTGTGGGCACGCCATCGATCGGCGGCAATGTACCGGGGGAGCCGAACAGGAAATTGCCCCGGGTGCCGATCAGCGAAGCGGTGGCCTCCTTGAGTTTGGTCCGGCTGACTTCAACGAAACGAATGTCGGTCTGCACCTGTGAGGGCAGCGTCGGATCATCGGAAGGCAAGCGGCTGGCGCTGGTCAATGCCGCGGTGGCACTGCCCTGCACGAACACCATGCTCTGCCGCGGCTCGCTGGAGCACGCGGTCCAGACCATCAGGCTGGTGGCGCCGGGGGCCACGCCGGTGAGGAGAAACGAGGTGCTGCCGGTGTCATGCACATCGGCAATTTTCGGGTCGCCGATGGCTACGCGGGTGATTGCCACGGGCGACTGGATGTCCTGCTGGAAACCTTCGCCGATCTCGATCACCGCCGGCATACGGGCGAGTGCCGAGCAATTGCCGGTGGCCGCGAAAGCCGCGTCCATCGACAGTCCCATCAGTATCAAGGCCCGGACTACAGGCTTGAATAGCGGCCGGAAGCGACTCTGCATGCACGTGGATCCTTGCTCAGTCATGGGGCTTGTCGGGAAACCTGATTGCCGCGGATCACCTCCATCGGTGTCCGTGCATGGCCGCCAGAGGCCGGCGCTTTCGGCGCGGCGCCGAGGGCCAGTTGGGTGAACTGAAAGAGTTGGCTGTTGGCGTTGTCCAGGTGCGCCGGCGCCTGTTTTTCACCGGCCCAGTATTTGGCCAGCCGCTGCTCCTCGCTGCTGCGCACCGCCAGCCGTAACGTGCCGACCTGAGTGGCGAGCATCATTCGGCTCAGCAGTGGCTCGGGCACCGCCAGTACCACGGTGCGCGCGGCGATCCGGCGTTGATCCTGTTTGAGTTTTTCCTCGGCGCTCAGCGCCGGATTGGCCGGTTGACCATCGTTGGTCAGGCCGTACTGCTCACCCACGCCGAGCACGCGCATGGCCGGCACCACGATTTGCGCGGACTGCTGCAGGTTGCTGGCGTCCTGACGCAGAAACAGCAGCACGTCGACGTAATCACCGGGCACCAACTGCCCGGCAGCACCGATCACCTCATCCACCGCCACGGTCAGTGCGCGCTCGTCACTGTGAATCATCCGCGCCAGCGCGCCGCCAGCTTCGAAGCTTTGCTCATTGAGCCAGCTGCCGGCACTCAAATGCCGCCAGGGAATGCGCCCGACGGCTTGGTCAATACTGGCGAGACTGCCTGCCGGCGCACTGCGCAGTTTTTCCACCGCAACATCGGCAGCCGTCAGAGGGGTAAAGGGCGGGACATCGTGCAACAGCACCACCACGGGCTGACGGGTCTGGTCTTCGGCGGCAGCGACTGTTTTTTCCACCACCACGGTCGGAGCGGCGGGCGGCTGGTCAACAGGAGCCGGTTGCCGACTGAGCACCAGGCCCCAGTAGCCGACGACGATTGCACCGAGCAACAGCACCGCTGCAAGACCCATGGTGACGCGACTGTTCATAACGGCGCTCCCTTTCCTGCTGCCCCACAGCCTGTACTTCCTGATGAGAGAATTTTTCGCGATCAAGCAGCTATGAACATGCAACGATTTCGCTATTTCCACGCTAGCTGATACGGGCCAAAACGCCATTAGTGACAGGAAAATATCTTACTAAAGTATGAGTTATGGCCAATTAACTGTAGGGAAGGCGCAACCAACGATCCGGTTAATCCTTTGTGATTAATCCGTTCTTACAGTTGTTGACCGGGGGTTTGTTGACAATGCTCTGATAGCACGGTGAAGGCATGCCGCTGTAGCGTTGGATCGGCGCCATAGGCGCAAAGGAGTGGACCTTATGATTCTCGAATATCTGCTGGCCAGAGCCCGTCTTTTTTTTAAAAGCGAGGAAGGGGCATCGGCCATCGAGTATGCAATCGTGGTGGCAATGGTCGCCGTGGTTGTCGTGGTGTTCGTGACACCTGTCGGCAACAAGGTACTGGCGATTTTCAACACCGTACTGACCAGCCTCGGCGGAACAGCACAAGTGCGACCTGTGCCTTGATTGTTCCCATTGCGTTCAGTGCCTGCGCGCGAAAGAGCAACAGCGCGCCAGGCCATTGACGAAAGCTCCTGATTTTCCAGCGCCCGGCCACCGGCCGGGGCAAAGGAGAGCGGTTATGGTTCTTGAATATCTGCTGATGCGTGCACGGGCATTCCTGGCGAGCAGTGAAGGCGCCTCGGCCATTGAGTACGCGATCGTGGTGGCCATGGTGGCGGTGGTGGTCGTGGTGTTCGTGACCCCGGTTGGCGCCAAGGTACTGGCCATTTTCAACAGCGTCCTGGTGTCCCTCGGCGGCACTGCGCAAACAGCCCCGGTGCAGACGCCCTGATGTGAGTCGCGCCCGGCGAATGTCGCGCTACACTCGACCTCATCTCCAGTTTTTCAGGGACTGCCCATGACTGCCTCCTCACTCCCCCGCCAACAGTTGCTTCTGGTTGACGATGAAGAGGACGCGCTGCTTGAGCTGGCCGAGCTGCTGGAGGGCGAGGGCTTTGTCTGCCACACCGCGACCTCGGTGAAACTCGCCCTGCACCACCTCACCCGCCATCCGGATATCGCCTTGGTGATTACCGATCTGCGCATGCCGGAGGAGTCCGGCATGTCGCTGATCAAACGCCTGCGCGAACACACCTCCCGCGAGCATTTGCCGGTGATCGTCACCTCCGGACATGCCGACATGGAGGACGTCAGCGACATGCTGCGCCTGCAGGTGCTGGACCTGTTTCGCAAGCCGATCTATCACGTGCGCCTGCTGGAAACTCTGGACAATCTGTTCCCCAAAGCGAAGACACAGACCGGCTGATTCAGGCGCGAGGTTTTTGGCAGAATTGACTGCCTGCGCGCAAGGAGCAGGCTATCGGGAATCAGTGTGCGGTCTGACGCTGACGGGCCGCCGAAGCACTGGGCGATAACGCCAATGCCAACTGCGTACGGTTATGCATGTGGGTCAGGCGCAACACCTGCGACACGTACAACTTCACGGTGTTTTCGGTGATGCCCAGCTCGCAGGCGATCTGATAGTTGGTCTGCCCTTTGCCCACCAGACGCGCCACATCCAGTTGCCGTGGCGACAGCTGATTGAAGATCTGCGGAATATCCTGATCTGCCTCAGTGCTTTCACCGCCGAGCGAGTCGCTGACCACCGCCGTCGGATGGCGCCGGACCTTGTCCAGATCGTGGTAGAGGTCGTCGATGGATTCGGAAAGAAATTGCAGCTTCTGGTTCAGATGCCCCAATTGCAGATTTTTCTGCCGCTCGTGCAGCGCCGCCTCCTGACGTCTCACCCCTTCGAGCAGTTCATCCATGTCGATCGGCTTCTGATAGTAGTCGGCAATCCCGGCGCGCAGGGCCTTGATCACGTCCTGCTTGTCGGCGCGACCGGTGAGCATGATCGCTTCGAACGCCCGGTGTTTGCCGCTGATGCGCTGCAGTTCCTGCACCAGCTGGATGCCATCCATGTCCGGCATGTGCAGGTCGCTCAGCACCAGACCGATCTCCGTGTCTTCGCTGAAACGCTCGATCGCCTGCTGACTGGATGCACACGGTACACAGCGGTAGCCGCTGCTCTCGAGAAACTCGCACAACTCTTCAACGATCAACGGTTGATCGTCGACCACGAGCACTTTTACCGCCGAGGTAAGCTTGTTCACGAACCACTCCATTGCTCGGGCCAAAGCTGGCTGTTTCTGCACTCTGGCGGTGTAACGGCTTCATTTGAAAGTAGACGCACTTTCCGACTATGTACATAGAACGGGTGGCAACTGGCAATTAGTGGATCCAATGAATAAACCCTAGGACGCCGACCAGCACGAACGGTGCAAATGGCAGCTTCTTTGACGCTCCTGGCTGCAGATGGCGAAGATGTTCTCTAAGTCCTTGACTCATATGCAGCCAGACTCTTGGCGCAATCAGCAGCCAGAGCAAACTGGCGATAGCCGCGCCGATAAACGCGCAAAGAAGGAATAAACCGTTCGTCGCAAGGCCCATGGCTGTCATTAGTTTCACATCGCCGGCGCCCATGCGGCCCATGAAATACCCCGGCAACGTCAACGCCAAAGCCAGCGCGCCAGCCCAGAGTCCCTGCTGCGCATCGGCGCCCATCCAGGTCGTACCGGTCGCCAGCAGATAGATCAGCGCCAGGGCGCCCGCACCGAACGTCAGCCCATTGGCGATACGCCGTTGCCGGGCATCCTGGGCGGCGCACACCGCCAGCCAGATCAGGAGAACGAAGCTCTGCATCCGGTTAAATCCCGTCCGATTTTGCTGAATGATTCTATGCTGATACCAAGCAGTGAACGTCAGGGTAGACGCAGTCATGAAAACCGGCTTTGCAAAATCACAGGCAGGCGCAGTGGCGATTGAATTCGCTCTGGTATTCGTGATTTTTTTTGCGGTGTTCTACGCGCTGGTCAGTTACAGCCTGCCGTTTGTGTTGATGCAGACCTTCAACCAGGCAACCGCCGAAGCCGTACGCCGTGGCGTCGCGGTCGATCCCAACACACCCGGTTACGCCAGCGTGCTGGTGAGCACCGCCAACGCCGCGTTGACCCAACAATTGCAGTGGGTGCCATCGACACTGAACCTGGTGGTCGGTGTCGACACCTCGGCGGTGTATGACGCCAGCGCCGGCACACTGACGGTCAGCGTCAATTACCCCACCAGCAAGCTCAATCAGG
This sequence comes from Pseudomonas sp. Eth.TT006, assembly GCF_054456575.1. NCBI lineage: Bacteria > Pseudomonadati > Pseudomonadota > Gammaproteobacteria > Pseudomonadales > Pseudomonadaceae > Pseudomonas > Pseudomonas sp. Eth.TT006. The sequence continues at coordinate 117,236 of NZ_JBTJEN010000013.1, read as the reverse complement.
TCATCCCGTTTCTGGTGTTGCCGGGGGTGGGCACGGTACCGAGCCTGCCCGCCAACCTGACCGCCACATCGAGCCTGAAATTTTGACCGCCGGTGACCACCTGTTCGGGCGCCTGCTCAAACGTACGCCTGCCGCCGCCAGCGAACTGCCCGATCATCTCGGCACGCCGCCGCTTGGCTTGCATCTGCATCTGGATCACGACGGCTGTGTGTTGCAGATCGCCGGGCCGCTGCGTCATCGGCTGGCGCAACAGCCGCCCCACGGTTCACCGTTGCCGCTGTCGGATTATTTACTGGCGCACAGCACCCTGGCGATTGAAGGCCGCCCGCAGGACTGGCAAGGGCACATGCTCGACCTGGATTTCCCGGGTCTTAGCGATCAGACCCTGCACCTGCGCGGCTGGGTGCAGCCGTTGGCCGAGGGCTGGGCGCTGCAACTGATGGACATTGGCGATCTGCTGCTGGAGCGTCAGCAATCGCGCCAGCGCGAATCCTGTCAGGCGCTCGCCGGGCAGATCAGCGACCACTTGCGTACGTGCAGTCTGACGCGTCTGCCGACGGTGCTCAGTGAGCAATTGCAAGCCATCGCCCAGCGCTGGCGTATCCCGTGTCTGGCCATCGCCCTGCTCGACGAACAGGAACAGGGCTGGCAGATTTTTGCGCAGTATCGCGCCCACGATGCGCCGAACCTGTGGCAAAACGGCCAACGTCTGGGCACACCGCTCGACAGCCTCAACGGCAGCGCCCCGCAGCGGCTCGGCGCGCATCATGGCTTGTACGAACATTCACGGGTGGAAAGCGTGTTCGGCAACGCCGACGGCTTCGCCGTGCCCTACAGCGATGATCGCGGCGTGGCGGCATGGCTGCTTTGCGGTTTTTACAGCGTGGATCTGGCCGCACCGCACCTGAACGACCGTGACTGGATGGCCCTGACCGGCGCCCTCGCCGGCCCGTTGTTAAGCCGTCTGCGGGAGCAGCAACATCAGCACTACAGCGAACGCCTTGAATCCCTGCAAACCCTGCTCGGGACCGGTTGGTGGGAAATAATCGGGGATGACGTGCTACTGGCGCCTTCGCTATCAGCGGTGCTGCCGGCGGACGGTCCGCGGATCTCCCGGCAGGACTGGCTGGCGCTGATCCATCCGGCCGACCGCGAAGAACTGCGCAGCCGCCTGCACGCCCTGCAACTGCACGGTGAAGCACTGAACCTCAGCGTTCGTCTGCACCGCAACGGGCCGGGGCAAACACCGCTGTGGTATCGCCTGCAGGGGCAAGTCGCCGGCAGTGGCGAGCAGCGGCGGCTGGTGGGGTTCATGCTCGACATCAGCGACATTCACAATCAGCAGCAACGCGCCGAAGCCGCGCATGCGCGCCTGGACAATCTGATCGCCAGTTCGCCGGCGGTGATTTATGTCCAGCACTATGCCGAAGGCGCATTGATTCCGGCGTTCTTCAGCGCCAGCCTGCAGCCCCTGCTGGGCTGGACAGCGGATACCTGCAGCGCCGCCGACTGGGTGCAATTGATTCATCCCGAAGACCGCGAGCTGTATTTCGCCCGCACCCGCCAATTGTTGCGTGAAGGCTCGGCGCGCGCACGTTTCCGCCTGCGTGACGCACGCGGCGACTACCACTGGCTGCTCGACGAAGCCAAACTGCTGCGCAATGACCTTGGCCTGCCGGTCGAGGCGGTCGGCCTGTGGCTGGACGTCACTGAAGCGACTCTCGCCGCCGAACAGGTCAAAAACAGCGAAGAGCGCTACCGGATTCTGGTGGAAGACTCGCCCGCGATGATCTGCCGCTATCGCCCGGACCTGACCCTGACCTTCGGCAACCGCCCGCTGGCGACCTATTTGGAATGCACGCCGGAGCAATTGCCGGGGGTCGACTTGGGCAGCTGGATGTCCGACGAACAACGCGCAGCGTTCGTGCAACGCCTGGCGCTGCTGACCCCGGAGCAACCGGTGAGCACTGCGGAAATCAGCCTGCAACTGCCTGGGCGCGAGCATGCGTGGTGGGTCTGGTCCGACCGCGGAGTGTTCGATGAACAGGGGCGCCTGCTCGAAGTGCAGGCCGTGGGCCGCGACAACACCGAGGTGCGGCGCTCGCAGCAGCAACTCACGCAAAGCGCAAAAATGGCCACCCTTGGCGAAATGGCCACCGGCCTCGCTCACGAGATCAACCAGCCGCTGAACGTGATGCGCATGGCCATCGTCAACGTGCTCAAGCGTCTGGGCAACGGCGATGTGCAGATCGACTACCTGACCGACAAACTCAACCGCATCGACGCTCAGGTGCAGCGCGCGGCAAAAGTGGTCGATCACATGCGCGTGTTCGGCCGTCGCTCGGAGATCGAACAGCAACTGTTCAACCCGGCCTCGGCGATTGAAGGCACGCTGTCGCTGCTGGCCGAAGGCATGCGCGGCAAGGGCGTGGACCTGCGCATCAGCGAAACCGCGTTCAGCGTGCAGGTGCGCGGCTATGTCGATCAACTGGAACAGGTGCTGATCAACCTGATGGTCAACGCCCGCGATGCGCTGCTTGGCAAGCGCGAGAAGGACCCGACATTCAAGCCGTGGATTTCGATCTACGCCGAGCGTGATGAGCACAAGGTGCGGCTGTGGGTTGAGGACAACGGCGGCGGCATCGACCCGCGGTTGCTGGAGCGGATTTTCGAACCGTTCTTCACCACCAAACCGATCGGCGTCGGCACCGGGCTGGGGCTATCGGTGAGCTACGGCATCATCGACAACATGGGCGGCCATCTGAGCGTGCGCAACTCGCCGCAAGGCGCGCGTTTCTGCATCGAGCTGCCAGTGGTGCCGGCGGCCTAGATCACCAGATAGGCCTTGCCGGTCTGACCGCAGGTCATGTTGGCGCCGACGTCGACGTCCATCAGGTTGATGCCCAGGCTTTTAAGCAGATTGTTGAGCAGCGGGTCGAGCAATGGACTGACGGCGCCGGTCACCACCGGCAACAAGCGGCTGCTGACATCGCTGATCAACGACGCCACGCCGGTGACAATTGCGCCGAGCGGGTTGCCACCGACCGGTTGGTAGACGATCAGATTGATCCCGGCCAGGGTGTTGCTCAGGCTGCCGACGATGTTGTTGGTGGGGATCGCCGACTGCACGCTGGAAGGCAGTTTGAGATTGGGCGGTGTTGCGAACGGCGTGCCACTGGAAAACAGCAGATCCTGCGAATTCTGCGCGACCGAGGTATCGAGTTTGATCGCAATCCCGCCTGCGCCATATTGAATATGGGTGGCGGGGTCGCAACTGCCGAGGCCGAGGATTTTGTGACAGGTGACGATGCCCAGATCCAGCAGCGGCAGGGGCGCGACCACTGGCTCGGCCGCCGATGAAAAGGCGTTGGTCGGATCGATCTTGCCCAGCTTGAGGTCGGCAATCGAGGTGATGGTGTGGGCGGTCAGGCTTTTCGTACCGCCAGCACCGGTCGGGCAGCTGTAATCGGTGACATAGCTTTTCGCGCCGCCGGCATCCAGCGCGATATCGATTTGCGGGCTCGGCAGCAGTTTCGGGTCAAGTTGCTCGCAACCGGCGCCCAGCAGACAGAGCGCTGAATTGAGGGTGTCGACCAGATTCAGGCTCAGCAGCGCATTGAGGGTCGGGGTCAATGTGCCGACCAGCCCCAGCGCCGCATTGGCCAGCCCGGTCACCCCGGTCAGCACCGGCAGATTCACCGAGAGCAGCGTGCGAATCTGCGCCGTGCGCACGTAAATCCGGTCCGGCCCCAACGGGTTGGCCTTGGCCCGCGCCGGGTCGCCAATCGCCGAGAACTGCGGCGGCTCGATCACTTTGACCCGCACCGTGACGTTCGCCAACCCCAGCACGCTGATTGGCAAGGTCGCGGCCACCGCACTTTTGCTGTTGGCCAGTTGCACCACGCCCTGAATCAATTGCAGCAGTTGCAGGTTGGCATCCAGCCCGGCCGCGGTGGTGCCGGTCTGCAACTGCAGGATATCGCCGAGCTTGACCGGGGCTGCGTTGATCGCCGCGACCTGCAATTGCCCCAGCGCGGTGAGCACATCAGCCGTCGCGCCATTGAGCTGCACCACCGTCGCGGCCGCCTGAATCAGTTGCGTGACCGTGGCCTGGGTGTTGAGCAACTGGGTGTAGTTGCCGGCAGTGACGTTGAGGTTGATCGCCAGTTGGTCGAGGTAGCTGAGCAGGTTGATGTCGGTGTTGAGCAGGCCATTCCAGCCCAGCGCGGTGAGGTTGACGTTGCCGCCGAGCAGTCCGGAAAACAGCGGATTGAGAATGTTCGACTGCGCGGTGTCGATGTTCGCCAGGGCGCTGCGGATGTTCAGTTGCGCCACCGTCGGCATCGGTTGCGCAGCGACCGCCGAGGCATTCAGGGTGGTGGTCAGGCTGACCGCCGAGCCGCTGAACAAGGCTTGTACACCCCCGGCAAAACTGGTGGTCACGGTGCGGCTGGCTGCGACTTTCACCGCCTTTGACTGGGTCGCATCGGCAGCGAAGGTGCGCAGTCCACTGGCGGCGGTCTGCACGCTGCCGCAAGTGGTTGTCAGGGTGTTGTTGCTATCGACGCTGTAGCCATTGCGCAGGGCGTTTTGCCCCGCATACGTGGCAGCGCTAAGGCCGGCCAGACAGTTGCCGCCGCGACTGACGGCTTCCAGCGCCGCGCTGTCCACCACCCGCTGCAATTTGCGCTGCTCCATGTACAGCCGCCCGGTGTCGACCACCAGCAACATCATCACCAGCGCGAGGCTGAGGGTGGCGGCCGCCATCAACCCGATCGCCCCGCGTTGCCGGGCCGGGCCGCTGAACTGCGAACGTGGCGACATGGCGCACTCCTTTGCCGGCGCGTTGCCGAGCGCTACCTCCGATGGTGGATTTGAGTGTAGACGCGGCTAATGGCACCGCGCCATTTTGATGCCGCATAAACCTTGTGGGAGCGAGCTTGCTCGCGAAGGCGGAGTGTCTGTCACCTCCATGCCGAATGACCCGATGCATTGGCGAGCAAGCTCGCTCCCACAGGGGATTTTTGGTGGGGCGAAAAAAATGGGAGCTACTTGAGCTCCCATTTTCCAAACCGGTTCACCGCGGTGGATAGTTGGCCAATATCCGCCCGACCGTCTCGCGAATCGCGTTGCTGCGGTCCTCAGGGTTGGGTGTGCTGCTGAGCATTTGTTCATCGCTGCCGCGCCACACCAGTTTGCCGTCCTTGCCGTCTAGCAGGTCGATCTGGATCGTCGCCACCTTGTAGGTGATGTTGCGCGTTTCGTTGTACATCGGCGCGCCCCAGTAACCGTTCCACGGACCGCCCCACCCGCCGCCGTAGTTGGTGGTCACTTGCTGCTGGCGATCCTCGACGATCAGGTAGGTCTGCACGCTCAGATCACCCTTGGCCCCTGCAGCGGCAGGACGCAAACCGCGCTGATCGAGCTGGTCACTGACGGCCTGGCGGATGCGTTGCTCGGTCAGATCGCTGTGGATCCGCGGATCATCCGGGCGGTATTGCAGCGCGGGGTCTTTCCAGCTCCAGCTGCGATAGGCGGCAAAGTCGCGGCTGGCGTCGAAGTCATGATTGACCTGATGCGCGGCGCAGGCACTGAGCAGCGCGGCCAGGGCCAGTAAAGCGAGACGACGGAACATGATAGTTCTCCGGTTGAAGGCCTGAATCCGCGATGTGTTCTTGCGTAAAGTCTAGCTGGGCGGATAGGCCGACAGGGCCTTTTCCAGCGCTTGGCGAATCGCATCGGTGCGCACCAGTTGACTGCCCTGGTCGGCCGTTTCGGCGCTGGCGCTCCACACCGGTTGACCAGTGCCGGCGTCGAACAGATTGACCTGCACCACGACCACCTGCTCCTGATAAGTGCGCACAATCGGCACCGTGTTGTACATGCCGTAACCGCGCCCGTACCGATCATAGCCACTGTATCCGCCATAACCGTAATCGTCCTGCACCTGACGCAAGCGGGTTTCCAGATGCAGGCTGGCGCTCACCAACAGGTCGGCCGGACGATTGTCATGCAGCGGGCGCAGGCCACGCTGGTCGAGGGCATTGCTGACCGCCTCGGCCACTTGCGCCGAATCGGCCCATGCCGTGCCTGGCGGCAGTTGCCCGTTGAGCCAGGCCCAACTGCGATAGCGCGCGTAATCGCGCGGCGGGGCCGGATAGGCCCTGCGATCAAACGTGTTGGCGGCTTGCGCCGGCGCTGGCGGCAAGGGCCGCGATTGCGCCACATACGGGTTGCTGCCCTGGCAGGCGGCCAACCCCAGACAGATCAGCAATAGCCCCGATTGTGCTTTCATCTCGTGCTCCGCTCAGATCGGCCGGCAGATCCAGTGCAAGTAACGCCCAAGCCCGGCGAAGCTTGGGTGACGACGGTGCGCGAGCTCCATCTCCAGCAAATCCGCCAGTTCGACGCGGGCCTGGAATTCCACCGGCATGTAGTCGTGGAAAACCCGCACCCCGCTCTGGCTTTCGACCTGCCACAACCCATCGAGTTGCGTCGCCAGTTCCCGTGGGTCGAGCGGCTGTTGCGGGGTCAGGCTCTGCTTTTCGCCGGCCATGACGTTCTTGCGCATCTTCTTGAAATGGCCCTTGAGCAGGTTGCGGTAAATCAGTGCATCGCGGTTGTAGAACGCCAGCGACAGCCAGCCACCCGGCTTGGTCAGTTGGTGCAGCACCGGCAGGATCGCGTGGGGTTCGGCCAGCCATTCGAGCACCGCGTGACAGATCACCAGATCATAGGGTTCTGTCAGTTGACCCAGCAGGTCCTGCCACGGTGCCTGAATGAAGGTCGCAGTTTGCCCGGCCTCGGCGAAGCGCTGGCGGGCACCTTCGAGCATCGGCTCGGCCGGCTCGGTGAAGGTCACCTCGTGGCCGCGTTCGGCCAGCCACAGCGACATGTGCCCCAGACCGCCACCGATGTCCAGCACCCGCAGCGGCCGCTCCGGCAGCGCTTCGCCAAGGTCGGCCTGCAACACCGCAAGGCGGATGGCGCCTTTGGCGCCGCCGTAGATTTTTTCGGCGAACCGGGTCGCCAACTGATCGAAATGCCGGTCGCTCATCAGCTGAACCGCCGTTCGCTATCGGCGAGCTTGCTGCGCACCACTTCATTCATGTCCAGCCCCAGCTCGCTGCACAGCAGCAACAGGTACAGCACGATGTCGCCGACTTCCTGCCCGGCATGCGCCAGCTTGTCCGCCGGCAACTGGCGCGACTGGTCTTCGCTCAGCCACTGGAAAATCTCCACCAGCTCGGACATTTCGACGCTGGCGGCCATGGCCAGATTTTTCGGGCTGTGAAATTGCCGCCAGTCATTGCGGTCGCGAATGGCGTGCAGGCGTTCGGTCAGTTCAACAAGGTTCATCGGGTTCTCCTGAAGGCGTATAGCTTCGGGGGGATGCCAAGCGAAGGCAAGGGGCACGCTGTGCTTTTGGTGGGAGCGGGCTTGCTCGCGAATGCGTGGGTCAAGTAACTGATGAGTTGAGTGACCCACCGTCTTCGCGAGCAAGCCCGCTCCCACACAAGCTCGGTGCAAACCCTCTATAGTTGCAGGGAACTCGGCCACCTGCGCCGTGGCCCAAGGCTCAGCTCTTTCATCAGGATGCACACATGCAGGTAGAAAGCTTTTTCGAATGGCTCGGTCAGGCACTCGGCTCGATCATCCGCTTCGTCGTCGATGGCCTCAGCGGCCTGTTCAACATTCTGAGCAACGCCGGCGGCAATTTTGTCGATGGCCTGGCCAAAACGCTGGGCATGGACACCTCGATCATCAGCATCCTCGCGCTGATCGTCGGTTTGATGCTGTTGTGGTCGGCGATTCGCGCGTTCATGAATGCGTCGATCATTGCCGGGATCATCTGGCTGCTGCTGGGGTTGTGGTTGTTGAGCTGGATCATCCACTGACACCTCTCTTGCCCTGTGGAAGCGGGCTTGCTCGCGAAAGCGTCAGATCAATAAAAGCTGTTTTGACTGACACACTGCCTTCGCGAGCAAGCCCGCTCCCACAATAGATCGCATGACTCGCTACAATCCCTGCTCCCCCAAGGAGCCCGCATGTCCAACCTGATTGCCGACTGGCGCGACCGCCCGACTCACCGCAAGGTTTGGGCGCTGGCTGCGCCGATGATTCTTTCGAATATTTCCGTGCCGCTGGTGGCGCTGGTTGACAGCACCGTCATCGGCCACCTGCCCCACGCCCATCAGTTGGGCGCGGTGGCCGTTGGCGCCAGCCTCTACACCTTTCTTGCCTGGGCCATGGGTTTTCTGCGCATGGGTACCACCGGCTTTGCCGCACAGGCCGCCGGACGCAGCGATGGTGCGGCGTTGCGGCAGATTCTGTTGCAGGGCTTGCTGCTGGCGTTGGGGCTGGCGGTGATGCTCGGCGCTTTGGGCGTACCGTTGAGCGGCGTGGCGCTGCACTTCATGCAACCGTCGGCGGAGCTCGACCAGCTGACCCGCGAGTTCTTCCACACGCGCTTGTTCGGGTTGCCGGCGGCGCTGGCCAGTTATGCCCTGGTCGGCTGGTTCCTCGGCACGCAGAACGCCCGGGCGCCGTTGGCGATACTGCTGAGCACCAACCTGATCAACATCGCCCTCAACCTGTGGTTTGTGATGGGTCTGGATTGGGGTGTAGTTGGCTCGGCCCGCGCCTCGGTGATCGCCGAATGGAGCGGCGCCCTGCTCGGTCTGTGGCTGACCCGTGGCGCATTGCACGCTTATCCCGGGCACATCGCCTGGGCGGCGTTGAAGGCGTGGCAGAGCTGGCGCCCGCTGCTGGCGGTCAACCGCGACATCTTCATCCGCAGCCTGGCGCTGCAATCGGTGTTTTTCCTGATCACCGTGCAAGGCGCGCGGCTCGGCGATGCCACGGTGGCAGCCAATGCGCTGCTGCTCAACGGCCTGCTGCTGACCGCCCACGCACTGGATGGCCTGGCGCATGCGGTCGAGGCTTTGTGCGGCCACGCCATCGGCGCCCGTGACCGCCTCGCCCTGCGGCGTGCCCTGGTGGTGGCCGGCGGCTGGTCACTGCTCGCCAGCCTCGGTTTCGCCGCGCTGTTTCTGCTGGCCGGGCATCTGTTCATCGAAATGCAGACCAATATCCAGAGCGTGCGCGACACCGCGTTCATCTATCTGCCGTATCTGGCGGTGCTGCCGTTGATTGCAGTGTGGAGCTACCTGCTCGATGGCCTGTTTATCGGCGCTACCCGCGCCCGGGAAATGCGCAACGGCATGCTGCTGACGGTCGTTTTGCTGCTGCCGTTTGCCTGGGCGTTGCAGGGGCTGGGCAATCACGGGCTGTGGATATCTTTTCTGTTGTTCATGGTCCTGCGCAGCCTGACGCTCGGCGCGCTGGCGCTGTGGCTGCGGCGTCACGATGGCTGGTTCAGCGGCGGCCACGCTCAGGGCTGATCGGGTTGCCAGACCTGGCGCAGTCGTGCCAGTCGCGCGGCTGCACTCAGTCCGTCCGGCACTGGCGGCAATGGCGCGCGCGGATGCTGCAAGCGTAGCCAGAGCCAGTCATCGAGCAGCGTTTTTTCGCGAAACCCCAGCGCCAGCCCCTGCTGCACGTGGGCAGCCAGCGTCGGGTAGTCGGTTGCTGCCGATTGGCTCCAGCGCCAGATGTGTTGTTCCAGCAGACAACTCTGCAGGCGTTCACGCTGCCGGCGGGTAAGGCTGGCATCGATCCCCAGCGGTTCGACCGCCCATTGTGGATTACGCAGTTGCTGCCAGCCCTGGCTGCCAATGCCGAGGTCTGCCCAGGTACCACCGAACCAGCGCAGCACCTCGATCGGCCCAAGCCAGCGGCTCAGGTCGGCGGCATCACAGGCATCGAAGAAATAGCTGGCTGTCTGGCGATTGTAGTAACCGAGCAAGGCGCGGTGGTTAAGGCCGAAGGAAACACTGAGCATCCGCCGCAAATGCTTCAGCAGGGTTGGTTCGCCGGCCTGACTGGTGAGCAACAGACCACGCCAGGTCTGCGGATCGCGGTGACACAATCCAAGCAGCGCCGGGCACTCGTGCAAGTCGATCAAGCGCGGTCCGTGCTCGCTCACGGCTTGAAACTCGGTGCCGTCGAACAGCCGCGTACAGCGCACCCCGGCGAAGCCCCGACGCAAGGTCGCCAGAGCCTGCTGCGCATCGGCAGTGTCGAGCAGCAGCCAATTCGCCTGCCGGGCCATTCCGACGCCGCTCAAGTGGCGCCGCCCTGATCCAGCGAGGCGACCAGCCGGCAACTGCAGATCGCTGCGCTGCAGTGGCTGTAGCTGCCACCGCCCGGGATCAGGCACAACAACAGCAGTGGTTCTTCGGACCTGAGCCATTGCGCCAGGCCGGCGCTGGGCAGGTCGTCCGGCAGCGCGGAAAGCGAAGCCTCATCATCGTCTTCGTCTACTAAGGCTTCCTGCAATACCCCACTGATCACCGGCTGATCCGGATCCCCCTCAAGAAAGCTCACCACCACCTCGACGCCTTCACGCAACGACGCCAGCGCCGTCTCGCGCAACACTGGCGCGAGGGGCAGCCAGCAGTGGCTGGCGGCAGCGCCCTCGCCCTGATAAAGCCAGTCAAACTGCACGGCCACCGGGCGCTGGGCATCCGGCTGAGGCTCGTCGACCGTCACCACCCAGGCCCGTTGCAGACTGTGCATGCGCGGCCTGGCGCAGCGGCGCGCCGATCGCGGAACAAGTGCCTGGGCTGTGGCGAAGATCTGATTGCTGTACGCCGGTTCGCTGGCGGGATCGCCGCGATGCTCGATCCGGCTGAGCAACCAATGCCGATTGCACTCGGCCAAAGGATGTCCGCGCAGCGCCAGCCACTGGGCGCTGCGTAAGATTGGCAGGGTGCTGCGGCCTTCAGCACTGCGAGTCCCGGCAGGACGCTCGGGCCCTTCCCCTGCGTCCACCTGAACCACCCAGCGCTGTACCGTCGACGCGCAATCACGGCCCGGCGAGGCAACGTCGACCACCGGCAAACGCGCGGAGTCATCGACAAAGACCAGGCTATGCCCGTCGGGCCGGTGCTCGAAGTAATAGTGGATGCTTGCTTGCGCACACAAGCGCTGCACGAACTGCAGGTCCGATTCCCGGTATTGGGTGCAAAAGGTCCGCACCGGGTAGTCGCTGTGCAGATCGAAGCGCCGTTGCGCACCGAAAATCCCATGCTCTCTGAGCACCTGCGCCAGGATCTGCGGCACGCTCTGGCCACTGAAAATCCGCTGACTGAAACGCAGCGCCAGGCAATTCAGCTTTGGCCCCAGCGTCACTCGACACCAGCGCAGACCCTCGCCGTGCTCATGCTGGACGACACTCTGCAACTGACCATGCAAACCGTTGCCCGCCAGCCCGAACTGCAAAAAAGCGCAGCGGTGCAGCAGGCCAGCGAGGTCCAGGTGCGGGTCATTGACCATGATGTCGATGTCGAAGGCAAACGGCTCGCTGATGCCCTCGTTACCGGTAAAGGCCAGCACCTCGAAGGGCTCGGGCAGCTCCGCTACATCGAGACGAAACGACGGCTCGTTGACTGAATCGAACATGGGCGGATCTCTACAGGAGGGGCGGCCGGGGATTCTCGCCGAGAGCCATGGCCGAGTAGAGAGCTGAAGTACAACTTAGGAAATGACCTACGCGAAAAGCAGACCAAATGACTTTGCTGGTGCAGTTGGCCGAATCTTTCGCGAGGTTTATGGGATATGTCCCACCGGGTCATCCGAATTTTCCGCAGCGTGGGGGAAAAGTTCAGACAACCCGAAGGGCACGCACCTGATCTCAGGAAGACAGGTAGGAGGAGCGGGTCAGGCCCAGACGCAAGGCATCGAGGAACTGCGTGCGTTCGCTGGCACTGATGCGGGCACTGGCGCACTTGTCGCGGTAGTGAGTCATCAGTTCTTCCGGCGACAAGTGCACATAGCGCAGCATGTCTTCGATGGTGTCGTGGGTTTCGATCCCGGCGTGGTACACGCTGCCATCGGCGTTCTGGTAGATGTTCACCGAGTCGGTGTCACCGAACAGGTTGTGCATGTCGCCAAGGATTTCCTGATAGGCGCCGACCAGGAACACACCCAGCAAGTAATCCTCGCCTTCGTTCAGCGCGTGCACCGGCAGGCTGGTCTCGATGCTCTGCTCGTCGACGTACTGGTTGATCTTGCCGTCAGAGTCGCAGGTCAGGTCTTGCAGCACGGCGCGACGCAGCGGCTCTTCGTCCAGACGATGCAGCGGGATGATCGGCAGGACCTGATCGATCGCCCAGGTGTCCGGCAGGCTCTGGAACACCGAGAAGTTGCAGATGTACTTGTCGGCCAGCTTGTCGTTGAGTTCGTCGAGCACCTGACGGTGCGAACGCTGACGCGCCTTCAACGAGTTGTGCAGGCGGCGGCACACGGCGAAGTAGCACTGCTCGGCGAGGGCTTTTTCGGCCAGGGTCAGTTTGCCGTCGGCGTACTGCGCAGCCACGTCGCTCATGTAGTGGGTGGCGCGCCAGTAGGTTTCGGTGACCATTTCGATGTCGGTCGGACCGAGCAGGTCCACCAGCCACTGCACGGTTTCCGGCAGGTTTTCCTTGTTTTCGATCAGCGGGATTTCGTCGTTGTGCTTCTCGACGTCGGTCACCTGTACCACCAGCATTGCGTGGTGCGCAGTCAGCGAGCGGCCGCTCTCGGAGAAAATGTGCGGGTGCGGCAGGCTCTGCGCGTCGCAGAATTCCTTGAGCATCCCGACCACGACACCGGCGTAGTCGTCCATGTCGTAGTTGATCGAACTGGCGTTACGCGAGTGCGTGCCGTCGTAGTCGACACCCAGACCGCCACCGACGTCGATGTGATCGACCGGCAGACCGAGGTTGCGCAGCTCGCCGTAGTAACGGATCGCTTCCTTGAAGCCATGCTGGTAGTCGGCGAGGTTGGCGATCTGCGAACCCATATGGAAGTGCAGCAGGCGAATGCCTTGATCCAGGCCGGCCGCGCGGAAGCGCTCGACCACCGACAGCAGTTGCGCCGCCGACAGACCGAACTTGGATTTCTCGCCACCGGTGTCCGCCCATTTCGACGACGCCAGCGACGACAGGCGCACGCGCAGGCCGACCTGTGGCTTGACCTTGAGCGAGGCGGCTTCTTCGATCACCAGACCGACTTCGGATTCTTTCTCGATCACGATGAACACGTTGTGACCGAGCTTCTGGCCCATCAACGCCAGACGGATGAACTCGCGGTCTTTGTAACCGTTGCAGACGATGGTGCCGCCCTTCGGCGCCAGCGCCAGCACGGCCAGCAGCTCAGGCTTGGAGCCGGCTTCCAGACCGATGGAGACGTTCTGGGTGGCGATGATGTTCTCGATCACCGCTTCCTGCTGGTTGACCTTGATCGGGTACAGCGCGGTGTACTTGCTCTGGTATTCCAGGCGCTCGATGTTCGAGTCGAAAGCACCGGTCAGCTGACGGACGCGGTCTTGCAGGATATCGGGGAAACGCACCAGCAATGGCAAGGACAAGCCGCTCTTGCGCAGCTGGTCGACTTGTTCGAACAGGTCGATCGGCGAGCTGCTCGGGCCGTTCGGGCGAACTTCGACGCGACCGGCGTCATTGATCGCGAAATACCCGGCCCCCCAATGGCGAATCCCGTAAACACTGCGGCTGTCCGCAACTGTCCATTGGCTGCCATCGTCTTTACGTGTGCGTCGTACGGACATCGAAGTCCCCTATAAAGAAGTCATAGTGCGTCGCCTGTTCGCAGGCCGGCGCAGTCTAAAGAATGAAAATGACGATTCATCAGCGCGGCGGTAGACCGCGCTGACCGCGTGTAGTTTAGAAACCGGTTTGAACAGGCTCTGTGAAAACCATGGAGACGACGCCGGCGCTGCGTGCAGAACCGGATCAAGCCGCGGGTGGTTTTCACAGAGGCTGCTAGCCGCCGGACTTCTTCGCTTTGAAACCGTGCTTGATCAGCTCCGCCAAGAGTAGCTCGACATGATCGCCCTGGATTTCGATGACCCCGTCCTTCAACGCTCCGCCGGTGCCACAACGTTTCTTCAACGTGGTCGCCAGCTCTTTGAGGGCATCTTCGGCCAGAGGCACGCCGGTGATGGTGGTCACCGTCTTGCCGCCACGGCCCTTGCTCTCGCGACGTACGCGGGCAATGCCGTCCCCGGCCGGGATCACGGTTTGTTTGCAGATACAGGCGTCCACCGGTTTGCTGCATTCCGGGCAATGACGACCTGCGTCGGTGGAAAATACCAGGCCACCAAGGGCGGCGAAGGATGCGGCTTTTTTGGCCACCGGCAATCCTCTTGGGAGGACAAAGACTGATCGCGACCTTGGGCAAGGTCATCGACCGCGAAGCCCCACTCAGGCAGGGGCAGCGCTACTGCACCGATACAGATATCCGTGGATTCTGTGACATTCAATGTAGGAGCTGCCGCAGGCTGCGATCTTTTGATCCTGATCTTTAAAAGATCAAAAGATCGCAGCCTGCGGCAGCTCCTACACGTAGGTCGTCGTGCTGATCCACGTCAAACCATTCGGTACAGCTTGAAAAGGTCGCGCAGTGTAACGGCAAAAAGCGCAATTGCTAAGAGCCAATCGGCGCCAATTCATGCGTTCTTTGCGACACCGCTTTGCTGAGCCTTGAGATAGCGCTTCAATGCCGCCAGAGAGTCCGGGCAGTAAGGCTTTTGCTCGATTTCCAGCAGCACTTGCTCGACGGGAATAAAGCGCGCTTCCAGGACTTCTTCCGGCTGCAGTTTCAGCGGACCGTCCCACACGGCGGAAAAGGCCGAGCACCACAACCGATTGCCGGTGTCCTCGAAGTAAAAATGATCGTGAGCGGTGAGTTCCACCCCGCTCACGCCCAACTCTTCTTCAAGCTCACGGGCCGCCGACTCGGCGTAAGTCTCATGCGCCTGGACCATGCCGCCCGCCGCCACGTCCCAGTAACCGGGATAGATCGCCTTGCTCAAGGTGCGCCGGTGCACGCAGAGTTCACCGGCGGAGTTGAACAGCATGATGTAAGTACCGCGCCCGATCAGGCCGCGCTCACGCAAATCGGCGCGCACCAGAGCACCGAGCAGGTTGTCCTGCTCGTCGACCCAGGCGATCTGTTCGGCATCGGAGGCAGCGCGGTGCGCCGCCTCTTTGGCGCTATCGACCATGACTCAACCCTGATTGAGCAGTTGGCGCAGATCGATCACTGCGGCGTTGGCCCGGGAGATGTAGTTGGCCATGACCAGCGAGTGGTTGGCCAGCACACCGAAGCCGCTGCCGTTGAGAATCATCGGGCTCCAGACCGGCTCCTGCGACGCTTCCAGCTCGCGGATGATCTGGCGCACGCTGACCGTGGCATTTTTCTTCGCCAACACATCGGCGAAGTCGACTTCGATGGCGCGCAGCAGGTGCGACAGCGCCCAGGCCTGACCGCGGGCTTCGTAGAACACGTTGTCGATCTGCATCCACGGGGTCTCGACGACTTCTTCGTCAACCTGCGGCACTTCACCCACCGCCGGCACTTCGGTTTTCAATGCGGTGTTGAGTTTGACCCGGCCGACGCTGGCCGACAGACGTTGCGACAGCGAGCCCAGACGGGTGCCGACATCGCCCAGCCAGTTGTTCAGGTTGTCGGCGCGCGCATAGAACAGGGCGTTTTTCTGACTCGGGTCAGACAGACGCGCCTGATAGCGGCTCAGGGAGTTGATGCCTTCCTGGTATTCCGACTCGCTCGACGGCAGGATCCAGCTCTTGTTGTCGAAGTTGAAACGCGGTTCGGCCTTGGCCAGATCGGCGTCTTCGGCCGACTGCGATTGCGAACGGGCGAAGTCTTTGCGCAGGGCACGGGTCAGGTCACGCACCTGCACCAGCACGCCATATTCCCAGCTCGGCATGTTGTCCATCCACAGGCCCGGCGGGAAACGGTCGTTGGAAATATAGCCACCCGGCTTGTCCAGCAAGGTGCCGGCCACGCTCTTGAGGGTTTCCACCGTGGTGTAGCCGACGACCATCTGCTTGCCTTCTTTCTCGGCTGCGACTTGGGCGTTTTGCGCCACCGGGAACAGCGCCGGCTCCTGACTCCAGTACCAACCGAGGCCAATGGTCACCAGCAGATAAATGCCGATCAGCGTGGCCAGCGCACGGCTGAACAACAGCCCGCCGACATAGCTGCGGGTGGCCGACTGCGGCTCAGCGGCACGTTCAGGCGCGCTGCCCGCGCGGTTCTTCCAGTCCAGCATGGCGATATCCTTTCAATCACTTGGGTTCAACGGTTCGACCACAACCATACAACAACGTGCCAAGGCCGGCACCCGTGATCGGGTCGTGAAAGAAAAAACCGCACGCGACCGCTGAGCGAAAGGATAGGCGCGCCGATCAGGCGCTGAAGATTTTCATCGAAATCTGCCGGACCGCGTCCGCTGCAAACAGATGAGTAATGCCCTCGGCGTCGGTTTTGCGCTGACTGGGAACGCCATCAACCTTGACGATGCAAGCCTGTTGCACCAACGGTTCACCGGTCATGCTCTCGACCAGACGGAAGATCCGAGGTGTTCTGCGCGGCTGCACGGGGGGATTGTTCAGCAGATCCTGCACTGCCTGCTCAAACACCGCCGCCGCGACCGGCCAATGGCCGAACTCGGCCTGCGACTTCAACAGCAGCCATTCGCCACGCTCGACCTGATCCAGCACCTCGCTGTCCAGATCGATCAGCAGTCCCGCCCGCAAATCATCCAGGCCCTCAAGGGGCTGCCGTTCAAGCAACACCTGACAAACCCTCTCCAAGGCCTGATCCACCGGGTAAACATGCGGCCGGTCGGATTCGCTCAGGTGCCAGTGATGCACCAGCCTCATCCCCGTCCCTCGCCTTGCCACTCGTCAGAGCCCATGGTCCGGCTGATTTCGTGCCGCCAGTAGATTCGCTGGTAGCTGAAATGCACTTTCTCCAGTTGGGTGAAGTGCGCCATGGCGGAATCGAGACAGTTCGGCATCAGCACCTCGGCGCCGACGATCAACGCCCCCTCCAGTTCGATGGTGTAGAAATGCTCCTGCACCCCCTGCGCCGCCGTGCGATACAACTCCACGCGACACTGGCTGAGCAGTTCACCGGAACACAACGCGATCTGAATCAGGGGAGAAGCCTTGTCGATGGCTTTGGTGATGATCAGCGGCTTGTGCATCCGCCGTCCCGCGCCCTGCCCCTTGGGCACGAAAATGCCATGATTCAGCGCCTGAACCATGATTTTGTCCTCGCGCCCGGTCTGATAGACATTGCCCACCGATGGCTCGGTAAAGGCCCCGGCGCTGATCAGCCCTTGCCGGCTGCCGTGGAGGGTCATGAAGGCTGGACTGGGCATGGCGTGGCTCCGTTTTGAGGTTGCGGCGGAGGGAAATGATGGGGTTCTTCAGGGCGCTTTTCGATTCTTTCGAAAGGTATCCAGGGCTCGGCCAGAGAGAGCGTGATCAGATAACGCTCCTGATCGAGATGCCTGGAGTCTCTGAAACGTGCCAGTAGCAGCATCGCCTGATACTTGTCGCCGGCCTGCCAATAAGACTTCCCGGAAAGCACTCCTTGTCTGACGTATGCACGCCACTCAGGGGTATCCGCCATAGTCGGATTGCGCCGCGTCCCCACCGGTCTCCAGCCCTTTGCGCACCACTGTGCCTGCAGGTCGACAACGACCTTCATCGCATCGTCGATGAGCAACGGTTCGATTTGCGGAGACATGCGAATGGTATCGACTAAGTTATCGTCGAAACCCACCGACAAAAATCGCGCCAGCGGAGTCTCGAATCCATATTGCGGGTCGATAATCCGCAGACGCGCATCCGTCTTGGGAATGCCGAGCCAAATGTGACCACGAATCAACGGACTGAAAGGAGCAGTGGAATGCTCCATCATGCTTTCATAGGTTCCACCTATATCGAGAGCGATCACCGGGTCATCCCACAATGGCTGGGTCAACTGCCGGGCAGCGGCGAGCGCCAGTACCACACACAGCGCCAACCACATCCAGGATCGCCATTTGGGCAGAGCAATACGCCAGACCATCAAGCGCCCTCCATGGCAGCGATTTCACCAATGGATTGCGCGAGCGTCGCTGCCTGCCCGTCATTGAGCATCTGATCAAACCGCGCCGCAGCCCGCAGCACGAACTCCATGCGCTGATCGAGATCGGACAAATCCGCCAACGGGTTACTGTCGAAATCGATGGTGCGGCCATCCTCGACACGGCGGCATTGGCTGGTGAGGGTCAGCTCGATGGCCTGAGCGACGCCGGAAGGAAAGCCCGTCACGTAGGAAAAATGGTTGCTACGTAACAGCGCGACCAGATGCCGGTTTTCGTAGATAGTTGGCTGAAGAATGTTCTGTTGCTCGTGCCGTGCCAGATGCTGCACGCTTTCGGCAATATTGCCTGCCTCGATCGCTTCAAAGGCTTTCAGAATTTCTGGGAAGCTCTGCCCAAATTCAAGCGTTTCCCTTTCTACTGGCCAAAGCACCGGCAACCTCGCGTGTCCGTATATGCCTTGCCGATATTCAAGACACTCTTTCAACTCCTCCAAGCCACGCACCGCATAAAACTGATGCAACGGATAAACATCGAGAAACAGCGTGGTATTGCCCAGCGCCATCATCTCGTACACATGTCGGAACTGTTGCTGAACCAGGGACAACTCATCGCCGGAGGCGCGGAAGTCCAGGGACGGCACCGGATTGCGTGCCCGCGCGGCGTCGTAGTCAGTCAGCGCCGCGGCCTGTTCCGGGATTTTTTCTGCGGTCAGCAGGCCGTGCTCGCTGCGTCCCTTCCGTAACCGCTGCCGCGCCTCCTGCTCGTCCCGGATTCGCTCGATACTGTCGGCCGCATGCAGCAATCCACAGCCCACCTGCTTGGAAGCAAATGCAGCAAGGCCCGCCCACTGGAAGCGCGGGTCGTGTTGCCACAAACGGGCATAGGCGGCGTTGATTGCCCGGTTGCGAGCGATGGGATCGGCGATCAAGACGCCGTTGGGGGCGACGATTTTCTCGGCCGCTTGCTGGTAGGCGCGCCACAGGCACTGACACGTCAGCACCGGCACCTCGGTCACCAGCACCCGCTCGCCGTACAGCGACTCTTCCTTGCACTCGCAGTCGGCCACGGCCCGGGTGTTGTGGTTCAGAAGTTGTTCATCAGTGGTGTGCTGGTTGAAACACTGGCTCATGTCGGCAGGGCAACGTCTAAGGGAATCCCTTAACCCTACCCGCCGAAAATCATTGTGAAAGGGGTTGAAGAAAAATCAGAAACGGCTGAAGGACTAGGCTTTGCCAGACATGGGACACGTCGCCAGAAACCGCAGGAAACCTCCTTGAATGCCCGGCGAACGGCGATTAAACGGGCGACGAGCAAAAAACAAAACCACCCGGTCAGAAACTGAATCGTGAAGCACTGCAGATTATTGACGCATGACACTCATATAAGCGGAAAGTGGTGCTAGCATAGAGCCACCAGTCGATCTCAGCATGCACCCTAACTAGTAGTCAGGATATGACCGAGCCAGAAGACCCCAGCCGTGAGCGCCTCAAGCACCACTTTGCCCAGCGGGTAATTCATCAGGCACGTCAGATTCTTGAGATATGGCAGCGCCTGCAACGCAGCGAGTGGTCCACGGCCGACCTCGCCGAATTGAGCGAGGCCAATCTGCGCCTGCTGCGTTTTGCCGAGCGCTTCCAGCAACCCGAGCACACGCAACTGGCCCATCACATCAGCCAGTCGCTGGATGCCGTCGATGCCAATCGCGGGCGCCTGAGCAGCGGTCTGATCACCGACCTCAATCGCTTGATGCAGCGCCTGTCGCGCACCGGTCTGCGTCATGGTGATCAGCTCGACCAGACACTCCTGCCGCCACTGCGCAAACCCATCTATATATTGCTGCAGGATCACGACCGCGCCGAGCGCCTGGCCAAGCAGCTGGAGTTCTTCGGACTGTCCGCGCAGGCGCTGGACAGTGTGTCGGCATTTCGCTCCTCGATGGTCGAGCGCTTGCCGGCGGCGATTGTCATGGACGTCGACTTCAGCGGCCCCGGGGTCGGTCTGCAACTGGCCGCCGAAGCGCAAGTCGGCCTGGAAGAACGCTTGCCGCTGCTGTTCTTCAGTCTGCACGAAACCGATACCCCGACCCGTCTCGCGGCGGTCCGCGCCGGCGGCCAGGAATTTCTCACCGGTACTCTCGAAGCGTCGAGCCTGCTGGAGAAAATCGAAGTCCTGACCTGCGTCGCCCAGTACGAACCTTATAAAGTGCTGATCATTGACGACTCCCGCGCCCAGGCCTTGCACACCGAGCGCCTGCTCAACAGCGCCGGCATCGTCACCCGCACGCTGATCGAGCCGATCCAGGCGATGGCCGAACTGGCGGACTTCCAGCCGGATCTGATCATCCTCGACATGTACATGCCGGCCTGCACCGGTACCGAGCTGGCCAAAGTCATTCGCCACAACGACCGCTACGTCAGCGTGCCGATCATCTATTTGTCCGCCGAGGACGATCTGGACAAGCAGCTCGACGCCATGAGCGAGGGTGGCGACGACTTCCTGACCAAGCCGATCAAGCCTCGGCACCTGATCACCACCGTGCGCAACCGCGCCGCCCGTGCACGCAACCTGAAGGCGCGGATGGTCCGCGACAGCCTCACCGGCCTGTACAACCACACGCATATCCTGCAATTGCTCGAAGACTGCTCGTTCCGCGCCCGCCGCGAGAGCAAGCCGCTGAGCTTCGCCATGCTCGACATCGACCACTTCAAACGGGTCAACGACAGCCATGGCCACCCGATGGGCGACCGGGTGATCAAAAGCCTGGCGCTGTTCCTCAAGCAGCGCCTGCGCAAGACCGACTTCATCGGTCGTTACGGCGGCGAAGAATTCGCCATCGTCATGCCCGACACCGATATAGAAGCCGCGCACAAAGTGCTCGACGAGATCCGTCAGCGCTTCGCCGAAATCCACTACCCGGCGCAGCCGCACGATTTGTGGTGCACCTTCAGCGCCGGCGTGGTGGAAATGCGTGAGGACGCCGACAGCCTGATGATGGCCAGCCAGGCCGACGAAGCGCTTTACCGCGCCAAGGCCGCCGGACGTAACCGGGTGCAGACTGCGCGCGACTCAAAGCAAAGTGCCACTTTTTCATCGGAATCCACCGATTCGGTCATAACCCTGTAATAGAACCGCAATAAATTCAGGCGCTTACCATTTCTGCCGTTGGTAGCCGTCATGCGCCTGAAGTTGCTCACCAATCTCAACACTCTGCTGCTGGTCGCCGTCTGCGTCGCCCTCGGCGCGACGCTGTGGTGGTCGCAAAAAGCCCTGGAGCGCCCCTACCTGTTGATGGAGCGTTACCTGGGTCTGTCGCAGCAATTTCAGAATGACGTGGCGTGCAACGTCGAGGATTACCTCGGCAGCGGCGACGCCCTGCGCCTGAGCAGCGCCAGCCAGGGCATCGACGGTTTGCAGAAACAACTCGGCGAACTGCCGCCGGCGCTGGCCGAGACCCTGCGCCCAAGCCTGTCGAGCCTCGAAGCGTTCAGCAAGACCGACCTGCTGGCCGCCGGCAAACTGGCCGGTGATCCGCAAGCGCTGCTGTTGCAGGCCGAACGCGAACTGGGCGCCAGTCTCGACCAGCTGAATACCTACGCCAACGGCAACGCGGCCTACCTGACGCCGCTGCTTGCCGCCTCTCAGCATCTGGGCAAGCTGTCGCTGGCCCGCGACAAACTGGTCAGCAGCGGCCGCAGCGAACTGGCCGCCGATGTCGAGCGTGAAGTCGCCAGTATCCGCACCCAGGCCCAGGCTATCGACGCCCTGCCGCTGCTCGGCGTGGTCGCCAGGAACGAATCCGGCAGCGATGATTTCGCCGCGATGATGGGCATCGAAAGCACTGAAAAAGCCGCCGCCGAAGACGCTGGTGTCGGCCTCAAGCGCGAACTCAACAGCCTGCTGGGGCGCTACCCGGCGGAGCTGGAGCGCACCCGCGAACTGATCCAGAAGCGCACCGACCTGAGCACCGCCACCCACCTGAAGATTGCCGCCGTGCAGCAAGCCATCGCCGGACTCGAACCGGTGGTGCGTGCGCAGCATGGGCAGATCCAGGGTGAAGTGCGGCTGATGCAAGGCGTGATGATCGGCCTGATTCTGTTGATTGCGCTGCTGATTGACACACTGCAGCGGCGCCTCGCCCGCACCTTGACCAACCTCGCCCCGGCGCTGTCGACCTGGGCCGAAGGTGATTTCAGTGGCGACATTCAACTGGGCAAGACCAACCGCGAACTGCATGACATCGAAGCCTCGCTCAATCGTCTGCGCGCGTATCTGGTGGATCTGGTCGGGACGATTCGCGGCAATGCCGAACAAGTCGCCGGCAGCAGTCGCACCTTGGCCGAACTCAGTAATGACTTGCATAGCGGAGCCGAGCATCAGGCCGGCGACACCGCGCTGATCCGCGATTCGCTGGGCGAACTGGAGGCAACCATTCAGCAAGTGGCTGGCGACGCGCGTCAGGCGGCAGATGCCAGCCGCCATGCCGGCCTTGCCGTCGAGCATGGGCAAAGCGTGATCGGCCAGAGCCTCACCGGGTTGCACGCATTGGTCGGCGAAGTGCAAGGCAACGCGCAGATGATCGAGCATCTGGCCGAAGAGTCGGCGACCATCGGCGGCGTGCTGACGGTGATCCGTTCGATCGCCGATCAGACCAACCTGCTGGCGCTCAACGCAGCGATTGAAGCAGCGCGGGCCGGGGAAATGGGCCGTGGTTTTGCGGTGGTCGCCGAGGAAGTGCGCTCACTGGCGCAACGCACCGCGGGTGCCACGGCGGAAATCCAGACCCTGATCGCCGGCCTGCAAACTGCCGCGCGACAATCGGTCGAAGGCATGCGCGCGCAGGTCGAACATGCCGAGGCCACCGCTAATCAGGCCCAGGCGGCGGACGGCGCGCTGGATAAGATCGTCGGCGCGATCCAGACCATTTCCCACACGGCGATCCGCATCGCCGACATCACCGCGCAACAGAGTGGCGCGGTCAGCGAGATTCGCGATCACAGCGAGCGAATCCACCAGTTGGGCGGCGACAACCTGCTGCGTATCGGCGCAGGTCGGGAACAGGGGGAGAATCTGCTGGTATTGGGCGGGCAACTGCATACGGCCGTACAAGCCTTCCGCGTCTGACATGCCCTTGTTGGAGCTGCCGAAGGCTGCGATCTTTTGATTTTTAAAAGCAAGATCAAAAGATCGCAGCCTGCGGCAGCTCCTACAGGGCAACATGAATGACCGGATCAGATCACTCAGTCACAAATTTTGCGCCATAATCGGTCATCGTGCTGGCTATTGCAGAGAACTGGACAGTCACAAAGCCTTTGCGGCATAGTCGCCGGGTTCTGACGACTGCTCATTCATAACAAGGAACATGCAGATGGCAACGCTACTGGTGCTGCACGGCCCCAACCTGAACCTGCTCGGCACCCGCGAACCGGGGACCTATGGGTCGACGACCCTGGCGCAGATCAATCAGGACCTGGAGCAGCGCGCCCGTGAAGCCGGCCATCATCTGCTGCACCTGCAAAGCAATGCCGAGTACGAATTGATCGACCGCATCCACGCCGCCCGCGGCGAAGGGGTCGACTTCATTCTGATCAATCCAGCAGCTTTTACGCACACAAGTGTCGCATTACGTGACGCGCTGCTGGGAGTGAGCATCCCATTCATCGAAGTGCATTTGTCCAACGTGCACAAACGCGAACCTTTCCGCCATCACTCTTACTTCTCCGACGTAGCGGTGGGAGTGATCTGCGGCCTTGGCGCCAGCGGTTACCGACTGGCCCTGGAGGCTGCACTAGAGCAGCTTGAACAACAAGCTATACGCCCCTGACCGACCCTTGGGAGTTGATGATTCATGGATATCCGTAAAGTTAAGAAACTGATCGAATTGCTGGAAGAGTCCGGTATCGACGAGCTCGAGATCAAGGAAGGCGAAGAGTCCGTTCGCATCAGCCGTAACAGCAAGACCCCGGCTCAGCAGTACTACGCGCCGGCTCCGATGCCAGCTCCGGCTGCTGCTCCTGCCGCTGCCGCTGCCGCTCCGGTGGCTGCTGCAGCCCCGGCCGCTCCTGCTGCCCCTGCGCTGAACGGCACCGTGGCCCGCTCGCCAATGGTAGGCACCTTCTACCGCAAGTCTTCGCCAACCTCGCCAGCCTTC
Source organism: Pseudomonas sp. Eth.TT006 (assembly GCF_054456575.1). Taxonomy (NCBI): domain Bacteria; kingdom Pseudomonadati; phylum Pseudomonadota; class Gammaproteobacteria; order Pseudomonadales; family Pseudomonadaceae; genus Pseudomonas; species Pseudomonas sp. Eth.TT006. Next base: position 93,057 of record NZ_JBTJEN010000013.1, on the reverse strand, counting down.
GTTGAAGTCGGCCAGACCGTGAAGAAAGGCGACACCCTGTGCATCGTCGAAGCCATGAAGATGATGAACCACATCGAAGCTGAAACCAGCGGTGTGATCGAATCCATCCTCGTCGAAGACGGCCAGCCGGTTGAGTACGACCAACCGCTGTTCACCATCGTTTGAACTGCGGAGAGCCTTTGATGACTGCGAAGTTGGAAAAAGTTCTGATCGCTAACCGCGGTGAGATCGCCCTGCGGATTCTGCGTGCCTGCAAAGAGATGGGCATCAAGACCGTCGCCGTTTACTCCAAGGCCGACAAAGAGCTGATGCACCTGGGTCTGGCAGACGAATCCGTCTGCATCGGCCCGGCTTCTGCCGCTCAGTCCTACCTGCACATTCCGGCCATCATCGCTGCCGCTGAAGTGACTGGCGCCACCGCCATTCACCCAGGCTACGGTTTCCTCGCGGAAAACGCCGATTTCGCCGAGCAGGTCGAGAACTCCGGTTTCGCTTTCATCGGCCCGAAAGCCGACACCATTCGCCTGATGGGCGACAAGGTATCGGCCAAGCACGCGATGATCGAAGCCGGCGTGCCAACCGTTCCAGGTTCTGACGGCCCACTGCCGGAAGACGAAGAAACGGCGCTGCGCATCGGTCGTGAAGTCGGCTACCCGGTGATCATCAAGGCCGCTGGCGGCGGCGGTGGTCGCGGCATGCGCGTGGTGCACAAGGAAGAAGACCTGATCGCCTCGGCGAAACTGACCCGCTCCGAAGCAGGTGCGGCGTTCGGCAACCCGATGGTCTATCTGGAAAAATTCCTGACCAACCCGCGTCACGTCGAAGTCCAGGTGCTGTCCGACGGCCAAGGCAACGCCATCCATCTGGGCGACCGCGATTGCTCGTTGCAACGTCGTCACCAGAAGGTCCTCGAAGAAGCGCCGGCACCGGGCATCGACGAGCAGGCGCGTCAGGAAGTTCTGGCTCGCTGCGTCAAGGCGTGCGTCGACATCGGCTACCGTGGTGCCGGCACCTTCGAGTTCCTGTACGAGAACGGCCGTTTCTACTTCATCGAAATGAACACCCGTGTTCAGGTGGAGCACCCGGTTTCGGAAATGGTCACCGGGATCGACATCGTCAAGGAGATGCTCAGCATCGCCGCTGGCAACAAGCTGTCGTTCACCCAGGACGACGTGGTCATCCGCGGTCACTCGCTGGAATGCCGGATCAACGCTGAAGACCCGAAAACCTTCATGCCGAGCCCGGGCACGGTCAAGCATTTCCACGCCCCAGGCGGCAACGGCGTTCGCGTCGATTCGCACCTGTACAGCGGTTATGCGGTTCCGCCGAACTACGACTCGCTGATCGGCAAGCTGATCACTTACGGCGCCACCCGCGACGAAGCCATGGCCCGCATGCGCAATGCCCTGGACGAAATCGTGGTGGACGGGATCAAGACCAACATCCCGCTGCACCGTGATCTGACCCGCGACGAAGGCTTCTGCAAAGGGGGCGTGAACATTCACTACCTCGAGCACAAGCTGGCTGGCGACAAGCACTAAGCTTCAGCCCGCACCAGACAAAGCCGCCTTCGGGCGGCTTTGTTGTTTCAGAACATTGCTCATACCCACTGTGGGAGCGGGCTTGCTCGCGAAAGCGATACATCAGACAGGTAGTTTGTGCCTGACACAGCGCTTTCGCGAGCAAGCCCGCTCCCACCGGGTGCAATGCATCTCCCACAAACCCAACGCGCTCGCGTAAACTTGCGCGCTTCTCGCTGGCCGCTAGGCTGCAATCATATTTTTTCAAAGGTGCCCGCCATGCCTTGGCTGCAAGTACGTCTGGCCATCAGCCCGGAACAAGCCGAAACCTACGAAGACGCGTTCCTTGAAGTCGGCGCCGTTTCGGTGACCTTCATGGACGCCGAAGATCAGCCGATCTTCGAGCCGGAACTCAACACCACCCCGCTGTGGGCGCACACGCACCTGCTGGCCCTGTTCGAAGGCGGCACCGAGCCTGCGCCGGTGCTGGCGCATCTGGAACTGCTGACCGGCAGCCCGCTGCCCGAGCATCACAGCGAAGTCATCGAAGACCAGGACTGGGAACGCAGCTGGATGGACGGTTTCCAGCCGATGCGTTTCGGCCAGCGCCTGTGGATCGTGCCGAGCTGGCACGCGGCGCCCGAGCCTGACGCAGTCAATCTGCTGCTGGATCCGGGCCTGGCGTTCGGCACCGGCACGCATCCGACCACCGCCCTGTGCCTGGAATGGCTCGACGGTCAGGACCTGAAAGACTGCAACGTGCTGGATTTCGGCTGCGGCTCGGGGATTCTGGCGATTGCCGCCCTGCTGCTCGGCGCCAAAGAGGCCGTCGGCACCGACATCGACGTGCAGGCGCTGGAAGCCTCGCGCGACAACGCCGGGCGCAACAACATTGCCGACGAGCTGTTCCCGCTGTACCTGCCGGAAGATCTGCCGCAGGTGCAAGCCGACGTGCTAGTGGCCAACATTCTCGCCGGCCCGCTGGTCTCGCTGGCGCCGCAACTCTCTGGTCTGGTCAAGTCCGGCGGGCGTCTGGCGCTGTCCGGCATTCTCGCCGAACAGGGCGAAGAAGTGGCTGCGGCCTACGCGCAGGATTTCGATCTGGACCCGATTGCCAATCGCGATGGCTGGGTGCGTATCACCGGCCGTCGGCGCTAGAATGACCGCCTGCATAAACCGGATCGCCGCATGACCGACAGTTTCGTCACCCAGTGCCCGCATTGCCAAACCAGCTTTCGCGTCAGCCATGCTCAGTTGAGCGTGGCCCGCGGGGTGGTTCGCTGTGGCTCCTGCCTGCAGGTGTTCAACGCGGCCAAACAGCTGCTGGAACAACACGCGGGCAAGGAAGCGCTGACGCCGGTTGCGCCACCGATTGCCGAGCAGGCAACGCCACAACCTGAACCAGCCCCGCCACCGGCCATCGACGAACCGCCCGCGCCGCGCCCCATCAGCCAAAAGCAGTGGAACGCCAGCGCAATGGATCTGGACAGCCTGGATCTGGACGAAGAACTGGCGCGCCTCGAACAACGGGAAATCCAGCCGACCACCGAATTCGGGCGTCAGCGCGAAGAATCCCTGAGCGCCCGCCGTGACAGCACTGAAGCCGATGAACCGGTGTGGCGCGACAGCTTGTTCAGCGCCCGCGACGACCTGCCCGAGTCCGAAGCTGAAGTCGAGCCAGAGGCCGTCGAACCGGAGCCGGTAAAAGCCGCGCGCACCGAGCCTTCGTTGTCGCTGGAGCCGGTAGACCTCGACGACGAACCGTCGATTCCGCAATTGCGCCTGCACGATCCGATCGATCCGAATGCCCGCCGCGAGCGCCTGTCGGCCAGCGTCGAAGCAGATGACGACGATTTGCCCTCGGTCGAACCGCTGCGCAACAAGCGCGAGCGCGCAGAACCCGGCGTGCGCGCCGAAGTCCTGCAGGACCTGACCGACGACCCGCTGCAGCTGGACTGGCAAAAACGCCGCTCGCCCTGGGGCCGGCGCCTGCTCTGGGGTTTGCTGGTGCTGCTGGCGGCCGCCGGTCTTGCCGGGCAGTACCTCGCCTATCATTTCGACGAATTGGCGCGCCAGGATCAGTATCGCCCGTGGTTCCAGCAATTCTGCCCGCAGATCGGCTGCACGGTGCCGTCCAAGGTCGATATCGCGAGGATCAAGAGCAGCAATCTGGTGGTGCGCAGCCATCCGGAGTTCAGCGGTGCGCTGGTGGTGGATGCGATCATTTATAACCGCGCAACATTTTCCCAGCCGTTCCCGCTACTGGAGCTACGCTTCGCTGACCTCAACGGTCATCTGATCGCCAGTCGTCGCTTCAAACCTGGCGAATACCTCAACGGCGATCTCGAAGGCATGGCGGAAATGCCGCCGCAGACGCCGATTCACATCGCGCTGGATATTCTCGATCCAGGCCCCAAAGCGGTGAATTACAGCCTGAGTTTCCACTCACCCGAGTGAATCGCGTCATCGCTTCAGGTTTGACGGCAATTTTCTGACTTCGTCCACGGCAACCAAACCGCTGGTAATAACAGAATAACTGTTCAGATTTTGTTCAATTCAGCCTTTATCCAGTCATCGAGAGCGGGTATCATGCCCACCCTTTTTCGAAGTCTCATGATCCGGCCCCACTTCAGGGAAGTCCTATGTCGGCGGTACGCATCGGCCCATATACATTACAGAACGGTTTGATTCTCGCCCCGATGGCGGGCGTCACCGATCAGCCCTTTCGTCAGCTGTGCAAGCGTTTGGGCGCAGGGCTTGTAGTCTCGGAAATGGTCACCAGTGACATGAGCCTGTGGAACACCCGCAAGTCGCGCATGCGCATGATCCACGAAGGCGATCCCGAGCCACGCTCGGTGCAGATTGCCGGTGGCGATGCGCAGATGCTGGCGGATGCGGCCCGGGCCAACGTCGAACTGGGCGCACAGATTATTGATATCAACATGGGTTGCCCGGCGAAGAAGGTCTGCAACAAGGCCGCCGGCTCCGCGTTATTGAAAGATGAAGCACTGGTTACCGAGATCCTGCAGGCCGTCGTCGCTGCAGTGGATGTGCCGGTGACCCTGAAGATCCGCACTGGCTGGGATCGCGACAACAAGAATGGCCTGACCGTGGCGAAGATCGCCGAACAGGCCGGGATCGCCGCGCTGGCCGTGCATGGCCGCACCCGCGCCGATCTGTACACCGGTGAAGCCGAGTACGACACGATTGCCGCGATCAAGCAGGCCGTATCGATGCCGGTGTTTGCCAATGGCGATATCGATTCGCCGGAAAAGGCCCGTTACGTGCTCGACGCGACCGGTGCCGATGGCCTGCTGATAGGCCGGGCTGCCCAGGGGCGGCCATGGATTTTTCGTGAGATCGAACACTTCCTGCGTACCGGCGAGAAATTGCCGGCGCTGGAGCTGACCGAAGTGGAACGCATCCTGCTGGAGCATCTGGCCGCACTTCACGCCTTCTATGGGGATGTGATGGGCGTGCGCATTGCCCGCAAGCATGTGGGCTGGTATCTCGCAACCTTGCCGGGCGCCAGGGAATTTCGCGCCCATTTCAATCGTTTGGATGGTACGGAAACACAATGCGCCAACGTTCGGGAGTTTTTCGCCGAGCGTTACAAGAGCCTGACAGGGGACGAAGAAGGGGTGGCCGCATGACGATGATGACCGAGACTTTAGTGAGTGGAACCGCACCCGTGAGCGACAACGTGAATTTGAAACAGCACCTCAACACCCCGAGCGAAGAAGGTCAGACCCTTCGCGGGAGTGTCGAGAAGGCGCTGCACAATTATTTCGCCCACCTTGAGGGCGCGTCCGTCACGGATGTGTACAACCTGGTGCTCTCCGAAGTCGAGGCTCCCCTGCTCGAAAGCGTGATGAACTACGTCAAGGGCAACCAGACCAAGGCCAGCGAGCTGCTCGGACTCAACCGGGGCACGCTGCGCAAGAAACTCAAGCAGTACGATCTGCTGTAAGCATTCAATCAAACCAGAAAGGCGCCCGCGTAAAACCGGTCGCCTTTTTTGCTGACTTCCTTTGCTTTTGATGGAAATTGAGATGACCGACCAGACTACCCGCCTGCCGATCCGCCGCGCCTTGATCAGCGTTTCCGACAAGACCGGGATCCTCGAATTCGCCAGGGAGCTCGAAGCTCTGGGCGTCGAGATCCTCTCCACCGGCGGGACGTTCAAGCTGCTGCAGGACAATGGCGTAGCCGCAGTGGAAGTCGCGGATTACACCGGTTTCGCAGAGATGATGGACGGTCGGGTGAAAACCCTGCACCCGAAAATCCACGGCGGGATCCTCGGTCGTCGCGGTATCGACGACGCGATCATGAACGAGCACGGCATCAAGCCGATCGACCTGGTTGCGGTCAACCTCTACCCGTTCGAAGCCACCATCAACAAGCCGGGTTGCGACCTGCCGACCGCGATCGAAAACATCGACATCGGCGGCCCGACCATGGTCCGTTCGGCAGCGAAAAACCATAAAGACGTGGCGATCGTGGTGAATGCCAGCGATTACGCCAATGTTCTGCAAAACCTCAAGGCCGGCGGCCTGACCTACGCTCAGCGTTTCGACCTGATGCTCAAGGCTTTCGAACACACCGCCGCCTACGACGGCATGATCGCCAACTACATGGGCACCGTGAATCAGGCTGCTGACACCCTCAGTACCGAAGGTCGCAGCGAATTCCCGCGCACCTTTAACAGCCAGTTCATCAAGGCTCAGGAAATGCGCTACGGCGAGAACCCGCACCAGAGCGCGGCGTTCTACGTGGAAGCCAAGCCTGCCGAAGTCGGCATCGCCACCGCGACCCAACTGCAAGGCAAGGAGCTTTCGTACAACAACGTGGCCGACACCGACGCCGCGCTGGAATGCGTGAAGAGCTTCGTCAAGCCAGCCTGCGTGATCGTCAAGCACGCCAACCCGTGCGGCGTGGCGGTCAGCCCGGACGCCGAAGGCGGCATCCGTCAGGCCTACGAACTGGCCTACGCCACCGACACCGAGTCGGCGTTCGGCGGCATTATCGCCTTCAACCGTGAACTGGATGCCGAGACCGCCAAGGCGATCGTTGAGCGTCAGTTCGTGGAAGTGATCATCGCCCCGAGCGTCAGCGCAGAAGCCCGCGCCATCGTCGCGGCCAAAGCCAACGTGCGTCTGCTGGCGTGCGGCGAGTGGTCGGCCGAGCGCGCTGCCGCTTGGGACTACAAGCGCGTCAACGGTGGCCTGCTGGTGCAGAGCCGCGACATCGGCATGATCAGCGCCGACGACCTGAAAGTGGTGACCAAGCGCGCCCCGACCGAACAGGAAATCCACGACCTGATCTTCGCCTGGAAAGTCGCCAAGTACGTCAAATCCAACGCCATCGTCTACGCCAAGAACCGTCAGACCATCGGCGTCGGCGCCGGCCAGATGAGCCGCGTCAACTCGGCGCGTATCGCCGCGATCAAGGCTGAGCACGCTGGTCTGCAAGTGGCCGGTTCGGTGATGGCATCGGACGCGTTCTTCCCGTTCCGCGACGGTCTGGACAATGCGGCCAAGGTCGGCATCACCGCAGTGATCCAGCCGGGCGGTTCGATGCGTGATGCTGAGGTGATTGCTGCTGCCGACGAAGCTGGCATCGCCATGGTATTCACCGGCATGCGTCATTTCCGTCACTGATTCAACTCGATCCAAATGTGGGAGCGGGCTTGCTCGCGAATGCAATCTGTCAGTCACAGCTGTTTGCCTGACACACCGCTTTCGCGAGCAAGCCCGCTCCCACATAAAGCGCTCCAGCAGCGACTGACAGATTTTTGAGGTTTTTGAAATGAATGTTTTGATCATTGGCAGCGGTGGCCGTGAACACGCTCTGGCCTGGAAAGTGGCTCAGGATCCGCGTGTGCAGAAGGTTTTCGTCGCGCCGGGCAACGCCGGCACCGCGATTGAAGCCAAGTGCGAAAACGTCGCCATCGACGTACTGGCCCTTGAGCAACTGGCCGACTTCGCCGAGAACAACGTGTCCCTGACCATCGTTGGTCCGGAAGTGCCGCTGGTGGCGGGTGTGGTCGATCTGTTCCGCTCCCGCGGCCTGGACTGCTTCGGTCCGACCGCTGGCGCTGCGCAGCTGGAAGGTTCGAAAGCCTTCACCAAGGACTTCCTGGCACGCCACAAGATCCCGACCGCCGACTACCAGAACTTCACCGAGATCGAGCCGGCCCTGGCGTATCTGCGTGAAAAAGGCGCGCCAATCGTGATCAAGGCCGATGGCCTGGCCGCCGGTAAAGGCGTGATCGTCGCCATGACCCTGGCCGAAGCGGAAGACGCCGTGCGCGACATGCTCGCCGGCAACGCGTTCGGCGACGCCGGTTCACGCGTCGTCATCGAAGAATTCCTCGATGGCGAAGAAGCCTCGTTCATCGTCATGGTCGACGGCAAAAACGTCCTGCCGATGGCCACCAGTCAGGACCACAAACGCGTCGGCGACGGCGACAGCGGCCCGAACACCGGCGGCATGGGGGCTTACTCCCCTGCCCCAGTGGTCACCGCCGAGGTGCACCAGCGCGTAATGGATCTGGTGATCTGGCCGACCGTGCGTGGCATGGCCGAGGAAGGCAATGTCTACACCGGTTTCCTGTATGCCGGTCTGATGATCGACAAGGCCGGCAATCCGAAAGTCATCGAGTTCAACTGCCGCTTCGGCGACCCGGAAACCCAACCAGTGATGCTGCGTCTGCAGTCGAGCCTGGTGTTGCTGGTCGAAGCCGCCCTCGCGCAAGCGCTGGACAAGGTTGAAGCGCAGTGGGATCCACGCCCGAGCGTCGGCATCGTTTTGGCCGCTGGCGGCTACCCTGGCGACTACGCCAAGGGCGCAGCAATCAACGGTCTGGACGCAGCCGCCGGTCTGGAAGGCAAAGTCTTCCACGCCGGTACCGCGCTCAAGGATGGCAACGTGGTGACTGCCGGTGGTCGCGTACTGTGCGCCACCGCCATGGGCGCCAGCGTCAGCGAAGCCCAGCAGCAAGCGTACAAGCTGGCCGCCGCCATCGACTGGGAAGGCTGCTTCTACCGCAAGGACATTGGCTACCGCGCCATTGCCCGTGAACGTGGCGAAACCCAGGAATAAGCTGTCCTTCAAGTCCGGCGCGGGATGCAGTCCCTCGCCGGGCTGTTCCGCCGCCGCGCATCGTTATATTCTGGCATCAACCTACGAAGGGATTTCGCCGTGCGCTGGCTCAGGATTGCCATAAGTTTCACCGTCACGCTGTTGACCTTGCTCTGCATGCTCCCGGCCCAGGCCGCGCAAGGCAGTGGCTGGGCGGTATTGCTTGACGATCAGGGCAATCTGCAACTGAGTGACATCCGCTCGGCGCGTTACACCAATCAATTCAGCCCGATCGAACTCGACCGCCTCACGGCCGCCGAGCCCGATGGCGCACTCTGGCTGCGCTTCAAACTGGCACCGGGCAAGCACGAACAAGTGCTGCGGATCTTCGCCCCCGACCTGTCCAGCCTCAACCTTTATGTGCTGGACGGCGACAAGCTGATCGAGCAACGCAACTCCGGCACTCACCAGCCGCAAGTCGAACGGCCACTGCCCAGCAGCGATTTCCTGCTGCCGCTGCCGCTCAGCGACAAGTCCCTCGACGTTTATCTGCGGATGGTGTCCGACCATCAGTTGCGCCCGCACATCACCCTGCAATCGGCGGTGATGAGTGCCGCCAACCAGAACCAGACGCTGATCTTCGGCCTGCTGTTCGGCTGCCTCGGCATGTTGCTGCTGCACAACATCGTGCGCTACGCCTACTCACGCTCGCGCAGCAGTCTGTGGCTGGCGATCTGCGAAGCCTTGCTGGGCCTGAGTCTGTTGCTGTTGCTCAACCTCGCCGGCCCGTGGCTGCCGAACTGGCACGCAATCCAGACCCCGGGCGCCTATCTGGCGCTGTTGCTGACCGCCCCCGCCGGGCTGATGTTCGCCCTGCGCTTCTTCGCCCCGCTCGGCCCACACCCGCTGAACAAACTGTTGCTCGGCGACATTCTGTTCATCGTGATCTGCAGCCTGCTGCTGTTGTTCGTCAATACGCTGCCGCTGAACATCATCACTTACGCGCTGGTGGCTCTTGCCGGTCTGAGCATGCTGCTGGTCGGTTCCTACCACTGGCAGAAAGGTTATCGCCCGGCACGCCTGTTCGTAGCCGGGATGGTGGTGTTCAACATCGGTACGCTGATCATCCTGCCGGCCTTGCTCGGGCTGACCCTGGTGGCACCGCAAGGCCTGATCATGACCCTGATGGGCTTCATCTGCGTCAGCGGTCTGCTGATGAGCATTGCCCTCGGCGAGCGCCAGCGCAGCATCACCGAAAGCCGTTTCAGCATCAGCCGCGACCTCGCTGCCAGCAATGCCGAGATCAATGCCAAGGCCGAATTTCTCGCCAAGATCAGCCACGAGATCCGCACCCCGATGAACGGCGTGCTGGGCATGACCGAGCTGCTGCTGGGCACGCCGTTGTCGGTCAAGCAGCGTGACTACGTGCAGACCATCCACAGTGCCGGCAACGAACTGCTGACGCTGATCAACGAGATCCTCGACATCTCCAAGCTCGAATCCGGGCAGATCGAACTGGACGACGTGCAGTTCGACCTCAACGCTCTGATCGACGATTGCCTGAGCATCTACCGGGCCAAGGCCGAGCAGCAGAACGTCGAGCTGATCAGCTTCATTCAGCCGCAAGTGCCGCGGGTCATCAGCGGTGACCCGACGCGTCTGCGCCAGACCCTGCTGAGCCTGCTGGAAAACGCCCTGAAGAAAACCGACGAAGGCGAAGTGCTGATCGTCGTTGCCCTCGACGAACGCAGCGACAAACCGCGCCTGCGCATCGCCGTGCAGGACAGCGGCCAGCCGATGGAAGCGGAGGAGCGCGATGCGCTGCTGCACGCCGAACTGCACAGCAAGCATTTCCTCTCGGCCAATCGCTTGGGCGGTAACCTCGGACTGGTCATCGCCCGGCAACTGATCCGCCTGATGCATGGCGAGTTCGGGATCAAGAGTGGCGCCAGCCAGGGCAGCACCTTGTGGCTGACCCTGCCGCTGGACCCCGACCGTCTCGAACACCCGACTTCCGACCTCGACGGCCCGTTGCAGGGTGCGCGGGTACTGGTGGTGGACGACAACGACACCTGCCGCAAGGTGCTGGTGCAGCAATGCAGCGCCTGGGGCCTGAATGTCAGCGCCGTGCCATCGGGCAAGGAGGCGCTGGCACTGCTGCGTACCAAGGCGCATTTGCGTGACTACTTCGATGTGGTGCTGCTGGACCAGAACATGCCCGGCATGACCGGCATGCAACTGGCAGCCAAGATCAAGGAAGACCCGAGTCTGAACCACGACATCCTGCTGATCATGCTCACCGGCATCAGCAACGCGCCGAGCAAAATCATCGCGCGCAATTCGGGGATCAAACGGATTCTGGCCAAACCGGTGGCCGGCTATACGCTCAAAACCACGCTTGCCGACGAACTGAATCAGCGCAACAAGGGCCAGGTGGTGTTCCAACCGCAGGTGCTCACGCCGGCCACGGCCGCCAAGGTGCCGAGCGATTTCCGCATCCTTGTCGCCGAAGACAACACGATCTCGACCAAAGTGATTCGCGGCATGCTCGGCAAACTGAACCTGCAGCCGGACACCGCCAGCAATGGCGAAGAAGCCTTGCAGGCGATGAAGGCGCAGCGTTACGACCTGGTGTTGATGGACTGCGAAATGCCGATCCTCGATGGCTTCTCCGCGACGCAACAGTTGCGCGCCTGGGAAGTCAGCAATCAACGCACGCGCACGCCCATCGTCGCGCTTACCGCGCACATCCTTGCAGAGCACAAGGAACGCGCGCGGCAAGCCGGGATGGACGGGCACATGGCCAAACCGGTGGAGCTGTCGCAGTTGCGCGAACTGATCGAGCACTGGGTTGCCCAGCGTGATCAGTACAACCGTAGCGCTTCGATATCCTGAGCAGCGTCATCAAATGCTACAAGCGCAATATGGCTTTCGCGCCGATCCTGAATCTTCGCGTCAATAGCAGCGCGCACAGGGCCATAACGGGTTTCCGACAATTTCGCTTCGGCATGACGCAGGGTAACGTCACCGTCTACCTGCCCCCCCTCATAGCACTGGGAAAACGGATTCGGGCTGAGGATCTGTGCAGTCTTGAACTCGATATAACCACTCGTGAATGATGTCGGTGTACGTGCCACCACCATCAACAAACGCGTGTGGCCTTCGGCAACCGGCTTTTCAACCACGATGTCCGGGATCGTTCTCTGCATGTGCCTACGCAATATTTTCAGCGCGGGCTGATCGCCGGACAGCATCACCAATCGCTTCACGATTGCGGCCATAGAACCGTTCTCGTCCGATCCATGAGCGAGCAGTGAGTCGACAGCCCACGCGCTCATGACTTCGACAGCACCTTGAGGGACCGACCTGTCTTGCCGGCTTTTTACCTGCCTTAACCAATACTGATCCATAAACCGGACATAAGCGCTGTACCAATCGGTTAATGGCGTTTCCTGGATTTTTCGATCGGCAACAAGTTGCGATAGAAGTATCGAGTCAATCAGATCCTTGTATCGTTCCGGCCCCTCATCGGCAGGAATCATGATGACGGCAACGCCAACAACCAACACACGATACTCAGCACTCATTGCAATCTCCCAAAGACGTTAACCGAAAATGAATAAACGAATAATCAAATTTCGATATCCAGGATCTGCTCGGCTTTTGGAATCAAACGTTCGGCAATATAAGCGCGCGTCCCCGCCGCCCTCGTATCATTTTTGGTAAATACCGTTTCACCCCGATAGAGCTGAACATTGCGCACATCGACATCGACAAACAGTACTTTGGTCGACGTATTGTGGCGATTGAATCGCACAGCGCCGACCGCCATGACAGTATCCTTTCCAACTTGCACACAGGCGCCTGCCGTCATACCGCCGGCACCGTGTTTCAGCAGGTTCTGTTCATAGACCGTCAATGTGGCGGTATCACGTTTTTGCAGGGCCGAGATGGCGTCACCGGCCACTTTCAGCATCAACGCGGTCGACGAGCCTGGCACTGCGATCCCGGCGACCACCGAGCCCAGAATGTCCAGCACCAGCTTGTCCATACGGGCGCTTGTTCCGCCCACGGTCAGGTCGCTGTAATACTGGCTGGTAGACATCCAGCCTGCCAGGGCCATCACCTGACGAAACTCGGTATACCACTCCTTGCCTTGATGTTCTTCAGGGTATTTCCTGGAAGCGGCAAGACTGGCAAAAAGAAAGGCGTTCTGCGCATCCGTCCGGTTTTCATCGGTGAGATCACCGGAGAAACCCAGAATGCCTTCGCCCACGATAGAACCTCGGGAGGGCGCGTCGATGTCATCGGGCAGCATCATCAGAGCACTGGCGCGAGCATTGACCAAGGAACCGATATCACACTGGCGAAGTTCACTAATGCAAAGTTCAACGTCACGACTTTCAATAATTTCATTACGCATATACAACTTCCTTTAATATTTAAAAAGCTCCCCTTGAGCTTCGAGACCAACAATAAACACAACTTAAAAATCACACAAACTCAAACATGTAACATAAATAAAAAAAACACTGATAAAAAGCCAATATCACTCTTCACAGACAAGCCTCTACAGCGAGCCTTGATAAAACCGCCGGAAAACGCATCCACAAACAACTAAGCAACTGCTAGACTCCGCGCAGTTCATTTCCCTGCTGCGAGCCTAGTCCATGCTCCATGTGCTGTTCAGCGTGTACCTGAAGATGCTGGTGCTCTACAGCCCGTTCTTCGTGTTGTCCTGCTTCATCAGCCTGACCCGGGGTTACTCGCGCAAGGAACAGCGGCGCCTGGCCTGGAAAGTAGCGGTGGCCACCCTGGTTTCCAGCGTCCTGTTGTATCTGTTCGGGCGGGTGATTTTTGATGTGTTCGGAATTACCGTCGACGCGTTTCGGATCGGTGCCGGCAGTGTGCTGTTCATCTCGGCGCTGGGCATGGCTCAGGGCAAGCCGGCCGTGCAGGCGGATAATGTGCAACAGGACGTGACCATCGTACCGCTGACCATCCCTATCACAGTCGGCCCAGGTACCATCGGCGCCCTGCTGGTGATGGGCGTCAGCCAGCCCCACTGGGACGACAAACTCACCGCCATCATGAGCATCGCCCTTGCCAGTTTCACGGTGGGCGTGGTGCTGTATCTGTCGAACCGGATCGAGCGGATTCTTGGCGATCAGGGTCTGCAGATCGTCAGCCGTCTGATGGGGCTGTTTGTCTGCGCCCTGGCGGCGCAGATCATCTTCACAGGGGTAAAAGGTTACCTGGTGCCTTGAATACCGAACGAAAAGAGCCACGAACGCACAGCGTCGCGGCTCCTGACGGTAACTTTGCGACTGATTACCTGATCACAGCATCTGGAAACTATTGTGCGCGTCTCGCGAGAGCAACATCTGCAGCGTGGCGCTACCCGTTGCCCCCTGGCTGCCTTGCAACCATTGCACAAGCTGCGAAACCGGCAGCGAGGGATGCTGGCCCAATGCAAGGAACACGTCCCCGCGCAGGGCCGGATCTGCGCTGCACACCTCCCTCAGGATGAGGCAGTGTTCGCTGTCGGGATCAATCAGCACCAAATGCTCCCCCACAATCTGCAGCTCTAAACGTTGCGGATTACTCAACGGCCAGACCAGCTTGCCCGGGATCATCGCCGCCTCACCGTGAACCGGTCGACAGTCGACAATGACGGAATCGCGCTCAAGCCAGAGCGCGTTCGACAGATGGTAGGTCACCGCTCCCTGCCCTGCCCGCAAGATCAAGGTATTGACACCATCAGGCACCAGCGCAGCCAGATCCGGGACCCGTTTCTCACCCTCAATGACCATGACCCCGGCATCCCGCTGTACATAGGCGAACGGCCCGAAGCGCGTGCCGCCTGGGTAGGCGAGTACACATCCGGCTTGGCGCTCATGCAGCAACACCTGCTGACGATGTCGTGTACCCAGCAGCTCGAGATCGCCGCGCAGGGATGTATCGCTAACCCGGATCAGACGAGCGTTTTCCGCGTCGTACCACTGCCGCACGCCCGGTTCTGCTTCCAGAGAAACAAACCCGTCATGCTCGACACTGTCCAGCAAGGCGCGCAGGCCGGATATCAGATGCTCGCCCTGGGCAGCGACCCAGGCGTGATTCACGCCGGTGACTTTCTCGTTCTCGCCGAAAGGCAGACTCAATTCCACGCCCTCCACGGTCACGCCCTTCAGCCCTGCGTCCTGCCGTATCACATCGGCGAACGTCCAGTCTTCCCACTCCCGTTCCGAGGCCGGCAGTAAATGCCTGCTCAATAACTGCAGCCCGCTGGCAAAAGCCTGTTCCAGATGCTGTGGCTCGACATAAGCCTGAGAACGGATTTCACCGCTGGACGGCTCGAACAGCCAGGCCTGATCGCGCTCCGGCGTCAAGCCGAGCAAGCACATGTCTTCACCGTTCGGCGCCTCACTCAGCAGCAACCGTTGCTCGATGTACCAGGCGCATAGACGGCCTTCGCCTGTGTGATCAAGCAGGCCGACGATGGCGAAACGCTCCACCGGATAACGTTTGGCGATCGCCTCGAGCCCCAGCCACCAGCGAGGACGATTCAGTAACCAACTCTCGGACAACCCGCCAAATCGCAGCTGTCCATCGGCGCTCAGGTTGAAGAACCGCCCGTCCTCGGTGATGGCGACATATCCACTTTGCGTCATCACCACCTGTTTGAGGCGCTCGGGTTCAATCCACGTATGCATCCAGTTCGCGACACCGTCACTGAGGGTGCGCTCAAGCCGACACAGGCTGCGCGCGGTCTGGTCGTAAATGACAAATACCTCTTGCTCCTGCGCAGGGGCCAACAGCATCAGTTGATCCAGATTCCTGATCGAATCATCCCAACCCCGCGGCCTGCCAGCCGTCGGCAACGGGTTGATCAGCAAGCGGTCATGGCTGCGGATCCAGACCATGTCCCGTCGCGATGGACTGATTTTCCAGGACACTGCAACGAACGGCGCCGGCCACCATTCAACGGTGGTGTCGCCGTCCTTCGCCGGCAAGCCCGAATGGGGCAGGTAATCACCCAGCACCGACCTCCAGTCTGTCAGCGTTTGATCGGCGAACGCCTGCGTCCGTAACTGGGGGGCCGCTTCCAATATCACGGCACTGAGCAACACTTGCCGGTCATGAATCACATAGCTGATCCGGCGCTTGTTCTCCAGCACGTCAACACACGTCTGCACGACATGAATCATGCCTTGGGCATCGGCTTCGATACTCTGGATCGAACCTTCACCCGGCATCAGCAGCAAACGATACTTGTGCTGCAGAAGGCCGCTTCGCGCATCGACTTGCCAGATCAAGTAATCCTCTGGCTCGTAGAAGTAAGCCGAGCCGGCGACCACCACGGCCAACAATGCCTGATCGGCATCGACGATGTCTTCGTTGCGCACGAACAGAAACCGATCCTCGTGTGCGTCATACCAGGCCTTGGTATAACGCGGTTCCTGCGGCGGTTCGAACGGGATCAGGTAACGGTTGACCGGGGTGTAGGGCAATACCAGACGATGCTCACGCACCATCGACTTGTAATGCCCGAGCAGCGCCTGCTCATCCAGGCCGACAGGCGCAGTGTCTTCCAGCACACTCAGCTTTGCGCTGGCACGACTGACGCTGTAAACACGTCGATCGGCCAGGGCAAGCACAATGTCGTGTAACCCGCGCCCGCTGAACTCCACCTTGATATCTGCAATCATCAAGGCGTCGCCGTCCATGCGCACCGCATCCTGACTGACCCAGTCGGCCACCAGCACCCAACGATTGCGCGTCAGGCTGGGGGCGTGCAACTCAAGTGAAATGCCGCTGTTGAGCATCACGGTGCACACACTGGCCGCCCCCGACAACTTGTAGCCAATCAGCCCCCGCCATGCAGCGGGCAGCATCGGTACGATCAATTGCCGGTCAGTCGTATCCAGGCGCACCTCGATTGTCGTGTGTCGATAGCCGGGAAACAGACGATGCACCACGTAATGGCTGGGGAAGGAATAAAACGAGAACAGAAATTGCCACTGGCCGGCACTATCCTTCTTTTCCAGACGTCGGGCCGTATCGAATCCGGTGTCATGCCGCCATGAAGCGAACGGCAAGGCCTTGTATTCGTAGTCGTAATAGGTGTGCGGCGTGCACGGCAAAACAATTCGCTGCCCGGCGGGGAAAGCGCGAATGATCTGGCTGGATATACCCAGCTGCTCACGAATATTGAGCGCGCGCGCGTCATCGGTGTCGACATCCGGCACACCGAAATGATCGCGCAGCCGGTACAGTTTCGGACTGCCAAGCAGCAGTTTCCCGGCCTTCAGATCAAGACAATCGATGATCAGCGACGAAGGCTCCACCACCCAGGCCTGCAATGAATCATCGAACGTGTAACCGGCACCGCCATAGGCTTTTTCCAGGTGATCGAAAAACAGCCCGACGCTTTTTGCTTCTTCGGCGATCACCGCAAAACCCTGGGCGAGCGCCGCCACGCCGATTGCCAGACCGCCGAGCATCACCCCCGCCCCGCCGAGAAATGCAGCAGCGGTGGCGGCACCCGTGGCAGCAGCGGCCAGGCCGCCCAGACCGGTCACGAAACTGGCGTAGTCGAACGCCAGCTGCGTGCCGAACCGAGCGACGTCCACCTGGTTCTTCGCGGTCGCCAGTTGATAGATGTCGAAACCGACATTGGCCAGCCCCAGCAGCGACCCCACCCCTTCATTGGCGACATGACTCAGTGCTTCGCCGACCACTGGCGCGCACGTGCGGGCGATGACCTTTTCCTCGTTGATGGCGGCTTCATACAGCTTCATCAACCCCACCCCATCCACGACCAGGCCGTGGGCGAGTTGCGCATAATTGACATAGCCGTGAAGGCGTACCGCCAGGCTTAGCGTCCGGTCATCACCCTCTCTGTCACGCAAGGACAACATCAGCGTCTGGATGGCAAATCCGGCGTTGAGCGTATGAACGCTGCCCGCCTCGGTCAGATCAGGCTGTCCACTGTGCATCCGAGGCTTGCTCGCCAGTGTCGAAAACTGCTCCGACAACCAGCGCTTGATTCGCGACAGACGAGCATCCTTGCTGGTCACCTGCGTCACATGCCCGGGGTCTGCCGGGTCAATCAGGCTTACCCGGTAATCGCCCTCCGGCGTGGTTTCCAGGGTTTCGAACAACGGCACCAACGGCTTTGGCGTCGCGTGCAGTTCCTGCAAACCGACCGTCGCGTCGGCAATCTGCTGCCCCCACCAGCGGCTGTCGAGCTCAAGCAGGCAACGGCCTAAATGCGCATTGCCGCTGAGCGTCCGGCCCCGGGCACTGGCCAGACGTCGTCGCACAGACAGCCCGGACGGACGTCCTGGCAACGTATCGGCCTGCAACAACTGCGCGACTTTGAAGCCTCTGGACAACTGCAGCGATGACACCTGATCGCTGTGCAATTGGATCAGGTCGAACATCGGGTGCCCGGGCTCGCCGAAAGCCGCGTAATAGTCAGCCATGCCTCGGGCGACGAAGAACTTGTGCAGCTCTCGTTGAAACGCCAGCGGATCATCGAACTCGAACAGTCCGAAGTTGGGGTCGAAAAAATGTAGACGGCTGCGGCCATCGGCAACGGTTTTCGTCACAAGCATCACGTGATTGTCAGAGTTGAGCATCAAGCCAACGTTGCCATCGGACGCCTGCAATCTGGCTTGAATGTCGCTCAGCCCGACACGTCCCTGCGGTGTCCCGACCTCGCTCAGCGGCACATCACGCATTTCCTCCAGGGCATCCAGAAATGCCACCGAGTCGTCATGCTCAGGTTCCACCACTGCAAGGTAGAAACGATCACGCAACCGTTGTGAAGCTTGCTCGCCCAGTGCCAGAGCTGCGCTCATCACCAATGCCAAGGGATAACAACGCCCCGCAATAGTCTCGCCTGCCCCTTGCAACAGCAGATCCTGGGGCACCAGTTTGACGCTGCTGGCATCGACATCCCTGAGCACCTGCTCGACACGACTCTGTACCTGTTCACGATGTTCGAGGGTCGCAAGCCGCTGAACCCGGGCCACTTGACGCCCCCATTGATAGGGCGTGTGCGCCTCGATCATTGTGCGTTTTTTCAGGGCCAACGCCGTGCCGGAAAGTTGTGGGGCTTCATCAATGACACTGGCCAGCCCTTCGGTAAAACCCGGCGGACGTCGCTTGTAGAAATGGCGTTCGATGGCTGCGTAACGATTGGACAGCCCCAGTTCGCCAACGCTGTTGGCGAGGTTGTCCAAATCATCGTGCAGCTGCATGAAACGCTGATTGTCCAGCGACTCCGCGCCCAGCAATGCGCCCAGCGCCAGGCGCTGCAGCGGATTGATCTGTACCACGTGCAAAGTGCCTTTGGCGATCCTGAGCAGAATATCGTCGAGCCCGGCATTGATGATCTCGGGATCGTCCGAAAAAACCGGAGGCAATATTCTGCCTGGCTGCATTCTGATGGTTTGCCGCTCTTCGAAGCTCAGTGGCATTGGCGTGTCGAAGCGGATCACACCGTCCAACCCGCTACGCATGGCATGTGCGAAGGGTTCTCCCCAGTGATCGAGCAGACGCTGCAACGGCTCGCTCAGCAACACCTCACGCCCTTCGATCACCGGCCAGCCGGATTGAAACTCGACCGTCGACTGTTTGAGCAGTTGAGCAATATCGCCGCTATAGCGCGTCGTGTACTGCCCCTCACGCCAGCGGGCCTGCTCATCGACCACCCATTGCGCCGAAAAGGCTTCGTTATTTTTCCAGGAGTGATCCTGCTCTTCTTCCGTCGCGCGATTGATCACCGCCGCCGACGAAATTTTCAGTTCGTTGTGTAAGACATCAGCACCGGCCGGGGTGAAATGTTGCTTGCCGTAGTTGCGCATGCCATCACGCACGGCGGCGGGACCTGTCAGATAAATGGTTTGCTCACTTTGAGGACGGATACCGTCGGAAAAATAGCTGGCAGCGGCACCGGCAAGAAAACTGGCGAAAATTTCTTCCTCCATCGTCAACTCCCGCAATGGCCCCAAAGCGGCTTCGACGATTTCATGGGCGAGCGGCTGCAGACGCTCGGCATCACTCAGGGCGATCCCTCGCTGGGCCGCCAGGTTGGCCGTGCGATCAATGATTTCGTAGCTCAAACGCATGCGGTCGATCACTGCCTGAATCATTCCGGCACCCGGATGAGCGAGCAGAAAGGCATTGTTGGTGGTATTGGCGTCCGCCGCAGCCCGCAGCTCGTAGGGTCTGGCCAGCAAGCCAGTCGGCACCGAGAACACGTCATGCAGCGCTGGCCGGCTGTTCGCGAAAACCTTGAGCGCGTCGCGATGAGCCTCGGGGATGCGCTGCGCATAGGAGGTATACCGATCACGGATAGCCTGACGGCCCGGCATCCAGTCCGGATTGTGATCCAGCAGCAGTTGCAACGCTCCCAGGCGCGCGTCGATCTGCCATGCGCTGATGTCGGTGGTGCCCAATCGACTCGCCAACGGCGGCAGATTGTCCACATCGGCATAACTGCCGCCTTCCCTGGCGAGCACTTCCACGCGCACGACATCGGATGCTGCCGCCAGATTGCCGCGCAAACGGGTTTCCCGTTCATAGACGTCCTGCAAGGCTAGCGGCGACTCGAGATCGTTCAGATCACGCAACGCCAAATCGTCGTCGCCGATGTCGGTAATGCTGCGCAGATTGCGCGCCGACAACTCCCGCAGTGCTTCGGCATCCTGGCCATAGGCGCGGGCCAGGAGATCGATCCTGGCGTCATCCGCCGACTGCCCGGCAGCGATGCCCGCGTTGATATGCGCGTACATCTGCTGCTTGAGCACAATGGCCCGCTCTTCATACAACGTTGCCAACGCGTTCTCGCTGATCGTCTGCTGGTTGATCTGCTCCAGGGCATCAACCTTCGCGGCTTCGACAATCAGTTTGTTGGTCTGATGAACCAGCATGGCATCACTGTCATACCAGAGGTTGAGGGTGTAGCCCTTTGCGGCCATGACCCGTTTCCAGAGGTTGAGGTAATCCCGCTGAATGTCGCCGAGCCCACCACCCAGCCAGACGAAATGCATGTTTTTCGGCACTTCACTGGGGGGCGTGCGCATTTGCTCGACCGTGAATTGCGCCCGAGTTTCAAAATCGGCAATGCTTTTGGAAATCTGCGAGAGACCGGGTGCGTGCGGTCGGGAAGAATCGGGCAGCGGGGAGTCGACGTCCCGCCGAACTCGGCCAGTGGTTTGCATCGAACTCAGCGTTTGTTTCAACAGTGCCAAGGGCTCCAGCAACCTGGGCAACTCCATCTTGCCAATACAGGCAAAGTAATAACGCAATACCGCGTCATACTCTCGACTGCCCTTATGATCACTGAGTGCCTTCTCCAGATCATCCAGTTTGAACAACTCGATAAACTCGCGAAAACCTTGATATTTGCGGTTCTGTGCATCCTGCATCAAAGACATTCCTCTTGACTGCAATTAACTGTTTAGAGTCCATGGTCAGCGTGACCGGGGATAAAACTACGCAGCCAAAAAGAACAATTCCATTGACAAGCAATGCAAATATTGTCCATCGACACAACATGAAAACAACAAACAACATAAGTACCGCAAGCATTAAAGACTGTTTGCGAGCATTGTTTGACCGTTAAAGTTGTCGGCGACAAAAAGGGCTGTAAAACCCGAAAGTTCACAGCCCCTCTTTTAAACATCCTGACAATAGTTAGTTCTGTCTCACGAAGTCGGTTTTTCCCCATACCAGCGTGGTGTATATACCCACTCGCCACCATCGGGGCGAGCAAATGTGCACGTCGTGGAAGAACCAATCAGCACCATGGTCCGCATGTCCACCTGTTCCGGCGTCAGCGCTCCCAGCGTCGTGACGCGCAGCGTCTGCCCCGGACGCCCAACGTCACGGCCCAGTACCACCGGCGTTTGCGTGGTGCGGTGCTGCGCAACGATCTCCAGGGCGCGCCCCAACTGCCACGGGCGAGCACGGGAGATCGGGTTATAGAACGCCAGCGCGAAATCGGCTTGCGCAGCCAGATCCAGGCGTTTCTCGATGATCGACCACGGCTTGAGGTTGTCCGACAGCGACATCACACAGAAGTCATGTCCCAGCGGCGCACCGGCCTGAGCGGCGGTCGCCAGCGAAGCGGAAACCCCCGGCAGGATCTGCAGATCGACACCGTGCCAGGCGGGGTCGTCCGATTCGTGCAAGGCTTCGAGCACGGCGGCAGCCATGGCGAACACCCCAGGATCGCCAGACGAAACGACAATCACCGAACGACCCTCTGCCGCCAACCGGAAAGCATGGCGGGCACGCTGCATTTCTTCACGATTGTCGGTGCAATGCTGCACCTGATCGTCGCGGAACGGGCCAGCCATGCGCACGTAGGTTTCGTAGCCGAGCACATCGGTGGCACGCGCCAGTTCGGCTTTCACCGCTGGCACCATCAAGTCGGCGGCGCCAGGACCGAGGCCGATAACGGCCAGCCGTCCACGTGGGCGACCAATCTCATTGACCTGCAGAGGCTGCTCGGCCTCAGCGACGGCGACGTCGGCAAGTGTCGCGGTGACCTTCGCCCCCGGCACGGCTTTGCGGGCCAGTTCGACGATGTCCTGCTGCTGCGCAACGAAGCGCAACGGCACACCCAATTCCAGCGCGGCGTCACGCAAGGTCGAGTCAGTCATTTGCCCATCATCTGCGATGAGACAGGCCAGCGATTGCAACGCCACATTGGCCTGCTGCAAAGCGGCGCGAATATTCTGAGTGCCACCGGCTCCCACCGCGACAGCGACACTGCGCGGATAAATCCGCAGCTCGTTGGCCTCGGCCACCCGCGCCTCGCTGCCGACATGAATCGACCGTTGCGCCTGCGGGTCCTGCGGCAACTGTGCCTGGGCAAGCCATGGCGCCGCGCCTTCGATACGCACGCTGTGCCCGGCCAGCAGATCGGAAACAAAACGCTTGCCCGCCTCCAGATCATCCAGCACGTAGCCCGGCGGCGGATTGAGCAGGCACGTGCCAAAGCGCAGTTCGCCACTGGTGGTGATCGCAGCCGTGACTTGCAGACAGGCGGCAATTTCCCGGGCCATGACGTTCACGCCGCCTAGTCCGCCCAGCAACGGAACGACCGCGCTGCCGTCCTCGGCGACAGCCAGCACCGCCGGTTCGGCGCCTTTTTCCAGCAACAGCGGCGCCAGCGTACGGATGACAATGCCGGCAGCGCACAGGGCAATGATCGGCGTGTCTTGCTGGTAGAGCGTACGCAGGGTCGCGCCGAATTCCTGATAGGTGCAATCGGCGCCCTCGACCCGGCCGGCCAGACCGTGAATCTGTGCCGTCGGGTACAGCTGCTGAATGCGCCGGGCCGTGGCCAGGCTGCCCTGACCGAGAATGACGATGGCGGGAGTCGGAGAGGTCATCAGCCTTGCCACCGTTCGCCGGGGACGATGATCAGCGAGAAGTACGGCGAGGACATCGGCTCGACCTGATCCATCGGCACGATCTTCTGATTGGCCATGGTCGCGCGCTCGACATACAGCGCGCGCTCGGCCAGACCGAGTTCTTCGAGCACGGCGCGGACTTTGGGAAAATTACGCCCCAGCTTCATGATCACCGCGGCGTCGGCATCCGCCAGCCGTCGCTTCAGATCCTCATGCGGCAACACCCCGGACAGCACCGACAGACTCTGATTGCGATACACCAGTGGCGCGCCCAACACCGAGGCGCCGCCGAGCATCGAACAAACTCCCGGCACCACTTGTGCTTCATAGCGCGTGGCGAGGCGATCGTGCAGGTACATGTAGGAACCATAGAAGAACGGATCGCCTTCGCAGATCACCGCCACGTCACGTCCGGCCTCCAGATGCGCCGCGACTTCCTCGGCGGCCTCGTCGTAGAAATCGCTGATCACCTGCTCGTAGGACAACGGCGCCGGCAGTGCTTCGGTGGTCACCGGATAGACCAGCGGCAACAGGTTCTGTGCGTCTTGCAGATGCGCTTCGATGATGCCGAACGCGTTGCCTTTCTTGCCCTTGGCGACGAAGTACGCCACCACCGGCGATTCGCGCAGCAGGCGCAGGGCCTTGACGGTGATCAGTTCCGGGTCACCGGGGCCTACGCCGAGGCCCAGCAGACGTCCTTTGGCTTGCATCATTCGACCTCCGTGGCGAGGGCATTGACGGCGGCGGCGGCCATGGCGCTGCCGCCGAGGCGGCCTTGCATGATCACGAACGGCACGCCACGGCTGTCGGCGGCCAGCGCGGCCTTCGATTCGGCGGCGCCGACGAAACCCACCGGGAAGCCAAGGATCAATGCCGGTTTCGGGGCGCCGGCATCGAGCATTTCCAGCAGATAGAACAGCGCCGTCGGTGCGTTGCCGATCACCACCACGCTGCCTGCAAGATGTGGACGCCACAGTTCCAGCGCCACCGCCGAACGCGTGTTGCCCAGTTCCTGGGCCAACTCCGGCACGCGCTCGTCGCGCAGGGTGCAGATCACCTCGTTGTTGGCCGGCAACCGCGCACGGGTCACGCCCTCGGATACCATCCGCGCGTCGCACAGGATCGGCGCGCCGGCCGCCAGCGCATCGCGCCCGGCCTTGCCGGCGCCTTCGGAAAACTGCAGACCGTCAATGGCCTCGACCATGCCGCAGGCGTGGATCACCCGCACCGCGAGTTTTTCCAGATCGGCGGGAATGCGCGCCAGATTGGCCTCGCGGCGAATGATCGCGAAGGAGTTGCGATAGATCTCCTGACCGTCGCGGATGTAATCAAGCATCAAGGGGGCTCCGTGAGCGGGCGGCGAGCAGGGTCGCGACCGCTTCGATAGTAAGGTTGTGAGCGTGCAACGCACCGAAACCGGGCTGCGTGGCATCGCGAAAATAGAGGTCGTAGTGACCGGGGCTGACGGCCAGCAAGGTGACCGGGGCACAGTGCGCAGCGGCGCAGGAGCGCGCACAGCCGGACACATGCACCTGCAATGCTTGCGGCAACAAACTCGCCAACAGCCGAGCGTCGCCTTTGCTGTCGGCCAGGCCTTTGCCGCAGCCCTGACTACCGGTGCAGGCAATCAAACGCGACAGCGGCGCGGCGGGATCCGTCAGCAGGCTCAGCGCGGCGAGTTCTGCGAGCAGGTGATCGGTGTCGGCCTTCTTTACGTTCGGCAGCAACAGGCTTTGCCATGGGGTGACACGCAGCGTGCCATCGCCGAAGCGTCGGGCCAGTTCGGCTGCACCGCGCAGCATGCTCGGATCGAGGCGGCCCAGTGCCGGCGCGGCACCGACATAGCTCAGATTACTGGCGCGCTGCGCATGCATCCCCAGATGCAACACATCCGCCGAGCATGAGCGCTGCCAGCCATCGACGGCGAGCAGCTGAACACGCGTGGCGAGCCTGGCGAGAAACGCCGACACCGGCACTTCATCGAGCACATGACGCATGCGGGTCTGCTCGGGGCGGGCCAGATCGAGGAACAACTCCAGCACCGCGAGCACCAGCGCCAGCCCGTTTTGCGCCGTGACCGCGCCGCTGGCCCGGTCCGTCGGGCACCCGGCCAGACCGAAGGCGAGCAGCGTTTCTCCACCGCGTTCGAAGGCCGACAGCCAGAGATCATGCGGATGCTCAAGCATCGCCAGCGCTTCGCCGCCGTCCAGTTGCACGGCGAACTTGGCGCTCAGCTCATGCAGGCGCGGCTGAGTCTGCAAGGCTTCAAGAATTTGCCCGGCCAACGGGCGAGTGTCGAACGCCATCCACCGATCAATACCCGCCGTCGGACTGAGCATCAGATTGCGCACATCGTCGCCTCCCGCTGTGCGCGGGCCGAGACCGGCGGCCAGCAGGTCGGCGATCAACGCCGCCGATTGCGCAGCGATCCCGCGAATCTGCAGATTGCCGCGGTTGGTCGCTTCGATCACCCCGCCGGCATAGCGCTCGGCAGCAGCGGCCACGGCATCCGCCTGTTCAGCGCCGAGCGAACCGCCGTCGAGCTTGATCCGGCAAATGCCGCCGTCCAGCGCCTGGACGATACGCAACAACCCCGGACAGCCAGAGGGGCGTAATGCGCTATGCAAGGGAAGTTCGTTCAAGGGATGACCGGCTGCCGGGCAGCGCTGTTATGGGCGAAAGGTCGCCATTATGCCTGCTTTGCCCGAGTGCATGAAAATGCCTGCCGGTCGGAATTTCAGGGGTGCGGTAAATGCGGTCTCGGTGCCTTCAGAGTTCGAACTCCTCAAACCGCGTCGCCAGACCGGCCATTGCCTGGTCCACCGCGGAACGATTGGCGTCCATCACCCGGCGCCTGATCACCAGTTTGACGGCGCGTATATCCAGCTGCGACATCGGTTGATGAATGTCCCAGAACAGAAACTTCGTGCCCAGCACCAGTTTGATAAAACGCACATTGCCCAGTACCACCGCCAGTTCCCCGCTGGCGGTATAACTGATCGGCAGTATGTTGGACTGATAAACCTTGCCGCCCAGCTTGGTGAACTGCTCCAGTAAAGTGACATCTTTCTCGATTGCCGCGAGAGCGGCATCCACTTGGGCAAGCTGCGCGCGGGAAAGTATCCGCGCCGTCGCCTGACGCCAGACTTGCTGTACCGAACCGGAAAAATCTTCCTTGATCACCGTCACCGGTTGCTCGTCAACTTCCCAGCCAAACGACCAGAACGTACCGTACAGAAGTTCGAACCACGCTTGCGGATGGGTAAAACTGTTGTAGGTTGTATCCGCTCGCTGTAGAGCCAGGTAAGTGCAATTTTTTACAAACTCACTATCCGCCTGACGCTTGTCTTCAATACCCGTGAATAACACATTGCTTGCAACAATCGCGGCACTGTTTACCGCACTCAGATTCGAAGTCCCGTTCATATACTTCCTCGCCAACCCTGGCATTTATTACAGATTCGGATTCAACACTGTCCATGACGGTAAATTGATCCGTTGAAGTAGCGAAACTAACAAATGCCGGGGTTTTACAAGAGGCGTTTTCGTATACATCACATTTCCATCGTCGAGCGCAGGCCGGCTCGGGCGACAGATCCGCGTCAGATCACAGCCGTCGCGTTATCATGCCGCTCCTGATGAGCAATTCTGGATTAATGAACGGCATGACAACCTGGCTGACGGTGGTGGGAATCGGTGAAGACGGCTTCAAGGGCCTGGGCAAGAATGCCCGGCATGCTCTGCTGAGCGCTTCGCGGATCATCGGCGGTCAGCGCCAACTGGACTTGCTGCCGCCGTGTATCGGTGGCGAACGCCAAGTGTGGCCGAGCCCGTTTTCGCTGGCGCCAGTGTTGGCGCTGCGGGGTCAAGCGGTGTGTGTGCTGGCCAGCGGCGACCCGATGTTCTATGGCGTCGGTGCCAGTCTGGCGCGGCTGATTCCCAGCGAAGAGATGCTGATACTGCCCGCGCCGTCCTCCTGCTCTCTCGCTGCCGCCCGTCTTGGCTGGCCGTTACAGGATGTGGTGATTGTGTCGCTGGTCGCCCGGCCGCTGGCAGCGCTCAACGCGCAATTGGTCAGCGGTGTGCGCCTGTTGCTGCTGAGCAATGACGGTCAGAGCCCTGCTGCGGTGGCGGCGATGTTGCGCGAACGCGGCTTCGGCCCGAGCCGCATGAGTGTGCTGGAACATCTGGGTGGCGCAGCCGAACGACGGATCGACAGCACCGCGCGCGACTGGAACGACGAGCCAGTGGCCGACCTCAACGTGATCGCCATCGAATGTCTGGCCGAGGTCCATGCTCCGCGTCTGGCGCGTGTCGCCGGTCTGCCAGACTCAGCCTTTAGCCACGATGGCCAACTGACCAAACGCGACGTGCGCGCCATCACCCTCGCCCGCCTCGCGCCAATCCCCGGCGAGCTGCTGTGGGACGTCGGCGCCGGCAGCGGTTCGATCGGCATTGAATGGATGCGCGCTCACCCGAGCTGCCGCGCCCTGGCCATTGAAGCGGATGAAGGTCGCCAGCAACTGATCGAACACAACCGCGATGCGCTGGGCGTGCCGGGTCTGCAATTGATTCGCGGCAGCGCCCCGCAAGCCTTGGCAGGACTGGAGCGACCGGATGCGATTTTCATCGGTGGCGGCGTCACCCGCGAGGGCGTGCTCGACACCTGCTGGGCACAACTCAAACCCGGCGGCCGACTGGTCGCCAACGCCGTGACGCTGCAAAGTGAAATGACCTTGATGGGCTGGCGCGAACGCCACGGCGGCGAGCTGACGCGAATTCATATTGCTCAGGCGCAACCGCTCGGGGAATTCGATACCTGGCGCCAGGCGCTACCGATTACGTTGCTGGATCTGGTCAAACCCCTCGATGCGTGACGAAACCGCCGAACAACCCGCGCCCCTGCGCAGCGGCCTGACCACCGGCAGTTGCGCCACCGCCACCAGCCTCGCCGCCGCGCGTCTGTTGCTGGGTGGTGGCGCGGCGGATGCGGTGCAGATCACCCTGCCCAAGGGCAAGCAGGTGCAGATGCGTCTGGAATTCTGCCGTTTGAGCGAGGGCGGCGCCGAAGCCGGAACGATCAAGGATGCCGGTGACGACCCCGATGTAACGCACGGAGCGCTGCTTTATTCGCAGGTGCGACTGCTGGCCGAGCCGGGCATTCGCTTTATCGCCGGCGCCGGTGTCGGCACCGTGACCCGGCCGGGGCTGGTGCTTGGCGTCGGCGAGCCGGCGATCAATCCGGTGCCACGCCGGATGATCAGCGATCACCTGCACCTGCTTGCCGCCGAGACTGGTTATGCCGGTGGTTTCGAAGTCACGGTCAACGTTGAGGGCGGCGCAGCGCTGGCGCTGAAAACCATGAACCCGCGTCTGGGTATTCTCGGCGGTCTGTCGATCCTCGGCACCAGTGGCATCGTCCGGCCGTTCTCCTGCGCGGCCTACATCGCCTCGATTCACCAAGGCATCGACGTGGCGAAAACCAACGGCTACCTACACATCGCCGCCTGCACCGGCAACGCCAGCGAGGACACCATGCGCCGGGTCTACGACCTGCCGGAAATCGCCCTGATCGAAATGGGCGATTTTGTCGGCGCAGTGCTCAAGCATCTGCGCAAAGTGCCGGTAGATAAACTCAGCCTGTGCGGCGGTTTTGGCAAGATCAGCAAACTGGCGGCCGGACACATGGATTTGCACTCGCGACATTCAAGCATCGACCTGCCGCAACTGGCCTCATGGGCGGCGGCGATTGGCGCCGATGAGGTTTTGCAGCACGGCATTCGTGCGGCGAACACCAGTCAGCAGGCGCTGGCGATGGCCAGTGCGGCGGGCATCGCCCTCGGTGATGAAGTCTGCCGCCATGCGCTGAATTTCGCCCGCAGCGTGGTGCCGACGCAGGTCCAGGTCGAGGTGTTCGCGATTGATCGTCAGGGCGGCATCGTCGGCCACGCCGGAGGTTTTGCATGAAGCGGATCTTGTTGCTCGGCGGCGTCACCGAAGCGCTGGCCATCGCCCGTACGTTGGGGCCGCAACACATTTACAGCCTGGCCGGCGTGGGGCGGGTGCCGACCGACCTGACTTGCCAAGTGCGCGTCGGCGGCTACGGCGGTGCCGAAGGACTGGCGCAGTTCGTTCGCACTGAGGGCATCGGCCTGCTGTTCGACGCGACCCACCCCTACGCCGCACAAATCAGCCACAACGCCGCCCGCGCCGCGCAACTCGCCGGCATCCCCTGCTGGGCGCTGCGCCGTCCCGCGTGGCAGCCGCAAGCGGGCGACGACTGGCGTGAAGTCAGTGACTGGGCCGAGCTGATCAACGCCCTTGAACCGTTCCGCCGCCCGCTGTTCACCCTCGGCCGCGAACCGCTGCAGCACCTCGATGAAATCCCCGCCCACCAGTTCTGGACCCTGCGCGCCCTCGACGTCTACCCCGGCAACGCACGCTGCGAAGTCATCGGCGCCCGCGGGCCGTTTCTGCTGGAAGATGAACGCGCGCTGTTCGAACGCCGGCAGATCGACGTGTTGATCAGCAAGAACAGCGGCAGCACTGCGACCGAGCCGAAGCTGGAAGTGGCGCGCGAGCGTGGGGTGCCGGTGATGGTGTTGAAGCGGCCGGTGTTGCCGGGGGTTGATCGGGAGTTTCTGACGACGTCTGAAGTCCTTGCTGGCCTCGCTTCCTTCAACCGGATTTAACTCATCGCAAATCTCAAAGACGCCTTCGCGGGCAAGCCCGCTCCCACAGTGGTCAGTGCCGGCCACATTGTCTATGTACGCCGCCGATCCTGTGGGAGCGGGCTTGCCCGCGAAGGCGTCAGTCCTGTAATCCTCTGTCCTTTGCCCTACAGCGAAACCGGATGCGGCATACAACAACTTAAAGAACCACTGACTGCCCGCTAAATGCCGGTTATATGCTCACGTGGGCCGTGAGAGCCACTGCAAAGCATTGAGCAGCAATGGCAATCCTGAATTCGCGACTATCATGAAAGTCATGAAAGCGTTGGGGTGAAATTGCATGCCGTCGCGGTTTGATTGATCTGCGACACCAAACCGCACGACGCTTTTTTACTTATCGGCCCTGATCAGGCTAAATAGCCGCGCCTGATTGCCCACCCAACGGATCTGTCCCATGAACCGACACCGGCTCGCATTTGCCTGGATCGCCTGCTTTGCAGTGCTGTTCAACATGCTCGCCATGCCGATGACCGGGGCGATGGCGCAGGCGGCCAATTCACCGGCCGAACAATTGCTCTGGAGCAGTTTCTGCACCGGTAGCGGGACGAAAATGGTGGCCATCGACATCGGCACCCCGCAGCAGAAAGCCCCGTCCAACGACAGCCATTCCAACATGCAGCATTGCTGGTGCTGCTCGGGCTCAGCGCCGCTGGTGGCGCTGCCGGGTCATGCTCCGCAGCTGTATTTCGCTCGCTATGAAAGCAATCGCAGCGTGGCACCGCCCACGTTGCAAACGCCAACACCGCGCCAGCAATGGCCCAGTCTCAATCCCCGCGCCTCGCCTCTGGTTTGATTTGTTCTCGCAATTGACCTGCGTATCAAATCGTTCTGGAGACCTGCCATGTTGAACAAACTCATCGTCATCGCTGCGCTGTTGCTGCCGGCGTGCTTCGCCCATGCCCACGAATACAAGGCCGGCGAGCTGGAAATCGCGCATCCGTGGTCGCAGGAACTGCCGCCGAATGCGCCGACCGTCGCCGCTTATTTCGTGATCAGCAATCCCGGCGACACCGACGACCGCCTGCTCAGCGTCGATTCGCCGATCACTGACCAGGCGCAACTGCACGAACACGTGATGCAGGGCGATCTGATGAAAATGCAGCAGGTGCCCAGCGTGGTGATTCCGGCCGGCGGCAAGGTGACATTCGCGCCGATGGCTTATCACGTGATGCTGCTCAACCCGAAAGACCGCAGCCTGCTCAGCGACGGCAAACGCTTCCCGCTGACCCTGCATTTCGACAAGGCCGGTGATGTGACCGTCGAAGTCGCGGTACAGAAAAAGCCACCGGAAACCAAAGCGCACGACCACGCCCAGTAATCGATCCGGCTGAGCACACCCGTGCGCCCGCAACGCGCCGGGGCGTCCAGCAAGCATCGCCAGAGCCACACGCTGACTCGCGGTAGCTGGATCGCCCTGTTCGCCATGTTGATGATATTCATCGGCCCGCTGATTTCTCAGTCGATGCCGATGGATCAACACGCCTCGACATCCATGCCGATGAGCATGGACATGTCGATGGACATGGCGGGCATGGATCACTCCGCGCATGACGCGAAACCCTCGGCCGAACACTGCCCGCCGCAATCCTCGCACCATGTGCTGTGGGAGAAGTGCGGTTACTGCAGCCTGCTGTTCAACTGCCCGGCGCTGACCGGTGGCGGCAGCTTCGCCACCTTCAGCATCGCCCACGTCAATACGTTCACCGCGCCCTCCCCGCGCCTGGGCCATGCCCGGCAAACCTTCTTCCCCGGCGCCCGCACCCGCGCCCCGCCCATCGCCGCGTAAACCCCGCACCTTTGATTGCACACGATTGAGAAGACAGCTTCAGGCTGCCGGCCGTGTCGTTTACGACTGTTTGATGGAAATTGTCATGTCCAGGTTTTCCGCTGTTCCACGTTTGAGCACTGCTCGGGCGTCCTCCGCCTTGAACGAATCGCGCATTCGTTTCTCGCACGCTGTCGCCGCCCTTTGCGGCGTCCTGTTGTCCCCACTGGTCCACGCCGATGAGCACGCCGGCCACACTGAAGAACTGAGTCCGACGGTGATCACCGCCATCGCCCCGAGCTCGCCGCTGACCATCGTCACCAATCTCAAGGATCCGCGCCAACCAGTGCCAGCCAGCGACGGCGGCGATTACCTGAAGACCATTCCCGGCTTCGCCCTGGTGCGCAATGGCGGCACCAACGGCGATCCGGTGCTGCGCGGCATGTTCGGTTCGCGCCTGAATATCCTCACCAACGGCAGCATGTTGCTCGGCGCCTGCCCCGGGCGCATGGACGCGCCGACCTCGTACATCTCGCCGGAAACCTACGACCAACTCACAGTGATCAAAGGCCCGCAAAGCGTGCTCTGGGGGCCCGGCGCATCAGCCGGCACGATCCTCTTTGACCGGGAGCCGGAAAGCTTCGGCGAACTCGGTACGCGGCTGAACGCCAGCGTACTGGCCGGCTCCAACGGGCGCTTCGACAAGGTCATCGACGCTGCTGCCGGCGGGCCGTTGGGTTACGTGCGGGTGATCGGCAACACCGCGCACTCCGACGACTACCGCGACGGCAATAACGACACGGTGCCGTCGCGCTACGACAAGTGGAACGGTGACATCGCGCTCGGCTGGACCCCGGACACCGACACCCTGATCGAACTCACCGCCGGCAAGGGCGACGGCGAAGCGCGCTACGCCGGACGCGGCATGGACGGTTCGCAGTTCCTGCGCGAAAGCCTCGGCCTGCGCTTCGAAAAATCCAACATCACTGAGGTGCTGGAAAAACTCGAGGCACAGGTCTACTACAACTACGCCGACCATGTGATGGACAACTACACCCTGCGCACGCCGTCCGGCACCGGAATGATGGCCGGGCCGATGGCGTCCAACGTCGACCGCCGTACTCTCGGCGCGCGGATCAAGGCCACCTGGCGCTGGGCCGATATCCAGTTGATCACCGGCCTCGATGCGCAGACCAACGAGCACCGCCAGCGCAGCGGCATGGGCATCGACACTTACAAGGATCAACCGTACAGCAAGGACGCCGACTTCCATAACTATGGCGTGTTCAGCGAAATGACCTGGTACGCCGCGGACCGTGATCGACTGGTCACCGGCGCCCGGGTTGATCGTGCCTCGGCCAAGGATTATCGACAGAGCATTGGCTCGGGGATGATGAGCCGGCCAAACCCGACCGCCGACGACACCCGCGCCGACACGCTGCCCAGTGGTTTCGTGCGTTACGAGCATGACCTGGCCAACAGCCCGGCCACGCTGTACGCCGGCCTCGGTCATGCGCAGCGTTTTCCGGATTACTGGGAACTGTTTTCGCCCAAGTCCGGCCCGGCAGGCTCACTCAATGCGTTCGACTCGATCAAGCCGGAAAAGACCACCCAGTTCGACTTTGGCGTGAACTACAAGACCGCCGAACTCGAAGCCTGGGCCTCGGGTTACATCGGCGTGGTGCGCGATTACATCCTGTTCGATTACACACCGACGATGATGGGCATGAGCAGCTCCCGCGCGGAAAACATCGACGCGCGGATCATGGGTGGCGAACTCGGCGCAGCGTACAAGCTCACCGAGCACTGGAAAGCCGACGCGACCCTGGCCTACGCCTGGGGCAAGAACAGCAGCGACGGCCAGGCCCTGCCGCAAATGCCGCCGCTGGATGCGCGTTTCGGCCTCATGTACAGCGAAAACAACTGGAGCGCCGGGGCGCTGTGGCGGGTGGTGGCGGCGCAAAACCGCATCGACCAGAACAAGGGCAACGTGGTCGGCAAGGACTACGACAAGAGCGGTGGTTTCGGCGTGTTCTCGCTCAACGGCGCCTACCGGATCAACAAACACTGGAAGGTCAGCAGCGGCGTCGACAACCTGTTCGGCAAGGCTTACGCCGAACACCTGAACCTGGCGGGCAACGCCGGTTTCGGCTATCCGGCCAACGACCCGCAAGCGATCAATGAACCAGGGCGCACGCTCTGGACCAAGGTCGACATGAGTTTCTAACAGTCCAATCCCACCCTGTGGGAGCGAGCTTGCTCGCGAAGGGGGCGGCACATCCAACATCGATGTGGCCTGATACGCCGCCTTCGCGAGCAAGCTCGCTCCCACAAGGGTGCAGAACAACTAAAAAATCCAAGCCAAGCGGAGCAAACGTGATGCAAAAGCCCCAACCGAATTTCTACAACCTGGCCTGGCGCTGGCATTTCTACGCCGGTCTGTTCGTCGCCCCGTTCATGGTGATGCTGGCCCTGACCGGCATCATTTATTTGTTCAAACCGCAACTCGACTCACTGATGTACAGCAGCCTGCTCAACGTCCCGGCCGGGCATCACACAGTGCCGGCCGACGACCTGCTGCAGCGGGTGAAAAACGCTTATCCACAGGGGCAGATCACCCAGTACCTGCCGCCAGCCAACGCCGAACGCAGTGCCCAGTTTGTCGTGAAGAGTCAGGGCCACGAACTCAACGTCTTCGTTGATCCGTACCACGGCGACATCCTTGGCGAGCAGGATGCCAAGCAGAATCTGCAAGCCATCGCCCGGCAGATTCACGGTGAGCTGATGATCGGCACGGTGGGTGACCGCCTGATCGAAATGGCCGCTGGCTGGGGCGTGGTGCTGGTGGTTTCCGGGGTATTCCTGTGGTGGCCGCGCGGTCAGGCGGCGGGGATTTTGTGGCCGCGGCTGAACCGTCGTGGTCGCCTGTTGTGGCGCGACCTGCACGCGGTCACCGGATTCTGGGGCGCAGGGTTATTGTTGGTGATGCTGCTCAGCGGCATGACCTGGACCGGGTTCTGGGGCAAGCAGTACGTCCAGGTGTGGAACGTGTTTCCGGCCGCGATGTGGGACAACGTACCGACCTCCGACATCGAGGCCGGCAGCCTCAACAGCGCTGCACGGCAGACCGTGCCCTGGGCGATGGAAAACACACCGATGCCGATGTCCGGCGATCATGCCGAACACATGGCTCACGGCGGCATGAACCACGGCCCGGCCGCGCCGATCATCAGCCTGCAAGCAGTGCAGGACATCGCGGCTGAGCGCAAACTCGAGCCGGGCTACAGCATCACCCTGCCGAGCACCGCCACCGGCGTATTCACTATCGCCGTATTCGCCGACGACCCGCGCAACGACGCCACCCTGCACGTCGATCAATACACCGGCAAGGTGCTGGCCGATGTACGTTTCGAACAGTACGGCGCAGTGGCGCGGGCCACGGAAATCGGCGTGATGTTGCACGAAGGCAAGATGTTCGGCACCGTCAACCAGATCATCGTGCTGCTGATTTGCCTGATGATTCTGCTCAGCGCCGTCAGCGGTGTGGTGATCTGGTGGAAACGCCGGCCACAAGGCAGGTTCGGCGTACCGCCGCTGCGTCATGATCTGCCGAAGTGGAAAACCGGCGTGGCGATCATGCTGGTGCTGGCGGTGATATTCCCGTTGGTGGGCGCTTCGCTGGTGGTGGTGTGGTTGCTGGATCTCTGGCTGGCGCCGCGCTTCGGCAAACAGGTGGAATCGTCAGCATCTTCTTCATGATGCAGCCGGGAAGTGCGGAGAAAACGTGCTGTAAATAATCCTGGCTAACGGCCCTGATGCTGTTCACTCAAATTTTACAGAACCTTGTGGCGAGGGGATTTAGCCACAGGTTAAGTGAACAGTATCAGGCTAGCGGCCGGCTTGTTCAGTGCTAAAACCGTCCGCCCGGCTCGCCGTTGAGAAACGGCGAGCCGGGCGGACCCTCTGTTTCAGATCGCATCAACCTTTTCGCGGGCAAGCTCGCTCCCGCACTGGTTTCGCGGGGGAACAAGCCTCTGGCGGTGCGGCCATTACCGACAGTACCTCGTCTGACACTTACAACTCGTCGCGCTGAAACTTCACCGGGGCCACCGGGAACTGCTGGCGGCTGACCTTCCATTGATTGCCCAGACGCCCCGTGCGGTTCCAGTAGAACGCGGCCTTCAAGACCCGCAGTTCACCCATCTCGGCCAGTTTCGAGATGAACTCTGCGGTCGATAACTTGATGCGCCATTGCCCTGCGACCCATTCCTTTTCCTTGGTCAGCAGCAATTTTTTCTCATCTTCCCACCAGGTCGGCACGTACTTGATCAATGCCCCATGAGGCGTCGAGTAGTAATACATCTGCAGCGCAAAGCCCTTGGCTTTCAAGGCATGGGTGTGCACATACATGAACCACGGCGAAGGAAAGTTGGCATACACCTTTTCCTCATCGGCGGCCGGCAAGGTCGTGCCCGAGAAATACAGTTGATGGCTGGCCAGCACCTCGAAACCGGCGGCAAAGCGTGGCGCCTTGTTGCGCGGATTGGTGTCCGGGTCACTCGCCGTGCGAAAGATCCGCTCCATCGGTCCATTGGTCTGGTCCCGACGTGACAACGGCTCCAGCCCGCAGTAGGTGTTGGTATTGGGGCGCGTCAGAATTGCACTTTCGTAGGTGGTAAAGCGCCCGGGGGAGTTGACCGCACGCTGTTGAATATAGCGGGCGGCGTCGTCCGGATGATGAAACACCGGCCCCATGGCCAGCTCGGGCTTCCAGCTCCACAACTCCTGCTCGCTCATGCCCGACTGACGCGGTTGCCACTCACCCCGGACGTAACCCTTGCCCCAGAACGCGCTCGGCACCAGCACTTCCAGGGTCCCGGCACGTGCCATGCGCCGAATATAGCTCTGCAAGGAAAAGCGCTGCTCGCGTATATCACGCTCGTCAGCATTGGCCTGATCGATCAGTCCGAACTTGTTGGAAAACAGCGCTGACTGACCGAACTCATCCAGCGTCTTGCCTGGCTCGAAGGGGTCCATTTCGAACCGCAGCAAGGCGCCGTCGCTGCACGACAGATAGACCGGTTTATACGCCTGTCCCAATTTGGCTCGGGCGAGCAGCAGGTGCACCGCGAGCGGGGAGAAAAAGTGCGCGCGGTCGCCGTCTTCTGCACGGTCGCCAGTGCGTGCGGCGCACAGGTAAACCGCATTGATCTTATACCCCGACAGTGGCTTGCCTTCGGGGAAGACCCTGTCGTAGGCCAGCGCCGAATTCTGCAGTGCAATGGGCAAGGTGCTGACGAACTGTTTGTGGCGCTCGTTGTACAGAATGAAACCGAAGCTGGCCACGCCACGCTCGCCGGCCCGCTCGTGGGCATAACGAGCCGCCGCGGCTTCCTGGGCAAAGGCCGGGCTGTAGCGCGGCTCGCTGATGGCAGGCGTGTAAAGGCGCGGCGGCGAAGGGTGCTTGAGCGACGCTGCACTGAACTCGCTGACAGCGCGTGGCGCGCCCCAGGTCGGACTGCCTGACACTACGCGCAGATAGCCATTGCGGGCCAGGGAATCGACCCACTTGTACGGGGTCAGTTGCCCTTCGTGAATGCGCTTGCGAATCCACGCGGCATCCAGGTCGTGGGGCAGGCTGGCAAAGTCGGTCAGTGCGCTGGCCAGGTTGGCCCGGAACTGGTTCCACACGCCACATTGATAGCGGATCACCGAGCCGTCCGGGCCGAACAGGTATTCATCCTGCATCCGGCCCTCACGCTGAAACGCGCTGTACACCACGTCCACCGAGAGCATGTTCAGATACAGCTGCTTTTGCGTGCTATCGAGCACCACAGGCACTTCCCGCGCCGACCGCGAGCGGTAGCGTGCGACGATCGAGCATCCGGCGGGGAACAGCCCGGCGCTGACGCTTTCATCGGGGAAGATCCAGTCCACGGAGAAGTTTTCCTCAGGCGTGATGACCGGCAGCGTGGCGACGAACAATCCATCGGCGCGGCGCAGCACCAGCCCGCCGAAGATCCTGTCGGCCGTCGCGGGCACCTCGGCGCGCGCCGCCAGCGCAGCGTCATCGGCGGTCGGGAAAGCCGCGCTCAACAGGCGGCGCTCGATGTGCCGTGCCGGCAACCATTCGCTGTCGATCCGGCCGGGCCGATCCCAACAGGTGTTGGGGTGCAGCACGCTGAGTTCACCACTGTTGGCCACCACCCGGACGAAGCCGGTTGACGACAACGTGCCGGCAACCAGATTGGACTGGATGTCATCCAGCGTCAGGTGCGGCGTGTTGTTATCGAACAGCTTGCTGTTGGGGCGCATGAGGTACTTGAGCAAGGCGCCATCCTGGGTCGCGATGTAGGTCGGGATCGACCCCCTGCCCTCCACCACCGGCGGGCGCCGCGAGTCATACACGGCGACGAACAGATCCCTGGGTACGATGAAGTGCTCGGCCAGCCAGCCGCGGTTCGGGCGAAAGCGGGTCACCCGTTGCCGGGAATAAAAATACGCGTAACGCCGAAAGCCCTGGGGCATGGCCGACTGCGTGGCGTGGGGCGATTCAGGAAACAGACTGTGCCGGGAAAACAGCTTGTCACGCACGCCGTTGACCGCCACCAGTTCCGAGGCGATGTATTCCTCCAGGCCTTCGCGCTTGAGGATGAAGCCGAACCATGTCCGCTCCTGATCACGGTACTGCACACCACGAGCGAAACGGTCTTGCGCGGCGGCATCAGCCGAAGCGAATACGGCACCGAACGACACCGGTTTGGGCACTGGCCGCTCGCCCATTTCCGGGTAGGCGCCCCAATGCTCGGTGAGGGTTTGCCGGTGCCCCCACAACGCGTTGTCGATGACGATGCGTAACGTACCGGCACTCGCCACCTGCTGCACGAAGGCGATGGGCAGCACACTGCCCTGCTCCAGGCCCTGCGCCAGCGGCCCCGGATGCGCCAGCGTACCCAGGCGCTGCAACAGCGCAGGCCAACTGACCGGGTCCGATTCAAACCACAGCAGACTGTCTTCGGCCCCCGACAAGTAGGCCGGCACCCCTTGCGCGACGATGTGAAACAACTCGTGAATGCTGAACATCTGCAAGCTGATGATCGCATCCGTGCGCGTCCACTTCAGACGCTCGATCCGTGCCGCATCCAGCGTCGACAACGCCTGATGCGAGTAGAACAGGCTGTGCAGGACGTGCTTGTCCGGGTACATCGCGCGCCCGGCCGCGTCCACTGCAAACAGCTGTTGATCCAGCAGGTCGCCACCGGCCTCGACCGGCTCGGTGACAACATAGCGCTGCTCGCGCTGAAAAATCATCGCAAGAAATTGCCGGTCACGGCGCTCGCCAACCCGTTCATGGGCGTAGCGGGCCGCATCATCGGCACTTAGAAATTCGCGACTCATCAGTGGCGCGGTGCGGTGAGGTGTTGTTTGTTCTTCCATGAGCACTCCGGA
The DNA here is from genome assembly GCF_054456575.1 of Pseudomonas sp. Eth.TT006. Taxonomy (NCBI): domain Bacteria; kingdom Pseudomonadati; phylum Pseudomonadota; class Gammaproteobacteria; order Pseudomonadales; family Pseudomonadaceae; genus Pseudomonas; species Pseudomonas sp. Eth.TT006. The sequence goes on along the minus strand of NZ_JBTJEN010000013.1, from coordinate 54,074 downwards.
TCCATTGGGTTTTGTGCGGAGTGTCAAAGCTATCCCGCGAGCGCGGTCGGCCGGTGGTAGATAGATAGTGCAGGCACCACTTGAGCGCACAGCCGTGCCCGCTCCGTCGCCGAGCGCCCATCGATGGTGCGCGCCGCCACTCACCCAGCCCGGGAAAGCAGCGGAACCAAGCCTTGCCCGCGTTCGGCACAGCCCTTGCTAAAGCCCCTTCAGTCGTCCGTATCTGCCAACCAAGAAAAATTAAACGTTCATGGAGATCGCACAATGAAGCGTCGCAGTTTGATCAAGGCTTTCACTCTCTCGGCAAGCATCGCCGCGATGGGCATGACCTGGACTGTCCAGGCGGCCGAGACCATCAAGGTCGGGATTCTGCATTCGTTGTCCGGGACCATGGCGATCTCCGAAACGTCGCTCAAAGACATGGCGTTGATGACCATCGACGAGATCAACGCCAAGGGCGGCGTCAACGGCAAGATGCTCGAACCGGTCGTGGTCGACCCGGCGTCGAACTGGCCGCTGTTCGCCGAAAAGGGCCGGCAGTTGCTGACCCAGGACAAGGTGGCGGTGGTGTTCGGCTGCTGGACTTCGGTTTCACGCAAATCGGTGCTGCCGGTGTTCGAAGAACTCAATGGTCTGCTGTTCTACCCGGTGCAATACGAAGGCGAAGAAATGTCGCCGAACGTGTTCTACACCGGCGCCGCACCAAACCAGCAAGCGATCCCGGCGGTGGAATACCTGATGAGCGAAGAAGGCGGCAGCGCCAAGCGTTTCTTCCTGCTCGGCACCGACTACGTCTACCCGCGCACCACCAACAAGATCCTGCGCTCGTTCCTGCACTCCAAAGGCGTGGCCGACAAGGACATCGAAGAGGTCTACACCCCGTTCGGTCACAGCGATTACCAGACCATCGTCGCCAACATCAAAAAGTTTTCGGCGGGCGGCAAGACGGCGGTCATCTCCACCGTCAATGGCGACTCCAACGTGCCGTTCTACAAAGAGCTGGCCAACCAGGGCCTGAAAGCCACCGACGTTCCGGTGGTGGCGTTCTCGGTGGGCGAAGAAGAACTGCGCGGCATCGACACCAAACCACTGGTGGGCAACCTCGCGGCGTGGAACTACTTCGAGTCGGTCGAGAACCCGGTGAACAAGAAGTTCGTCGCTGACTGGAAAGCCTACGCGAAGAAACACAACCTGCCGGGCGCCGACAAAGCCGTGACCAACGACCCGATGGAAGCCACCTACGTCGGCATCCACATGTGGGCGCAGGCCGCTGAAAAAGCCAAATCCACCGACGTCGACAAGGTCCGCGAAGCACTGGCCGGACAGACCTTCGCCGCGCCGTCGGGCTACACCCTGACCATGGACAAGACCAACCACCACCTGCACAAACCGGTGATGATCGGCGAGATCCAGAGCGACGGTCAGTTCAACGTGGTATGGCAGACCGAAGGCCCGATCCGCGCCCAGCCATGGAGCCCGTTTATCGAGGGCAACGACAAGAAGCCGGATTATGCGGTGAAGAGCAACTGAGTTACCGGATGTCAGTCTTGCGCTTGGCGTGAGGCCGACACAATCCCCCTGTGGGAGCGGGCTTGCTCGCGAAAGCGGACTCACATTCAACATGCCAGTCGACTGACACATTGCTTTCGCGAGCAAGCCCGCTCCCACCATTAGTCCGCGCAAGGCGACTCTTTATGCCGACTGCCTTTTACCGCTTCATTCTCGTCATCGCTCTGCTGTTGCCGATGACTGCCTTCGCCAGCGACGCCGAAGACTTTGTCGCCGCCAACCCCATGCAGCAAGCCAGACTGCTGGAAGCCTGGGCCGCGCAGCCCGATCCGGCGCGTGTCGAATTGCTCAACGCCCTGCAACAAGGCGAACTGAGCATCGACGGCCAGCCGAAACCCCTGCGCCTGAACAACCGCCTGCGGGGTCTGATCGACACCGCACTGGCCAGCCACCAATTGCTCGCCGCCGACGCCAAAATCCGTCTGACTGCCGCGCAGCAATTGCAGAAAAGCGCGAAACCCGCGCAGCTGAAATTCCTCGACCAGCAACTGGCTGGTGAACAAGACCCAAGCGTCCACGCCGCTCTGAGCCTGGCCCTGGCCAATCTGCAACTGGTGGATGCCGACCCGGCGGTGCGTCTGGCTGCGGTGCGCCTGCTCGGTGAAACCGGCGATCCACTGGCGCGCACCCGCCTCGAAGGCTTGCTCGAACCCGGCGTCGAAACCGATGCCGGTGTGCGCACTGCCGCCGAAACCAGCCTCGCCCAGGTCAAACGCAAACTGCTGATCGGCGAAGTGCTCGGTCAGGCGTTCAGCGGCATGTCCCTCGGCTCGATTCTGCTGCTCGCGGCACTCGGTCTGGCGATCACCTTCGGCCTGCTCGGGGTGATCAACATGGCCCATGGCGAGATGCTGATGCTCGGCGCCTACTCGACCTACGTGGTGCAGTTGATGTTCCAGCGCTACGCCCCGCAAGCCATCGAGTTCTACCCGCTGATCGCGCTGCCGGTGGCGTTTTTTGTCACGGCGGCGATCGGCATGGCGCTGGAGCGCACGGTGATTCGCCACCTCTACGGCCGGCCACTGGAAACCCTGCTCGCCACCTGGGGCATCAGCCTGATGCTGATCCAGTTGGTGCGTCTGCTGTTCGGCGCACAGAACGTTGAAGTGGCGAACCCGGCGTGGCTGTCCGGCGGCATTCAAGTGCTGCCGAATCTGGTGCTGCCGTACAACCGCATCGTGATCATCGCCTTCGCCTTGTTCGTGGTGGTACTGACCTGGCTGCTGCTGAACAAAACCCGTCTGGGCCTCAACGTGCGCGCGGTCACGCAGAACCGCAACATGGCCGCCTGCTGTGGCGTGCCCACCGGGCGCGTCGACATGCTCGCCTTCGGCCTCGGCTCGGGCATCGCCGGCCTCGGTGGCGTGGCGCTGAGTCAGATCGGCAACGTCGGCCCAGACCTCGGCCAGAGCTACATCATCGATTCGTTCCTGGTGGTGGTGCTCGGCGGTGTCGGGCAACTCGCCGGCAGCGTGCTCGCGGCGTTCGGCCTGGGCATCGCCAACAAGATTCTCGAACCGCAGATCGGTGCGGTGCTGGGCAAGATCCTGATCCTCGCGTTGATCATTCTGTTCATCCAGAAACGTCCGCAAGGCCTCTTCGCACTGAAAGGACGGGTGATCGACTGATGAACCAGCCTCTACTTGTCACCGCCACACAAAAGGCCGGACCGAAACTCACGCTGGCCGTCGGCGCGGTGATCCTCGCCTTGCTGATCGCCCTGCCGCTGCTCTCGCTGCTGGCGCCCGACAACGCGCTGCACGTCTCGGCGTACACCCTGACGCTGGTCGGCAAAATCCTCTGTTATGCGATCGTCGCGCTGGCGCTGGACCTGGTCTGGGGTTACGCCGGGCTGCTGTCGCTGGGCCACGGGTTGTTCTTCACCCTCGGCGGTTATGCGATGGGCATGTACCTGATGCGCCAGGCCGCCGGTGATGGCCTGCCGGCGTTCATGACCTTTCTGTCGTGGAGCGAATTGCCGTGGTACTGGCGCGGCACCAGCAGTTTTATCTGGTCAATGTGCCTGGTAGTGCTGGCGCCGGGTCTGCTGGCGCTGGTGTTCGGCTTCTTCGCCTTCCGTTCGCGGATCAAGGGCGTGTACTTCTCGATCATGACTCAGGCCCTGACCTTCGCCGGCATGCTCCTGTTTTTCCGCAACGAGACCGGCTTCGGCGGCAACAACGGCTTCACCAATTTCCGCACGATTCTCGGCTTCGGCATTACCGAGCCGGGCACCCGCGCCGTGCTGTTTCTGGCCACGGTGTTGCTGCTGGTCGCCAGCCTGTTCATCGGCTGGCGTCTGGCGCAGAGCAAGTTCGGCCGGGTGCTGACCGCACTGCGCGATGCGGAAAACCGCCTGATGTTCTGCGGTTACGACCCGCGTGGTTTCAAGCTGTTTGTCTGGGTGTTGAGCGCGGTGCTGTGCGGTCTGGCGGGAGCCTTGTATGTGCCGCAAGTAGGCATCATCAACCCCAGCGAAATGTCGCCGACCAACTCCATCGAAGCAGCGGTATGGGTCGCCCTCGGCGGACGCGGAACACTGATCGGCCCGCTGCTCGGCGCCGGCGTGGTCAACGGCATGAAGAGCTGGTTCACCGTGGCCTTCCCCGAATACTGGCTGTTCTTCCTCGGCGCGCTGTTCATCGTCGTGACGCTGTACCTGCCCAAAGGTGTGATCGGTCTGCTGAAGAAACGAGGTGAGCAATGAGAGTCACAGCAACGGCTGAATTCATGCTGGAGCCGGCGTTCTTTCCGGTCGAACCGAACAAGGACGAAGGCACCAGCCGCGACTCGATCGGCCTCGGCCAACGGGTCGGTCCGGGCCTCGACACCCGCCACGGCACGATCCTCACGCTGGAAGACATCAGCGTCAGCTTCGACGGCTTCCGCGCCCTCAACGATCTGAACCTGTACATCGGCGTCGGCGAGTTGCGCTGCATCATCGGCCCGAATGGCGCGGGCAAGACCACGCTGATGGACGTGATCACCGGCAAGACCCGCCCCAGCCACGGCAAGGCCTGGTTCGGCGAAACCCTGGATCTGACGCAAATGAGCGAAGTGCAGATCGCCCAGGCCGGGATCGGCCGCAAGTTCCAGAAGCCGACGGTGTTCGAAGCGCTCAGCGTGTTCGAAAACCTGGAGCTGGCACAGAAAACCGACAAGTCGGTGTGGGCCAGCCTGCGCGCGCGGCTGAGCGGCGAGCAGCGCGACCGGATCAGTGAGGTGCTGGAAACCATTCGCCTGACCTCATCGGTCAATCGCCCGGCAGGCTTGCTGTCCCACGGCCAGAAGCAGTTCCTGGAGATCGGCATGTTGCTGATGCAAGACCCGCAACTGTTGCTGCTCGATGAGCCGGTGGCAGGCATGACCGACGCCGAAACCGACTTCACCGCCGAGCTGTTCAAGTCGCTGGCCGGCAAGCATTCGCTGATGGTGGTGGAGCACGACATGGGTTTTGTCGGCTCGATTGCCGACCACGTGACGGTGTTGCACCAGGGCAGTGTTCTGGCTGAAGGCTCGCTGGAACAGGTGCAGGAAAACGAGCGGGTCATTGAGGTCTACCTCGGCCGCTGAAGCTGCAAACACCTTTCCAATGTGGGAGCGGGCTTGCTCGCGAATGCGGCGTGTCATTCAAAGTTGATGGCGACTGATCCACCGCATTCGCGAGCAAGCCCGCTCCCACAGGTGGATTTGAGGAGATTCTGAACATGCTGCAAGTCGACAAGCTGCACCAGTACTACGGCGGAAGCCACATCCTGCGGGGGCTGAGCTTTGACGTGAAGGTCGGCGAAGTCACCTGCCTGCTCGGGCGCAACGGCGTGGGCAAGACCACCCTGCTCAAATGCCTGATGGGCTTGTTGCCGGCCAAGGAAGGCGCGGTGAACTGGGAAGGCCAGGCGATCACCACGCTCAAGCCGCACCAGCGCGTCCATGCCGGCATTGCTTATGTGCCGCAGGGCCGGGAAATCTTCGGCCGGCTGACCGTGGAAGAGAATCTGCTGATGGGTCTGTCGCGCTTTCCCGGCAGCGAAGCGAAAGAAGTCCCAGGTTTCATCTACGAACTGTTCCCGGTGCTGCTACAAATGAAGCAGCGCCGCGGTGGCGATCTCTCCGGCGGTCAGCAACAGCAACTGGCGATCGGTCGCGCCCTGGCCAGCCGTCCGCGCTTGCTGATCCTCGACGAACCCACCGAAGGCATTCAGCCGTCGGTGATCAAGGAGATCGGCGCAGTGATCAAGACCCTCGCGGCCCGTGGCGACATGGCTATTTTGCTGGTGGAGCAGTTCTACGATTTCGCAGCGGAGCTGGCCGATCAGTACCTGGTGATGTCCCGGGGCGAAATCGTGCAGCAGGGTCGCGGTGAAAATATGGAGGCCGAGGGTGTACGTGGTCTGGTAACGATTTAATCTGTAGCTTCCTAACGATAACGACAAACCATGAATCTAGCGCTTCCCACTGCCCTGTTTACCCCGAGCTGGCACGCCGAGCTGGAGCTGGCCTACGCCCGCTTCGGCGACTGCACGCGCCCGGTTCGGCGGCGTCATCTCGGCCCGCTGCGGGTGCAGAAGCACCTGTACGCCGAAGGTCCCGAGGTCTGCCAGCACATCATCGTCCACCCACCGGGCGGGATCGCCGGCGGTGACCGGTTGAACATCAGCGCCCGCGTCGAAGCGCAGGCCTGGGCGCAGATCACCAGCCCCGGCGCCGCCAAGTGGTATCGCGCAGCAGGGCCGGCCTATCAGCACCTGGATTTGAAAGTCGCGGCCGGCGCGACGCTGGAATGGCTGCCGCAGGAAACCATCGTCTACAGCGCCGCCCAGGCCGAACTCAGCACATCGATCGAGCTTGAGGGCGATGCGCGGCTGTTGTACTGGGACGTGGTGGCGCTGGGGCGCCCGGCCAGTGGCGAGCGTTTCGACCACGGGCATTTCCAGGCGCATCTGGATATTCGCCGCGACGGGCGCTTGCTCTGGCATGAGCGCCAGCGCATCGGCGGCAATGACGGCTTGCTCGATTCGCCGATCGGCCTGGATGGCAACCCGGTGTTTGCGACGTTACTGGTCACCGGTGAAATCGATGCCGACCTGCTGGAGCGCTGTCGCACCTTGGGCCACGACGTGCGTGGCGATCTGACCCAGTTGCCGGGGTTGCTGGTTGCCCGTTGCCTGGCAAGCGAGGCGCTGCTGGCCCGCGCCTGGCTGATCGACCTGTGGCGCCTGCTGCGCCCGGCTTTGCTCGGCCGCGAGGCCCAGCCCCCACGCATCTGGAACACCTGAAATGCATTCCCCTTTCCCTGTAGGAGCTGCCGCAGGCTGCGATCTTTTGATCTTGTCTTTAAAAAATCAAAGTCAAAAGATCGCAGCCTTCGGCAGCTCCTACAGTGAGCGTACGAACCAATAATTTCCAACTGCCGATTATGGATTTCAAACGATGGACCTGACCCTACGCGAAAAAGACAAGCTGCTGATCTTCACCGCCGGCCTCGTTGCCGAGCGGCGCCTGGCGCGCGGTGTGAAACTCAACTACCCGGAAGCCATGGCCTACATCTCCGCCGCGCTGCTGGAAGGTGCCCGCGATGGCCAGACCGTGGCCGAGCTGATGCACTTCGGCACCACCCTGCTGAGCCGCCAGCAAGTGATGGAAGGCATCCCGGAAATGATCCCGGAGATCCAGGTCGAAGCGACGTTCCCCGACGGCACCAAACTGGTCACCGTCCACCAGCCGATCGTCTGAGGCCGCGCCATGACTTACAGCATTCGCGATGCGCTGCACGCCGACCTGCCGGCGATCCGTGACATCTACAACGACGCAGTGCTCAACACCACGGCGATCTGGAACGAGTCGGCAGTCGACCTTGGCAACCGCCAAGCGTGGTTCAGTGCGCGCCAGGCCCAGGCCTACCCGATTCTGGTGATCGCCGACGCCGACAACAGCGTGCTCGGCTACGCTTCGTTCGGTGACTGGCGGCCGTTCGACGGCTTTCGCCACACCGTCGAGCACTCGGTCTACGTGCGCAACGACCAACGCGGCAATGGCCTCGGCCCGCAATTGATGAGCGCGCTGATCGAGCGGGCGAAAGCCTGCGGCAAGCATGTGATGGTCGCCGCCATCGAGAGTGGCAACGCCGCGTCCATTCGTCTGCACCAGCGCGCCGGTTTCAGCATCACCGGGCAAATGCCGCAGGTCGGCACCAAGTTCGGCCGCTGGCTCGACCTGACGTTCATGCAACTGATCCTCAACCCCGGCGCGCTACCGCCCGACGCCCACCAGGAGTGACACGCGATGAACCCCGCCCAACTGCGACGCGTCAATGCGGAAAGTTTTGCGCACTATCGTCAGGGCCTGATTGATCTGCTGCTCGACGCCGTGGGTTACGGCGCCAGCGTCGGCTTCATGGCCGACCTCGATGCCACGCAGGCCCGCGCCTATTTCGATGAGGTGCAGCAACAGCTGAACAAGGGCAGCGTGTTGCTCTGGGTGGTGGTCAAGGACGAACAAGTGCAGGCCAGCGTGCAGTTGAGCCTGTGCCAGAAGGCCAATGGTCTCAATCGCGCCGAAGTGCAAAAACTGCTGGTGCGCGAACACGCGCGACGCCGCGGCCTCGGTCAGCAATTGATGACGGCGCTGGAACTCGAAGCGCGCCAGCTCAAGCGCGGCATGCTCTACCTCGACACCGAAGCCGGCTCCCCGGCCGAGGATTTCTACCAGGCCCTCGGTTACACCCGCGCCGGCGAAATCCCCGATTACGCCTGCGACCCGCACGGTACTTATCGACCGACCGCCCTCTACTTCAAGATTCTGCAAGGAGCCCAGCGATGATTCCTGGCGAGTACCAGATCCAGCCCGGCGACATCGAACTGAATGTCGGCCGCCGCACCCTCAGCCTGAAAGTCGCCAACAGCGGCGACCGGCCGATCCAGGTCGGCTCGCACTATCATTTTTTCGAAACCAATGACGCGCTGACCTTCGACCGCGCCGCCAGCCGCGGCATGCGCCTGAACATCCCGGCCGGCACCGCGGTGCGCTTCGAGCCGGGGCAGAGCCGCGAGGTGGAACTGGTGGAATACGCCGGGCTTCGGCGGGTGTTCGGGTTTGCCGGGCGGGTGATGGGCGATCTCGATTGACGAGCATTTTCCTGTGGTGAGGGGATTTATCCCCGATCGACCGCGCAGCGGTCGCCAAACGCCACCGGTTCCATCAGAAAACTCACTTTTGCTGAATGGCGGGTGCTACGCACCCGATCGGGGATAAATCCCCTCGCCACAATAATTTGCAAGGAATTGAGATGAAGATTTCCCGTCAAGCCTACGCCGACATGTTCGGCCCCACCGTCGGCGACAAGGTGCGCCTGGCGGACACCGAGTTGTGGATCGAAGTCGAGCAGGACTTCACCACCTACGGTGAAGAAGTGAAGTTCGGCGGCGGCAAAGTGATCCGTGACGGCCAGGGCCAGAGCCAGTTGCTCGCCGCTGAAGTGGTCGACACGCTGATCACCAACGCACTGATCATCGACCACTGGGGCATCGTCAAGGCCGACGTCGGCCTCAAGGACGGGCGCATCGCCGCAATCGGCAAGGCCGGCAACCCGGACGTACAACCGAACGTGACCATCGCCATCGGCGCCAGCACCGAAGTGATCGCCGGCGAAGGCATGATCCTTACTGCCGGCGGCATCGACACGCACATCCACTTCATCTGCCCGCAGCAGATCGAAGAAGCGTTGATGAGCGGCGTCACCACCATGATCGGCGGCGGCACCGGACCTGCCACTGGCACCAACGCCACCACCTGCACCTCCGGGCCGTGGCACCTGGCGCGCATGCTCCAGGCCGCCGATGCGTTTCCGATGAACATCGGCCTCACCGGCAAGGGCAACGCCAGCCTGCCGGAGCCGCTGATCGAGCAGGTCAAGGCCGGCGCCATCGGCCTCAAGCTGCACGAGGACTGGGGCACCACCCCGGCGAGCATCGACAACTGCCTGAGCGTCGCCGACCAGTACGACGTGCAGGTGGCGATCCACACCGACACCCTGAACGAATCCGGTTTCGTCGAAACCACCCTCGGCGCGTTCAAGGGCCGCACCATCCACACCTACCACACCGAGGGTGCCGGTGGCGGCCATGCGCCGGACATCATCAAGGCCTGCGGCTTCCCCAACGTGCTGCCGAGTTCGACCAACCCGACCCGGCCGTTCACCCGCAACACCATCGACGAACACCTCGACATGCTGATGGTCTGCCACCACCTCGACCCGAGCATCGCCGAAGACGTGGCGTTCGCCGAAAGCCGCATCCGCCGCGAGACGATTGCCGCCGAAGACATCCTCCACGACCTCGGCGCGTTCTCGATGATCAGCTCCGACAGCCAGGCCATGGGCCGCGTCGGCGAAGTCATCACGCGTACCTGGCAGACCGCCGACAAGATGAAAAAACAGCGCGGCCCGCTGCCGCAGGACGGCGCAGGCAACGACAACTTTCGCGCCAAACGCTATATCGCCAAATACACGATCAACCCGGCGATCACCCACGGCATCAGCCATGAAGTGGGCTCGGTGGAAGTGGGCAAATGGGCCGATCTGGTGCTCTGGCGTCCGGCGTTTTTCGGCGTGAAACCGACGCTGATCCTCAAGGGCGGCGCGATTGCCGCCAGCCTGATGGGCGATGCCAACGCGTCGATTCCGACCCCGCAACCGGTGCACTACCGGCCGATGTTCGCCAGCTACGGCGGCTCGCTGCACGCCACCAGCCTGACCTTCATCAGTCAGGCGGCGCTGGAGGCCGGGCTGCCTGAAGCACTGGGGCTGAAAAAGAAAATCGGCGTGGTCAAAGGCTGCCGCGAGGTGCAGAAGACCGACTTGATCCACAACGACTACCTGCCGAACATCGATGTCGACCCGCAGACCTATCAGGTCAAGGCCGACGGCGTGCTGTTGTGGTGTGAGCCGGCGGAAAGCCTGCCGATGGCCCAGCGCTACTTCCTGTTCTGACGCCGCCGACACTCGATAAACAGGCCCCGCGACCGTGCCTTGCGCACCGTCTCGGGGCCTTTTTCATGACGCCGGAAAACCGCTGCGTAAACCTTCGTGTATTTCTCGCCAAAGGGACTACTATTCGGTTCGCTTTACCCCTTTTCAGGAACTGCCCATGCGTCTATCCGAGTTCATCCTGGCCAATGTCGAGCCAATCGTCGATGAGTGGGAACAGTTCGCCGCGACCATCACCCCGGCCGCCGACCATCTGGATTCCGTGGCCCTGCGCGATCACGCCGCGGCTATCCTGCGGGCCGCCGCCCGTGACATGGACAAGCCGCAGAGCCCTGCCGAACAGGTTGCCAAAGCCAAGGGCGAAGGTCCGGAAAAGACCCCGAGCCTGGATGAGGCCGGCGCCAGTCATGGCGAACTGCGCCACACCGTGGGTTTCGATCTGGTGCAGATGACCAGCGAGTTCCGCCATCTGCGCGCCTGCGTGATCCGCCGTTGGAGCGACAGCCTCACTGTCCCGGACCTCGCCTGCTTTCACGACATGATCCGCTTCAACGAAGCCATCGACGAAGCGCTGGCCGAATCGACCGCCGCTTACGCCGAACAGGTCAATCGCTCGCGGGACATTTTCCTCGCCATCCTCGGCCACGACCTGCGCGCCCCGCTGCAGGCGGTGAGCATGTCCACCGAACTGCTGCTGCGCAAATTCAGCCTCGAGGCCGATGCGCTGGCCTGCGTCCAGCACATCAAGCTGGGCGCGCGGCACATGGCGTCGATGGTCAGCGACCTGCTGGAACTGGTGCGCAGCCGTCTGGGCCGCAGTCTGCCGATCGAGCCGGGGCCGATGGACCTGGCCAGCGCGACGCGGGCAGCGCTCGCCGAGGCCAGCGCCGGTAATCCGCAATACGCGCCGAATTTCACGGTCAGCGGGGATACCCGCGGAACCTGGGATGCCGGAAGGATCGATCAACTGCTGCAAAACCTGATCGGCAACGCCTTGCAGCACGGTTCGAACCAGCGCGAGGTCAACGTCAACCTCAGTGGCGACGGCGACAGCGTTTATCTGACGGTGCATAACTTCGGCACGCCGATCCCCGAAGAGGCGCTCGCCACCCTTTTCGATCCGCTGGTACGCAGCGCCGACGAAGAACTCGGACAGCCGTCCACCAGCCTCGGGCTCGGCCTGTTTATCGTCAAGGAAGTGGTGACCGCGCATGGCGGCACGATTGAGGTCAGCTCGAGCGAGACTGACGGCACGCAGTTCAGCGTGGTGTTGCCCAAGAGGAGCCAGTCAAAATGACTGCGTTATCGTTCTTCGCGAGCAAGCCCGCTCCCACAGGAGACCGCGGTCAACCTGTGGGAGCGGGCTTGCTCGCGAAGAGGCCCGATCGAACAACCAAATAACATCAGCCAGACTACTCGACCACCAACCGCCCCAATCGCTGGCGCAGCATGCGGTTTTCCGCCCGCAATTGCTGCACTTCCTCCAGCAGATTCAGCGCCAGCGCAACCCCTTCCCACTCCAGCTCCAGCTCGCGCCGCAATTTCGCGGCGCGCTTGGCCAGGCTCAGCTCGTAGTCGGTGAAGCGCCATTCCCGGGGCTGCGTGCCCTGAGGTTCGAGAATGCCGTGTTCGACGATTTCGATCACGTAGACGTCCGACAGGTCGGCCGCCTCACAGAATTCTGCCATGTCCAGTTGAACGATCAGGGGGTTGCTCATGATGGGCTACTCCGTCGTCGGGTTCAGAAGTTCTCTCGCGGATTGAAGGCGGCTTTCTTCGCCAGTTCCTGCCACAGCGCCTTGACCTCGTCGTCCGAGGCTTTCGGCATCACGGCCTTGAGCTGCACGAACAGGTAACCGCGTTCACCGGCCTTGTTTTTCAGACCATGGCCCTTGGCGCGCATGCGCTGGCCGTTCTGGCTGCCGGCCGGGACCTTGAGGTTGATCTTGCCGGTAAGGGTCGGCACGGCCACTTCGGTGCCCAGCGCCAGCTCCCACGGTGCCAGCGGCAGGGTGATGATCAGGTTTTCGCCTTCGACATCGAATTTCGGATGCGGCGCGAAGCGAATGGTCAGGTACAGGTCGCCATTGGCCCCGCCACCGATACCCGGTGCGCCCTGGCCCTTGAGGCGGATGCGCTCGCCGTCGGTCACGCCGGCCGGGATCTTCACGTTCAGGCTCTTGCTGGTATTGCTGACGTGCTGGCCGTTGGCGTTGTATTGCGGCACCTGGAAGCTGACTTTCTTCGACTCGTTCGACAGGGTTTCCTCAAGGAAAACCGGCAGTTCCATTTCCACGTCTTGTCCCCGGCGCCCTGCACTGCGTGATTGCCGGCCTTCGCCGCCACCGAAACCGGGGCCGCGATTGCCAAAGATCGAACTGAAGAAGTCCGAGAAGTCGCCGGTGTCGGCACCGCCCCCGCCGAAGCCGCCACGGCTCTGCCAGCCCGGTGGGCCCTGGAACGGCTGACCGTGCTGGCCGTAGCGGCGCAGGTCGTCGTATTCGGCGCGTTTGTCGGCGCTTTTCAGCGCTTCATAGGCTTCCGAGGCGTCCTTGAACTTGGCCTCGGCGTCTTTTTCCTTGCTGACATCGGGGTGGTATTTGCGCGCCAGCTTGCGATAGGCCGCCTTGATCGCCTTGTCGTCTGCTGTCGGCTCCACGCCGAGTATCTTGTAATAGTCTTTGAAGTCCATCGAAGGATCACCATCCGTTATCGATTTCGCGCCGAGACCAGCATGCGCTTATTCGCGCCTGCCAGGTTGACCGATCTCAAAGTTGTGACCGGGTGGCGCAGCAGAAGTTTATCGGCAGTGGACGACGGTTCTTGCGACCGCCGGTATGTCTGCCGGCCCATGCCAGCAAGTTTGGGGCGATGCGGCGACTTTCAAGACAATCAGGCACGAAATAGCGGATGACCGGCCTTCGAATCTGCCGCGCACTGACATACACTGCGCGGCCGTTTTTTGACCGGAACCCGAAAGACATGAACAACGCCTCTCCAGCCCGTGCCTGTGGTATCGACTTCGGCACCTCCAACTCCACCGTCGGCTGGCTGCGCCCCGGCATGGAAACGATGATTGCGCTGGAAGACGACAAGATCACTCTGCCGTCAGTGGTGTTCTTCAACATCGAGGAGCGCCGCCCGGTATACGGGCGTCTGGCCCTGCACGAGTACCTGGAAGGCTACGAAGGCCGGCTGATGCGCTCGCTCAAGAGCCTGCTGGGTTCCAAATTGATCAAGCACGACACCAGCGTCCTCGGCACCGCGATGCCGTTCAAGGACCTGCTCGGGCTGTTCATCGGCCAATTGAAGAGCCGCGCCGAAACCGCCGCCGGTCGCGAGTTCGAGCAGGTTGTCCTCGGCCGTCCGGTGTTTTTCGTCGATGACGATCCGCTGGCCGACCAGGAAGCCGAAGACACCCTGGTGGAAGTGGCGCGCAAGCTCGGCTTCAAGGACGTGTCGTTCCAGTTCGAACCGATTGCCGCCGCGTTCGACTACGAGTCGACCATCGAAAAAGAAGAGCTGGTGCTGATCGTCGACATCGGCGGTGGTACCTCGGACTTCTCGCTGGTACGCCTGTCGCCGGAGCGTCGCGGCATGGACCAACGGCACGACGACATCCTCGCCACCGGCGGCGTGCACATCGGCGGTACCGACTTCGACAAACAGCTGAGCCTGCAAGGCCTGATGCCGTTGTTCGGCTACGGCAGCCGCATGAAGAGCGGCGCCTACATGCCGACCAGTCACCACATGAACCTGGCGACCTGGCACACCATCAACTCGGTGTATTCGCAGAAGTCGACGCTGGCGCTGGGCAGCATGCGCTACGACATCGAGGACACCGGCGGCATCGACCGGCTGTTCAAGCTGATCGAACAGCGCGCCGGCCACTGGCTGGCGATGGAAGTGGAAGAAACCAAGATCCAGCTGACCCACACCGACAGCCGCCTCGTGCCGCTGGACCGGATCGAACCGGGCCTGAGCGTGGAACTGACCCGCGCCCTGTTCGAAGCCTCCATCGACGCCCTGCTCGAGCGCGTGCGCGGCAGCGTCACCCAGCTGTTGAGCGATGCCAACGTCGCGGTGGGTCAGGTCGATACGGTGTTCTTCACCGGCGGCTCCAGCGGCATCCCGGCACTGCGCAACAGCGTTTCGGCGATGCTGCCGAATGCGCGCCATGTTGAAGGGAATATCTTTGGCAGTATTGGCAGCGGGTTGGCGATTGAGGCGATGAAGCGTTATGGCGTGTAACGGCAGCTGCAAGCTTTAAGCTGCAAGCGGCAAGTAAGAGCAAAAGCAAGAGCCGCCGCGGCCTTGCTTCTGCTTTTACTTGTAGCTTGCAGCTTGCAACTCGAAGCTGCTGTTAAACCATTCCTCCGAGCTTCAACTCACTCTTCAGATACGCATAATAAATCGGCCCCGCCACCACCCCCGGCAGGCCGAACGCGGCTTCGAACACCAGCATCGCCAGCAGCAACTCCCACGACTTGGCACTGATCTGCCCGCCGACGATGCGCGCGTTGAGGAAGTATTCGAGCTTGTGGATAAAAATCAGATAACCCAGCGCCGCCACCGCTACCCAAATCGACAGCGACAGACCGACGATGGTGATCAGGGTGTTCGACATCAGGTTGCCGATCACCGGCAACAGGCCGAGCAGGAAGGTCAGGACGATCAGGGTTTTGGTCAGCGGCAGCTTGATGCCGAACAGCGGCAAGATCACCGCGAGGAAGATCGCGGTGAAGAAGGTGTTGAGCAGCGAGATCTTGATCTGCGCGAAGACGATGTTGCGAAACGCTTGCACCAGCAGGTGCAGACGGTCGAACAGGGCCGCGGCCAGCGGCTTGCGCTTGGTCAGGTCGGGAATCCGTTGCAGGGCGATGATCGCGCCCAGCACCATGCCGATCAGCAAGGTGACGAACATGTGCGCCGCGTCCTTGCCCACCAGTTGCAGCTCGGACAAGTGCTTGCTGCCCCACTCGCCAATCGCCACGCGGAACTCGGCGGCACTGGCCGGCAGATAGGCATCGAGAAACGGCGGCAGTTGCCCGCGCGCGCGGTCGACCACGCCCATGAACTTGTCGAGCGAGGCGCCGGGGTTTTCCGCTTCGTGCAGAAGGAAACTGATGGCGCCGGCAAAAATCAGCGCCAGCACACTGACCACCAGCGTGCCCAGCAGCGCCACCGCCAGCCAGCGCGCGCGCCGGCCTTCGATCAACCGCTGCAGCTGCGGGGTGAGCATGTTGACCAGCTCGAACACCAGCAGACCGGCCAGCAGGCTCGGCAACAGGCGCAGCGGCAATGCCAGCAGCAGACCGCCACAAATGATGATGCAACTGACCCAGAACACAACATGACGCTCAGAAAACGTTGGCATACAGCCTCAAAACGAACGGCGTAAAAGGATTGGCAGTCTGCCAGCGATCCGGGGAGAGCACTAGATATATGCAGGGCGCGAGATTGTCGCTGACATGACCGCCCTCTTCGCGAGCAAGCCCGCTCCCACAGGAGAACGCATTTCAATGTGGGAGCGGGCTTGCTCGCGAAGGGGCCGGCCCGCTCACCACAAGATTCAGCTGATTATTTTTTCTTCAGGCAATCACTCATGAACGTCTTGCGCGCATCGCCGGTCAGGGCCTTGGTTTTCGCGTCGGCATTGCAGGTTTTCATTTTTTCCTGCTGCGGGGTCAGGGTCTTGGCGTCGTTGGCCGCCGGCGCTGCCTTGAGGCAGGTGCTCATGAAAGTCTTGCGCTCATCGCCCTTGAGGCTCTTGGCGGTAGCGTCGGCATTGCAGGTGGTCATTTTGTTCTGTTGCGCCGTGGCGGCGAAACCCTGGGAACACAGGAGCAGACCAATCATCAACAAAGGGGCACGCAACATCTTCATGGAGTTTTCTCCTTGTCGCCGCACCGATGGATGCGACCTGTGCTGAAGTGTAGCCAAATCTTGTTACACCTTCCTGCCTTCCAGATGGCTACGGCGATACTGTTCCGGCGTACACCCGGCCTGCCGGGCGAACATGGCGATGAACGCCGAGCCGCTGCTGTAACCCAGATCGAAAGCGATTTCCTGCACGCTCTTTGTGCTTTCCAACGCCTCGATCGCCGCCAGATAGCGCAAACGCTGACGCCACTCACCGAAACTCATCCCCAGTTCGCGCACGAACAGCCGCGCCAGCGTGCGCTCGCTGACATGCACCTGCGCTGCCCAGTGCAGCAGCGGCTGGTTGTTGCCCGGATCGGCCTGTAACGCCTCGAGAATCGCCAGCAACCCCGGATGGGTTGCGTATGGCAGATAGCACTCATGCACCGGTGCCTGCTGCAGTTGATCGACCAGCACCTGCGCCAGACGCTGATCGGCGTCCAGCTCGGGAATCTTCACATCACGGGCGGCGAAGTCTTTGAGGATCGCCTTGAGAATGTCGCTGATCGCCAGCGTGCACGCGCGCGGCGGCAGATCGGCGCAGACCTTGGGGTCGAGGCACACCGCGCGATAGTTGACCGGCTGGTGACTGTAGAAACTGTGCTCGACCTGCGGCGGCACCCACACCGCGTACTGCGGCGGCGACATGAAGCGGCTGCCGTCAACGTCCATGTGCAGCACGCCGTGGGCCGCGTATTCCAGCGTGCCCCACGGATGACGGTGCGGCGCGGCGTATTCGTGGGCGTTGAAGTCGGCGTAGCGGAAGTACACCGCTGACGGCAATTCGCTGAAATCCAGCAGATCGATGTGCTTGCTGTTCATGCTGTCCGGTTGCAAAGGCAGATTGTCCGGTTCGCAGTATAGGGCTGGATCCAGACAGGGGATAATCAGCGTTCATCAACGTACTGGTTCTGACTTCATGCAATACGCGTTTCCCCTGCTGGCGATTTTTATCTGGGCCGGCAATACCGTGATCAACAAACTGGCGGTCGGGGCGATCTTCCCCGCCGAGATCGGTTTCTACCGCTGGCTGCTCGCCGGCCTGCTGTTCACCCCGTTCATGCTCAAAGCGGTGCTCGCGCACTGGGCGCAGATCCGCCCGAACCTGGGCAAGATCTTCATCCTCGGCGTGCTGGGCATGGCGGTCTATCAAAGCCTGGCGTACTTCGCCGCGACCCTGACCACCGCGACCAACATGGGCATCATTCTGTCGCTGATGCCACTGATGTCGCTGGCCATGGCGATCATCAGCCTCGGCCAGCGCCTGACTGCCGGTGCGCTGTTCGGCGCAGTGTTTTCCTTCGCCGGCGTGCTGGTGGTGGTGTCGTCCGGCAGCCTCGGCGCCTTGCTGCAACACGGGGTCAACCTGGGTGACGCGATGATGCTGATCGCCACCCTCGCCTACGCGATCTACAGCACCCTGCTGAAAAAATGGCAGCTGCGCCTGCCGCCGCTGGTGTTGTTGTACCTGCAAGTGCTGGTGGCGATTGTGGTGCTGTTTCCACTGTACGCCGCATCGCCGAAAACCGGCCTGACCGTGCAGAACATTCCGTTGGTGCTGTATGCGTGCCTGCTGGCATCGATGCTCGCGCCGCTGGCGTGGATGCAGGCGGTGCAGCGTTTGGGGCCGAGCCGCACGACCTTGTTTTTCAACTTGCTGCCGCTGATTACTGCGCTGATTGCCGCGGTGGTATTGAAAGAAGAATTGGCGCTGTATCACCTGGTGGGTGGGGTGTTGACGTTGGGCGGGGTGATTCTTTCCGAGCGTTGGACCACGGTGTTAGGCCGCCGAATCAGCGTTGCCTGATCTGGCCTCTTCGCGAGCAAGCCCGCTCCCACATTCGACCGAGTTCCAACTGTGGGAGCGGGCTTGCTCGCGAAGAACGATAACGCGGTGTAACTGACCCTCACACGCCGGCAGCCTTGAGCCGCGCCGCATGCTCGACAAACAACCGCACCGGATCCGCGCCTTTGCCCACCAGCCCCAGCGACTGGTTGACGATGTCGAAGTGATCCAGCGGATAGTCGTCACCAATCACCGTGCCCAGGTGCGAGCTGTAGCGCCCGACCATCCCGTCACACTGCCCCCGCTCACGCACAAAGGTTTTCGCGAACAGCCGGCAACTGCGATGGGTGCCGTCGAACAGATTGCCGCCGCGATCAGTCTTGCCCGGTTGCAACGTCCCCGACCACGAGTAATAACGCACGCCGTTGACCGCTTCCGGCCCGTGCCCGCCCCAGGTTTCCGGCAGGCCCTGTGGATAACGCTGATTGAACAGCGCCACGCCTGCGCTGGTCAGCGATTGGTGCGAGGCGTGAATATCCACCGGCAGTTTCGGCCCGTGGTAACCGGTTTCCAGCAACGCCATCAGCCAGCCGATCAGGCGCAACAGCGCCTCCAGCAAGCGGCCCTTGGCACTGTCCGCCGGGTAGTGCTGCTGCAGATAGTCGGCCAGCTCCGAACCGTGATTCGTCCCAGCCACCGACGTCACTGAAGCCACCAGATCCGGCCGTTTCGCCGCCGCGTAGCGCGCCGTCAGCGAGCCCTGACTATGGCCGAACAGATTGACCTTGGCCGCGCCGGTCTCGCGCAGAATCTCGTCGATCCGCGCCAGCAACTGCTCGCCGCGCACCTCGGTGGAATGGAGCGGCGACACCTGCACCGCAATCACCGTCGCACCACCGCGACGCAACGCCTTGATGATCCCGTACCAGTACGGGTACAGCAGCAGCCGGATAAACCCGAGCATACCCGGCACCAGCACCAGTGGATAACGTGTCGCAGTACCTTGTGACATGGGCAAACATCCTTGTGATCGCTGTTTATAGGCCGGACGTGCAAAACGCCCGCCAAGCATCCGCCTCGACGATGACACCTGCACGACCAACTCGCATAAAACTTTTACCGTCGCGCGGGACTCACAACCAGGGTAAGCGATCACGCCCGGAGAGCGTGGCGCCCCTTGGATTAGCCTCCTGGAGATCGAAATGAGCAATGACCTGCATTTGTCGGATGTACAAACCCTGCGCGAACGCGCGCGGCAACACGTCGAAAATGGCGCAGTCACCGAAAGCTACAGCGCCAACCGTGAGGAAGTGCTGCGCTTGCTCAATGAATCGCTGGCCACCGAGCTGGTCTGCGTGCTGCGCTACAAGCGTCACTACTTCATGGCCAACGGCCTGAAAGCGCATGTGGCTGCTGAGGAATTCCTCGAACACGCCACTCAGGAAGCGGAACACGCCGACCGTCTGGCCGAGCGCATCGTGCAACTGGGCGGCGAGCCGGAGTTCAACCCGGACCTGCTATCGAAAATGTCCCACGCGCAATACGTGGCCGGGAACACCCTGAAAGAAATGGTCTACGAAGACCTGGTGGCGGAGCGGATCGCCATCGACAGCTACCGCGAGATCATTCAGTACATCGGCGACAAGGATCCGACCACCCGCCGCATCTTCGAAGACATCCTCGCGCAGGAAGAAGAGCATGCGGATGACATGGCTGACATTCTGAACGACCTGTAAGTCCCCTCTACCAACGGCACAAAAGCAAAAAGATCGCCGCTCGCGACAATTCCTCTGTAGGAGCTGCCGCAGGCTGCGATCTTGTGCTCTTGCCTTACCTGCTTGGCTTGACAGTCACGGGCGCCTTGCCCGCCTTCATCTGTTGCAGCAACGGCGCACACTGATTCGGCTCACCGCCACTCGGCGCCACCAGCGCCAGCAATCCTGCCGCCGGTGCTGCAATCACACCCAACGCGACCATCCCCGCTCCACGCAACATCAACGGCACCGCTTTGACGCCCGCGTCCGGTTTGATGAACTTGCCGCGCACATACAGCGGCGAACGCAGCGAGATCAGACGCCAGCCCTTGGATTCCGGGGTCACGGTCAGGTCCAGTTGTTCGGTGGCCATGTTCGCCGTGCCGTCGATGTAGATGATTGCGTTCTCGGTATCGAAGACAAACAGTCGCGTGGTCGCCAGACCAGTCTTGATGTCGAAGTCCGCCGCCGCGCAGTTGATCTTCACTTCCTTGTCACCAAAGATCTTGCCGACCACGTAGTTGCCGACGTTAAGCCCCGCCAGCTCCATCAGCTCGCGGCTGATTGCGCCGTCGTTGATCAGCATCTTCAGGTTGCCGTTGGCGCCGCCAAGCAGCTTGGCCACCGAGTTGCCGCGACCGCTGATGTCGGCGTCGCCATTGAGCTCACCGAAACTGGTTTTCATCGGTTCGAAGGTCGGGAACAGTTCCTTCAACTTGAATTTGCGCGCGGTCAACCTGGCCCGGCCCTCAAGCGGCTCGGTGCGACCGTTGAGACGAATCTGCGCATCCAGATTGCCGCCAGCCACGCCGAAACGCAGCGGCTCGAGACTGAGTTCGCCGTCGTTGAGTTTGAGGTGGGTATAGAGGTCGGTGAACGGCAACTTCTCGCTGTGCACAATGCGCATGCCGGTGAACTCGACGTCGGCGTCCATCGCACGCCAGCGGTCGGTCTTGAACTCCTCGACCGGCAGCACTTTGTCGGCTGGCTGCTTGCTCTCGCCGCCGCGGGCCTTCTGCTTGTCATTGGCGTCAGCACCAATCAGCGGCGCGAGGTCGGCGAACAGCAACTGATTGGACAGCAGCGCGCCACTCAGTTTCGGCCGAGGCTGGCTGGCGACATAGGTCAGATCGCCGTGAATGTCACTGCTGCCGATCTTGCCGTTGAACTGTTCATAGGTGAATTTCGCCCCGCCCGCGTCATGCAGTTTGGCAATAAGGTGCCCGTCGGTGGCATAGGGCGGCGTGTCCGGCAGGGTGACACCGGTCAGCGGATACAGGTTGCCGAGGCTGGCGCCGGCCAGTTTCAGGCGCAGATCGAGGGCGCCGAGGTTGAGCGGATCGGTCAGGGTGCCGGCCAGTTCGATGCTGGTGTCGCCGATCTTTGCCTGAGCCTGCAGCGGGAACGGTTTGTTCGCGTCCTGCAACGCCAGCAGCCCGCCAATTTTGCCCTGGCCGGAGAGATTCTGGCCGTGGTATTGGCCTTTGACCTTCAGCGCGAACGCGTAGTCCTGCGGCGCGGCCCCCTTGTCCTGCGCGGTCTTCGCGGCCTTGTCACCGACGATCTCGCTGAACGGAATCGGTTTGCCCAGCGGATCGATCAGCACATCGAGATTGGTCTTCAGCGTCTGATCGTCGAGGGTAACGTGGCCCTTGTCGAAGCCGATCGCGCCGATGTCCACCACCCAATTCGACGGTTCGGCGTTCGGGTACTTTGGATCGAACTTGAAGGTCCAGTTGGCGCGGCCATCGACCAGGCGCTGCAGTTGCGCATTGGGTTCGGTCAGGTCGATGCGCGGAATCGTCACCCGTTGCGCCAGCAGGGCCAGCGGCGAGATGCGCAGCTCCACCCGTTTGAGGGTGACCATCTGCGGCTGCTTCGACCAGTCCGGATTGCCCAGCGTCAGGTCTTCAGCGACCACGTGCGGCCACGGCACCCAGGCCCGCCAGCCGCCCTCATCCGGCTCGCGCTGCCAGATCACCGCAAGGTTGCCATTGATGGCAAACGGTCGATGCAGTTCTTCCGAGACTTTGGCGTTGAGCGGCGGCTTGATCCGGTTCCAGTCGAAGAACACGATGATCAGAACCAGCACCGCCAGCAACAATACGAGAATGGCGAAGGTCCAGCTGAAGATTTTCCCGGTGCGCGTCATGCACAAGACTCCTGATGACGACCGCACGCCGACTTGGCGACGCACAGCTGAAACGACGGGCCAAAGCGGCCCTCATGGATCCTACGACTGGCAAACAGTGCGCAGGTTTAATCGGAATATAGATTCCTGGGCAAAAAATCGCCCGAATGCTGACCGATTGGTCGAACAGCGTTACCGCCACCCGCACATTTGCGAGTCGCGAGTGAGTCGAAAATACCCACTTCAGTGCAAAACCGTCGCCCGCAAACGCCCGAGCTAGAGCGCCCGCGCGGAACAATCAATTCCGTTGATTATTACCATTGCGTTTATGAACTTTTATATCGACTTATCGAGAGTAGCATTGGCTTCGTACCCACTTTATCGCCCTCCCAAGGAGCAACCCATCATGAAACGCCAATTACTGCTCAGCCTTACCCTGTCGATGCTTGCCAGCACTGCTTTCGCCCTGCCAGCTGCAGAACAGGCCACCCCACAAGTGAAAGCCGGCCACTCGGTATTCAGCCAGACTGTAGCGGCTGATGGCAGCGACCGTACTCCACAAGGCCAGACCTTGGCAGAAAACGGCCGTAACCGTCTGGAAGAAAAAGGTCTGGTACAAGATGGCTATGACAAGACTCCACTTGGCCAAGCCGTAGCTGAAGGCGGCCGTGATCGCCTGGAAGAAAAAGGTCTGGTGCAAGACGGCTATGACAAGACTCCACAAGGTCAGACTCTTGCCGAAGGCGGTAGCGACCGTACCCCACAAGGTCAAACCCTTGCCGAAGGCGGTAGCGACCGTACCCCACAAGGTCAGACCCTCGCCGAAGGTGGCAGCGATCGTACTCCACAAGGTCAAACTCTCGCCGAAGGTGGTGGTGACCGTGTGATCGAACGCAACAGCGCTTTGAGCTAAGCCCATGGCGGCCTTTAAAAAAGCCCGATCAGCCGATCGGGCTTTTGCCTTTTCAGCCTCTGGCAAGCGCAAGACTGAATTTCCCTCGCTGATTCTTCCCTGCCGTTCGACGCCAGCAAAGTCGATTTGCTAGAGTGCGGCGCTTGTCCCGCTCAAGAAATGCCTTTGCGATGCTGCCCCGCGCCGAACAGAAACAACAGACCCGCCACGCCCTGATGGACGCTGCCCGCCACTTGATGGAAAGCGGCCGGGGATTCGGCAGCCTGAGTCTGCGCGAAGTGACCAAGACCGCCGGCATCGTGCCGACCGGGTTCTATCGGCATTTCGCCGACATGGACGAACTGGGCCTGGTGCTGGTCAGCGAAGTCGGCCAGACCTTCCGCGAAACCATTCGCCTGGTGCGCCACAACGAATTCGTCATGGGCGGCATCATCGATGCCTCGGTGCGGATCTTCCTCGATGTGGTCAGCGCCAATCGCTCGCAATTTCTGTTTCTCGCCCGTGAGCAGTACGGCGGCTCGCTGCCGGTGCGTCAGGCGATCGGTCGCCTGCGCGAAGCCATCAGCGCCGACCTTGCCGCCGACCTGACGCTGATGCCCAAGCTGCAGCATCTGGATGCTGCCGGCCTGAGCGTGATCGCTGACCTGATCGTCAAATCGGTGTTCGCCACCCTGCCGGACATCATCGATCCGCCCGCCGAAGGCCTGCCCGAACATCTGACGCCGCAGGCAAAGATCACCCAGCAACTGCGCTTCATCTTTATCGGCCTCAAGCACTGGCAAGGGCTGGGCAGTACCGAGTAATCCTCTTCGCCCAAGTCATCACAAAACCCTGTGGGAGCGAGCTTGCTCGCGAAGGCGTCAGATCAGTCAGCCATGCATTGACTGGGAGAGCGCTTTCGCGAGCAAGCTCGCTCCCACATTGGCCATGTGCTGCGGCCCGTTTTTGGTGCATGTAAAAATCTTCACGCACCAAAACCAGCCAAAATCCCGCAACATTCTGAAACATCCACTACGCTCCGACAGGGATTTCCTACATCTCGGCCGGTTGGCAAGCCACTTGCTCTAGCCCTCCTACACGTCCATTGCTGGAAGCTTTCCGATGCTGGTGATTCACCGCAGAATCGACCCTCAACCTGTCTGGTCCGCCGAGTTGCACCTGACCTTCGAAGCGCGGAGCAAAAGCCGTCTGCGCTGTTTCAGTGCCGACGGCGAAGATGTCGGCCTGTTTCTGGAGCGAGGTCAGGCGCCGTTATATGACGGCGAATGCCTGCAGGCCGAGGACGGCCGGATCGTTCGCGTCTGCGCCCGTCCCGAGCAACTGCTTCACGTCACCTGCGCCAATGCTTTCGAACTGACCCGCGCCGCCTATCACCTCGGCAACCGCCACGTCGCCCTGCAAGTCGGCGATGGCTGGCTGCGCCTGCTCGACGACTATGTGCTCAAGACCATGCTCGAGCAGCTTGGTGCGCAAGTCGAAGCGATTGAAGCGCCGTTCCAGCCGGAACACGGTGCCTACGGCGGCGGCCATCACCATTCGCGGCACGGCGATGAAGACTTCAACTACGCGCCCAAACTCCATCAGTTCGGCGTACGCCTGTGAATCCGGCCTGGGCGCTGCTGCGCCTGGCCAGTCCGCAATTGCCGATTGGCGGCTACAGCTATTCGCAAGGCCTGGAAATGGCGGTGGATAACGGCCGGGTGCACAACCCGGACAGCGCACGCCGCTGGATCAGCGATCAATTGCTGCTCAATCTCGCACGCTTCGAGGCGCCGCTGTTGCTCGCCCACTGCCAGGCGGCCGCCGACGAGCGCTGGGATGATCTGGCGCACATTGGCGAAACCCACCGCGCCAGCCGCGAAACCCGCGAGTTGCATTTGGAGAGCCGGCAGATGGGTTACTCGTTGCAGCAGTTGCTCAGCGGTTTGCCGGAGCTCGATGCGCCCGCCCGTGGCTTTCTCGAGCAATGCACTGAACCGCATCTGGCCTTGTGCTGGGCGTTGGCAGCGCGCGCGTGGGGCATCAACCCGCAGGACGCCCTCGCCGCGTGGCTGTGGAGCTGGCTGGAAAATCAGCTCGCGGTGCTGATGAAAACCCTGCCGCTGGGCCAGCAAGCCGCCCAGCGCCTGACCAGCGAACTGCTGCCGCTGCTGCAACAGGCGCAGCACGACGCCACCCACATCAATCCCGAACACATCGGCAGCGCCGCGTTCGGCCTGTCTCTGGCATGCATGGCGCATGAGCGCCAGTACAGCCGGCTCTTTCGCTCGTAGGAGAATCAACAATGAACACCCAACCTCTGCGCGTCGGCATCGGTGGCCCGGTCGGTTCCGGCAAGACCGCATTGACCCTGGCCCTGTGCCTGGCGTTGCGCGAACGCTACAACCTGGCCGTGGTCACCAATGACATCTACACCCGCGAAGACGCCGACTTTCTGGTGCGTAACGAAGCGCTGGCCCCGGAACGCATCATCGGCGTGGAAACCGGGGGCTGCCCGCACACGGCGATCCGCGAAGACGCCTCGATCAATCTTGAAGCGGTCGATCAACTGAACCGGCGCTTTCCCGGCCTCGACCTGATTCTGGTGGAGTCCGGTGGCGACAACCTGTCGGCGACCTTCAGCCCTGAACTGTCGGACCTGACCATCTACGTGATCGACGTCTCGGCCGGCGACAAGCTGCCGCGCAAGGGTGGGCCGGGGATCTGCAAGTCCGACCTGCTGGTGATCAACAAAATCGACCTGGCGCCGCTGGTCGGCGCTTCGCTGGAAATGATGGATAGCGACACAAAGCGCATGCGCAACGGCAAGCCATTCGTCTTCAGCAACCAGAAGACCGGCCAGGGCCTGCAAGACATCATCGCCTTCATCGAACGCCAGGGCCTGCTGAACGCGGCCTGATTCATTGACCAACAAGGAAGCTCATCCATGACACTCAAACGCATTTTCGGCGCCGTGGCGCTGCTGCTGACCCCGGCCCTGGCCTTCGCCCACCCGGGCCACGGCGACAGCGGTCTGGTCGCCGGGATCAGCCACCCGATCGGCGGCCTCGACCACTTGCTGGCGATGGTTGCGGTCGGCCTGTGGGCCGCGCAACAACAAGGCGCCGCACGCTGGGCGCTGCCGTGCACGTTCGTCGGCACCATGCTGATCGGCGGTCTGCTTGGCTTCGAAGGGCTGCAGCTGCCGGCGCTGGAAAGCGGGATTGCCGCCTCGGTGCTGGCGCTGGGCCTGGCAGTCGCGCTGGCCGTGCGCCCGCCGCTGCTGATGGCAGTGGCGGCGACGGCGCTGTTCGCGCTGTTCCATGGCGTGGCGCATGGTCTGGAGCTGCCGGAGATGAGCAGCCCGTGGGCCTATGCCGCCGGTTTCGTGACCGCGACGGCTGCTTTGCATGCGGCGGGTTATGCCGTGGTGCGTTTCCTGCCGCAGGCGGCTGCGCCGCTGGTGCGGGTGGCGGGTGCTGCTTCGGCGGTGACGGGTGCGTGGTTGCTGGCGGGTTGATCTGTATCGCCTGAACCGGCCTCTTCGCGAGCAAGCCTGCTCCCACAGGTTTTGTGTACGCTGCAAATCCACTGTGGGAGCGGGCTTGCTCGCGAAGGCGGACTGACAGACACCGCGTCTCTAACAGACGCTCCTCTGCTACCATGTCACGCAATCGCCCCAGCCGTGACGACGTCCGCCAATGCCTCATGCTTCCCGCCGCACCTCCCTGCCCGAATTGACCGCCCTGTTCAGCGATGTGCAGCAGCACTTTCTGAACGTGATCGTGCCGCTTTGGCAAGGCCCGGGCTGGAACGCCGAGATGGCGCTGCCCTACGAAGCCCTCGACGCCGCTCACCAGCCCCTGCCGCCACAACGCTATCGGGCCATGGCCTGCGCCCGCCAGCTATACCTGTTTTCCAGCCTGATCGGGATGGTGGATAACGCCGAAGCCCGCGCCGCAGCGCTGTTCCGCTCGCTACAACGGCACTTCCACGACGCCGAGCACGGTGGCTGGTTTTACAGCATCGACGCCCAGGGTCAGCCACTGGATCAGCGCAAAGACCTCTACACCCACGCCTTCATCCTGTTCGCCTGCGCTCATTACTGGGGCAAGTCCGGCGATCCACTGGTCGAGTCGACACTCAATGCAGCCCTGGAAATCATTGGCCGACGCTTCGCCACCGGTGACGGCCTGTACGAGGCCTGCCTGAATCGCGACTGGATCACCCTGCAAAGCGGTCCGCTGCAAAACCCGCTGATGCACTTGGCCGAAGCTTTCCTCGCGACCCTCGCCGTGCGCGCAGACCAGCAGACCCAGCAGGCGCTGGTCGAGTTATGCACAGCCATGCACAAACACTTCGTCGATCCGCAGCACGGTGTGCTGATGGAGAAACCGCTGGGCGCTGTGGATAACTGGTACGAGCCGGGGCATCAATTCGAATGGTATTTCCTGCTCGAATCCTCGGCGCTGTTGCGCGGTTCGAAATTGCATCGGGCGCTGGATCGTGCTTTCGCTTTCACCGAACAATATGGCGTGGTACAGCCGTCTGGCGCCGTGCGCGCGATGCTCGATCTGGAAATGGACGGACGCCCACGGGATTCGACCCAGCGGATCTGGGCCCAGGCGGAATACTTGCGCGCCCTGACATTGCGTGCGGACAGTGAAGCGGCGGTGCTGCGCCAGTTGCAGGCACTGCAGCAGCGGTTTCTGCATGCCGGTGGCTGGCATGAATGCCGGGATGAATTGGGTGAGGTCAGTCGCAAGGACATGCCTTCGACTACGCCGTATCACTTGGCGACTTGTTACAGCGGATTGACTGAATACTTGCGCTGACTGACAGGAAGCTTTCGCGAGCAAGCCCGCTCCCACAGTTGATCTGTGTTGTTCACAATTTTTGTGTCCGGCGCAATTCCAATGTGGGAGCGGGCTTGCTCGCGAATAGCCATTTCTCGATCTCTAGGCAATCCACTTCCTGTCGCCAGTAAAGCTGATGGTCAACCAGCGCGCCGCATCCGGCTTGCCCAGCTTCTCCGAAATCTCTTCGCGCAATGCATCCAGTTGCCCGACATGGCTCAGCGCATAGTCCGCCGGCAACACCACATGAATCTCGATAAACCGTGCCCGGCCGTGCTTCTGCACATACGACACGTAATCATCGAAACCATGCTCGACCTTCGCCGCATCCATCACCTGCCGCACCTGATCATCCAGCATATCCGGCGCGATCCCCAGCACATCGCGTAGCGCCGGGCGAAGGATCTTGAACGCCGGCGGCAACATGGTCAGCGCCAGCACGATCAGGATCAGCGGGTCGACGTAGGCCGCCCATTCGTCGTAACCCTGCGACTTGAGCAGCAGCGCCGCAAGGAAACTGATCAACAGGCCCACGGACAACATGGCATCCACCAGCCAACTGATGTTGTCGAACTGGATCAGGCTGGATTTGAGTTTGCGGTTGCGTCGACGCACGTAGAAGAAATAGGCAAATTCGACAACGGTGAACACCGCCGCATAAATGATCACCAGCCCCAACTCGATTTCGCGACCACCATTGATGATCCCGAAAACACCGTTGAGAAATGCATAGATGGCGATCAACAGCAGGAAGCTGCCTTCGATCAGCAGCACCATCGGCTCCAGATGCCAGAACCCGAACTGAAAGCGCTGATTGCTCTCTTTGGCGATCAGTCGTGCGGTGATCAGCATCAGCACTTTGATGAATGTGGCGATCAGCGAGAAAAAACCATCGAAAAGGATGGATTGCGAACCAGAAATAAAACCGGTGACGATCCCGGCGATCGACACCGCGAACATCAGGATGGTCGATTGTTTGAGCAGTGACTGCTCACCTCGGTTACTCACGCTGACTCCTCGAAAAACCTTGAAAACCGCGGGGGTGCGGTTGGGTTGTTGCGAGGGGAGTTTACCTTATTGGAATTTATTGCCTGTCCTGGCCCCATCGCTGGCAAGCCAGCTCCCACAGGTACATCGGCGTACATCAATCTTGTGAACGACTCGGTACTTGTGGGAGCGGGCTTGCTCGCGAATGGCCTCAACCCGGTCTTACGCCTTGTTACGCTCGATGGCGAACCCGGCCCAGGTCTGGCTCACCGGCATCAGTTCCAGGCTGTTGATGTTGATGTGCGCCGGGGTGTTGAGCACCCAGAAGATGGTGTCGGCGATGTCCTGCGGCTGGATCGGCTCGGCCCCGGCATAGGTGGCGTTGTAGCGCTCCTGGTCCCCGGCAAAACGCACCAGCGAGAACTCGCTTTCGCACAGCCCCGGTTCGATGTTGCTGACGCGCACGCCAGTACCCTGCAGGTCGCAACGCAGGTTCAGCGAGAACTGTTTAACGAACGCTTTGGTTGCGCCATACACATGGCTGCCCGGGTACGGGTAATTACCGGCGATCGAACCGAGGTTGATGATGCCCGCGCCACGGCCATGGGCGATCAGACGCGGCAGCAGCAAACGGGTGGCGTACATCAGACCTTTGACGTTGGTGTCGACCATGGTGTCCCAATCGTCGAGGTCGCATTTCGGTGCCGGATCGACGCCCAGCGCCAGACCGGCGTTGTTGATCAGGCCACGCAGCTTGGCAAACGACGGCGGCAGGTTGGCGATCGCCTCTTCCATCGCCTTGCGATCACGCACGTCGAGGACCAGACCGTGCACCTCGGTCTGCTTCGACAGTTCGGCGCACAGCGCATTCAGACGCTCTGCACGACGACCGGTCAACACCAGTTTCCAGCCAGCCTCGGCGAAACGACGGGCACAGGCTTCACCAAAACCGGAGGTCGCGCCGGTGATAAACAGGGTGTTGGACATCGTGTTCTCCTTGCGTCGGCCGCCAGCGCAGCCATGGGGATAAAAAAACAGCAGCCAGCATGCCCGGCCCGGCATGCCCGAGCAACACCCGAACCGGGAGATCTTTCGATCAAAATTTGATCAATCGCCGCTACGCCACAGGCGGCGTGGTCTGTAGCCATGTGCACGCACGTTATCCACAACCCCTTCCACAGTTTCCGGGGGCAAGTGAATACGCGCAAAGCCGCGCCATACAAGGCTTTGCGCCGAAAATAGAAAGTTTTTTGCTTGACCCTGAAGCGGCGGTTGTGCCGGACAAGGTATTTTGCACGAGCGAACGGTCTGCAGAGTGATTGCGCGGGGCCAGCAATTACGGCCCTCAGCGCGGTCTTTCCAGAGTTTAGTCACAGACTTATCCACAGGCTTTTGCACATGAAATCACCTGTGTTCCGAGCGGCATAAAAAGGTTGACAACGAACGCTTCAGCGCCAGTCAGAAAGCCTGATCAAAAAACACTCACCACCCTGCAAGCCACGGAATACAAGGCCTGCAGCCAGCTACTCCCACGTTATTCACAGCCAGTTCCACAGCAAACGGGGACAAGTCAAAACCGTGGAAAAACAGCCATTTGCAGCGTCTATATGTCGCGCTTTGGCAGCTATGGGAATTTGTTTTCCACAATTCCAGAATCGACTTGATATTGAAGATGGTTTCCTTGTAGGAGCTGCCGCAGGCTGCGATCTTTTGATCTTGTTTTTGAAGATCAAAAGATCGCAGCCTTCGGCAGCTCCTACAGGGGAGTTGTGGTGAGTTGAGATATGAAAAAGCCCCGAGACTCGCGTCGCCGGGGCTTGGTCTATCTGTGGGAAACCCGATCAGTGCCCGCCCAGATAGGCGTTACGCACCTCTTCGTTCACCAGCAGCTCTTTACCGGTACCGGTCAGGCGAATCTCGCCGTTGACCATCACATACGCGCGGTCCGACAGCTTCAGCGCATGGTTGGCGTTCTGCTCGACCAGAAAAATAGTCATGCCGGTTTTCGCCAGTTCGCGCAGGGTGGCGAAGATCTGCTTCACCACGATCGGCGCCAGCCCCAGGCTCGGCTCGTCGAGCAGCAACAGTTTCGGCCGACTCATCAAGGCACGGGCGATGGCGAGCATTTGCTGTTCGCCCCCGGACATGGTCATCGCCCGCTGAGTGCGGCGCTCTTCGAGCCGCGGGAACAGCTCGAACATCCGCTGCATGTCTTCCTTGGCGTACTTGTCGCCAATCGGGATGGTGCCCATCAGCAGGTTTTCCTCGACGGTCATGTCGGGGAACACCCGCCGCCCTTCCGGCGACTGCGCAATGCCGTTAGACGCGATGTAGTGCGAGGACTTGTGGGTAATGTCGACGCCTTGATAAAGAATCTGCCCGCCTGCCGCGCGCGGCTGGCCGAAGATCGACATCAGCAGCGTGGATTTGCCCGCACCGTTGGAGCCAATCAGGCTGACGGTTTCACCTTCGTTGATCTGCAGCGACACGCCTTTCAGAGCCTGGATCGGCCCGTAGAACACGTCGAGGTCTTTGAGTTCGAGGATCGGTTTGCTCATACCAGTTCCTCTTCATCCGCGCCCAGATAGGCGGCAATCACTTTCGGATCGTGACGGATAGCGTCGGGGCCACCCTCGGCGATGACCACGCCGTGATCCAGTACCACGATGTGGTCGGAAATGCTCATGACCATGCCCATGTCGTGTTCGATCAGCACCACGGTCAGATCGTGCTCGTCGCGCAGCAGCCGGATCATCGCGCTCAGCGCTTCGGTTTCCTGAGGGTTGAGGCCGGCGGCCGGTTCGTCGAGGCAGATGATCTGCGGCCGCGTGCACATGGCCCGGGCGATCTCCAGACGGCGCTGTTGGCCGTACGAGAGTTC
Organism: Pseudomonas sp. Eth.TT006; assembly: GCF_054456575.1. Lineage (NCBI taxonomy): Bacteria > Pseudomonadati > Pseudomonadota > Gammaproteobacteria > Pseudomonadales > Pseudomonadaceae > Pseudomonas > Pseudomonas sp. Eth.TT006. The sequence continues at coordinate 22,313 of NZ_JBTJEN010000013.1, read as the reverse complement.
ACCCGCGAGACGGTTGGCGCAGTCCACCAGATCGACCACTTCCAGCCAGTAGAACGCGCAATCCAGCGCGTCGCTCTCAGCCTTGCGATAGCCCTTGGTGTTGAGGATGCCGGCGAGCATGTTGCGGTTGACCCACATGTGCTGGGCCACCAGCAGGTTTTCCAGCACCGACATTTCCTTGAACAGGCGAATGTTCTGGAAGGTCCGGGCCAGGCCGGCACGGTTCACCAGATGCGTACCGCCGAACATCTTGTAATACAGACGGCTGAGGAACGACTTCGGCGAAACGAAATCGGTCGGCTTGAACGACTCGCCGAGCAGCTGGATGACGTTGGTCTGTTTACCGCGCACGTTGAGTTCGATCTTGCCGCCGGAGGCCTTGTAGAACCCGGTCAGGCAGTTGAACACGGTGGTCTTGCCCGCGCCGTTGGGGCCGATCAGGGCGAAGATCGAGTTGCGTTTGACCTTGAGGCTGACATCGCTCAAAGCCTTGATGCCACCGAAGTGCATCATCAGTTTTTCCACAGAGAGAACGACTTCACTCATGGCGCAGCCCTCTCATAATGAATGGCACCTTTGCGTGGAGTGACCCCGGTGCGGCTGATGCGGATCAGCCCGCGTGGTCGCCAGATCATCATCAACACCATCAGGATGCCGAACAACAGCACGCGGTATTCGGCGAAGCCACGCAGCAATTCCGGAGCGACCGTCAGCACGAACGCGGCAATCACCACACCGATGGTCGAGCCCATGCCGCCGAGCACGACGATGGCGAGGATCAGCGCCGATTCGAAGAAGGTGAACGAGGTCGGGTTGACGAAGCCTTGATAGGTGGCGAAGAACACCCCGGCCAGACCGGCCGTCGATGCACCGATGGTGAACGCCGAGAGTTTGACCAGCACGTGGTTCAAGCCCATCGAGCGGCAGGCGATTTCGTCTTCACGCAAGGCTTCCCAGGCGCGGCCCACCGGCATTTTCACCAGCCGATGCTTGATGTACAGCACGGCCAGGACCACCAGGAACAACACCGCGTAGATGAAGTAATACTTCACGTCGGGGTTGTAGGCGATGCCGAAGAACTCGTGGAACGGCACCCCGCCATCCTTTGCCCGCTTGCCGAATTCCAGACCGAAGAACGTCGGCAGTGGCGCCGGCATGCCGTTCGGGCCGCCGGTCAGCGACAGCCAGTTGTTGAGCACCAGACGGATGATTTCGCCAAAACCCAGGGTCACGATCGCCAGGTAGTCACCGTGCAGACGCAGCACCGGGAAACCGAGGATGCACCCGGCCAGACCGGCAGTGATCGCCGCCAGTGGCAACACGGTCCAGAAACCCAGCCCGAGGTATTGATACCCCAAGGCCAGACCGTAGGCGCCGATAGCGTAGAACGCCACATAACCCAGGTCGAGCAGACCGGCCAGACCGACCACGATGTTCAGCCCCAGCCCCAGCAGCACGTAGATCAGCCCGAGGATGACCACGCCCAACAGGTAAGAGTTGGAGACAAACGGCACGATAATGGCCAGCACAATCAGCAGCGGGATGATCCAGCGCAGGCGGGATTTGTAATCGGCAGGCAGTACATGCACACCGGAGCCAGTGCTCTCGAAGCCGTCGAGAATCTTCAGACCCTTGGGCGTCTGCAGAAACAGGCTGAGGGCAAAACGCCCGAGCATGACAATGCCGATGATCCACGCCACGCGGGTCGGTTGCAGGTTGAAGCTGTAGCCATCGAGCACGACGCCGACAATCGGGCCGAACACGATCAGGGCAATCAGGCCAGCCAGAATCGCCTCAACCAGGCTTTTTTTGATATCGAGATTTTTTTCAGTGGTTGAAGACATCGCTTACACCTTCGACACAAGAGGACGGCCCAACAGGCCCTGCGGCCGGAAGACCAGAACAAGTACGAGCAGCGAGAAGCTGAACACGTCTTTGTAGTCGGAGTTGACCAGCCCCGAGAACAGCGACTCGGAGATCCCGAGAATGATCCCGCCGAGCATCGCACCGGGCAGTGAGCCGATCCCGCCGAGTACCGCTGCGGTGAACGCCTTGATGCCGATGACGAAGCCTGCGTAGAAGTCGAAGGTGCCGTAGTTCATGGTGATCAGCACGCCGGCCAGCGCCGCCATGGCCGCACCGATGATGAACACGTAGGAAATCACCCGGTCGGTGTTGATCCCGAGGATCGAAGCCATCTTGCGGTCTTGCTGGGTCGCGCGGCACATGCGGCCGAGTTTGGTGTACTTGATCACGTAGGTCAGCAGGCCCATACCGACGAACGCGGCCACGAGAATGAAGATCTTGGTGTAGGTCACTTGCACGAAGCCTGTGCCGATATCGAGACGCCAGGCACCGGTGAGCAGCGTCGGAACACCCTGTTGGCGGGCGCCCTGGCTGATCTGGGCATAGTTTTGCAGGATCAGGGAGATACCGATGGCGCTGATCAGCGGTGCCAGTCGGGTGGAGTTGCGCAAAGGTTTGTAAGCGACGCGTTCGATTACCCAGCCATAGACGCCGGTGACGACGATGGTGAACACCAGCGTGCCAAGCATCAACAGCGGGAAGGATTCGATACCGAAGTAAGCCAGCAGAGCCAGACTGATTGCCGCCAGGTAAGCGGAAATCATGTAAACCTCGCCGTGGGCGAAGTTGATCATGCCGATGATGCCATAGACCATTGTGTAGCCGATGGCGATCAGGCCATAGACCGACCCGAGGGTCAGGCCGTTGACCAGTTGCTGCAGGAAAATACCATCCATAACGCAATCTCACGCAATGAGAACCTGCCCACCGGGGCGGGCGGTTCTTCTAGGAAAAAAACAGATTTACGTCGGAGCAATGCAAACACGACCAGCAAAGCCACCACCGCCCCCTGTGGGAGCTGGCTTGCCAGCGAAAGCGGCAGAACATTCAACAAAGGCGTCGACTGTCAGGCCGTCATCGCGGGCAAGCCCGCTCCCACAGGGTGTTGTGGCGTTCAAGTGATCGCGTCAGCCCTTACTTCTGTTTTTCCAGCTGATGGTATTTGCCAGTCGCGTCCCACTGGTAAACCACGTAGTCGGAGACTTTCAGGTCGCCCTTCTTGTCCCAGGCTTTTTCGCCCATAACGGTTTTCACCGGGTTGGCTTTGAGCCACTCGGCGGCTTTCTCGCCGCTGTTGGACTTGGCGCCGTTGAAAGCAGCCGCCAGGGTCTGCACCGAAGCGTAGGCATACAGGGTGTAGCCTTCAGGCTCGGTGCCGGCTTTGCGGAACGCATCCACCACGGTTTTACTGTCCGGCAGCAGACGCGGGTCGGCGCCGAAGGTCATCAGCACGCCGTCGACGTATTGCGGGCCGCCAGCGGTGGTCACCAGTTCGTCGGTCACGATACCGTCGTCAGACATGAACTTGACGTCTTTCAGGCCTTCGGTGCGCAGTTGCTTGACCAGCGGGCCAGCCTCCGGGTGCAGGCCGCCGAAGTAGACCACGTCGGCACCGGCCGCACGGATCTTGGTGACCACGGCGCTGAAGTCTTTCTCGCCACGGGTCAGGCCTTCGTACAGCACCGGGGTCACGCCGCGTTTTACCAACTGAGCCTTGGTTGCATCGGCCAGACCCTGACCGTAGGTGTCCTTGTCGTGCAGCACGGCGACTTTCTTGCCCTTGAGCACGTCGACGATGTAGTCGCCAGCGACGATGCCTTGCTGGTCGTCACGCCCGCACATGCGGAACATGGCGCTCAGGCCGCGCTCGGTCACCTGCGGGTTGGTGGAACCCGGGGTGATCGCGATAACGCCGGCTTCGTCGTAGATCTCCGACGCAGGAATGGTGGAGGACGAGCAGAAGTGGCCGACCACACCGGCCACCTTCTGGTTGACCAGGTCTTTGGCGACGGTCACGGCCTGTTTCGGCTCACAAGCGTCATCGCCCTTGACCAGGACGATTTTCTCGCCGTTGACGCCGCCCGCCGCGTTGACGGCGTCGGCCGCTGCCTGTGCACCCTTCATGTACTGCTCGCCAAATGCCGCGTTGGCACCCGTCATCGGACCCGCTACACCGATTTTCACATCAGCTTGAGCAAACGCAGAAACACCCAGCGCAGTAGCGACTGCGAGGGCCAGAAAGCCTTTCTTGTAAAACGTCTGGGACATGAGTGGTGCTCCAAGGTTTTTTTTAGTTGGCACTGCGACTTCACTTCACTGAATGCTCTGAGCAAGCGCCGTGCCATCGGTTTTTTATTCTGCAAAAAGTCGCTGCTTTCTTGTTATTTCGACTGTTTCGTTCCCATTTTCATTGGGCGTGCAACCGTCTAAACCGCGGAAGGTGAAACCTTTGAAAAATTGAGGCGCAACCCTCCTGCGCCATCATTGCAACCGCGGCACCAAACGACGTGCAACCAGCCTGTAACAGCTCACGTCACCGAACTGCACACTGCTGGTGCGGGACTGCTACAACCCGCACCATTACAGGCTAGTCGCTGCCTCGAAAAGCGCCGCTGCAAGCAACAAATTTCAACACTCAAATGACGATGCGCAGGCACTGGCCCGCGTGATACAGCGAGAATCCGGCCTCGTACAGGCAACTGCGCAGGCCGACACCCGCCAGGGGCTGCATCGGCGCGAAGGGGATCGGCAACGCTTGCGGATTGCCGTGACACAGGTAGTCGGCGAAAGCTTTGCCGACCACGGTGCCAGTGGTCACGCCGCGACCGTTGTAACCGGTGACGGCCACCAGTCCCGGTGCCGGTTCGAACAGGCGCATCAGGTGATCGGGGGTAAAGGCGATGCGCCCGGTCCAGGTGCATTCCCACTCCACCGGTTTCAGATGGGGGAAGTAATGCTGCTGCACGCGGTCGGCCCAGGCCTTGAGGAACCAGGTGGGTTTCTGATTGCCGTTGCCGAGGCTGCCGAGCAATAACCGACCGTCCTTGTCGCGGCGGATGCTGCTCAGCACTTGGCGGGTATCCCACGAGCCCTGCCCGCCGGGGAGGATTTCCTGGGCCGCGTCCTCGGTCAGCGGCACCGAGGCGACCTGATAATAGTAACCGGGGAAGAAGTTGCGCTTGAGTTCGGTCCAGTCGCCTTCGGTGTAGGCGTTGGAGGCGATCACCACTTGTTCGGCGAGCACTGATCCCTGTTCGGTCTGCACCGACCATTGCGAGCCGATGCGTTCGAGGCGAGTGACCGGCGAATGGTCGAACATCTGCCCGCCCAGGCTCTTCACCGCTTTGGCCAGTCCGGTGACATACGCCATCGGGTTGAGCGTACCGGCGCGGCGGTCGAGCAATGCGGCGGCAATCTTTTTCGTACCAGTAGCTTGCTCGCACGCCTTGCCAGTCAACAACTCAATCGGCGCGCCACGGCGTTGCCATTGCTGTTCGCGACTGCGCAGATCCGCCTCGCCCTTGGCGTTGTGCGCCATGTGCAGGGTGCCTTCACGACGCAACTGGCAATCGATCTGGTATTTATCCACAAGGCTGAACACCAGCGCCGGCGCCGCGCCGAGCATGCGGTTGAGCTGACTGCCGACGACCTCACCGAAGCCGGCCTCGATCTCGTCCGGCGGGATCCACATCCCGGCGTTGACCAGCCCGACGTTGCGCCCCGACCCACCGTGCCCGGCGCGATGCGCTTCCAGCACGCAGACACTTTTGCCTTGTTCCAGCAGATGCAGCGCCGCCGACAACCCGGTAAACCCGGCGCCGATCACGCAGACATCGACTTTGACTTCGCCGCGCAGCGCGCTGTTATCCGGGCGCTGCGGCGTGAGTTTTTCCCACAGACATTCTTCGCGTAACGGCATTGCCAGACTCCAACAGAAACCTGCCAAACACAATGCTGATCCTGTGGGAGCGGGCTTGCTCGCGAAAGCGGTGTTTCAGCCAACATCTATATCAACTGACCTGACGCATTCGCGAGCAAGCCCGCTCCCACAAGGGCATCTCCACTAGACCGAAGGGATCAGTCGAAGGTGATGCCCTGCGCCAGCGGCAACTCCAGCGAGTAGTTCACGGTGTTGGTCTGTCGCCGCATGTAGGCGCGCCAGGCGTCGGAGCCCGACTCGCGACCGCCGCCGGTTTCTTTCTCGCCACCAAACGCGCCGCCGATTTCCGCGCCGCTCGGGCCGATGTTGACGTTGGCGATGCCGCAGTCGCTGCCGACCGCCGACATGAACTGCTCGGCCTCGCGCACGTCAGTGGTGAAGATGCACGACGACAGGCCTTGCGGCACCGCATTGTTCAGGCGCAGCGCTTCCTGGAAGTCGCTGTAACCGACCACATAAAGGATCGGGGCGAAGGTTTCGCTGCAGACCACATCGCTCTGCTCTGGCATTTCCACAATCGCCGGCGACACGTAGTAGGCGTTGGGGAACTGCTCCTCAAGCTGACGCTTGCCGCCAAACACCCGGCCACCTTCGCTCAGCGCCTGCTCCAGCGCATCCTGCATGTTTTCGAAGCTGTGCTTGTCGATCAGTGGGCCGACCAGATTGCCTTCCAGCGGATGGCCAATGCGCACTTTGGCGTATGCGGCCTTGAGGCGGGTGACGATTTCATCCTTCACCGACTCATGGGCGATCAAGCGGCGCAAGGTGGTGCAACGCTGCCCGGCAGTGCCGACGGCACTGAACAGAATGGCGCGCACGGCCATGTCCAGATCGGCGCTCGGACCAAGGATCATCGCGTTATTGCCGCCCAGTTCAAGAATGCTACGGGCAAAGCGCGCGGCGACTTTCGGCGCCACTTCGCGGCCCATGCGGGTGCTGCCGGTGGCGCTGATCAGCGCCACGCGCGGGTCATCCACCAGCGCTTCGCCGGCATCGCGGCCACCAATGATCACCTGGCACAGGTGCGCCGGGGCATCAGTGAAGTTTTTCACCACGCGCTCAAAGAGCGCCTGGCAGGCCAGCGCGGTCAGCGGGGTCTTTTCCGACGGTTTCCACACCACCGGGTTGCCGCAGACCAGCGCCAGGGTAGTGTTCCACGCCCACACCGCAACCGGGAAGTTGAACGCACTGATCACGCCGACAACGCCCAGCGGATGCCAAGTTTCGCGCATGTGGTGACCCGGGCGCTCCGAGGCGATGGTCAAACCGTACAACTGACGCGACAGGCCGACCGCGAAGTCGCAGATGTCGATCATCTCCTGCACTTCGCCCAGACCTTCCTGGGTGATTTTGCCAGCTTCCCACGACACCAGCTCGCCGAGATCGGCCTTGTACTCGCGCAACACTTCGCCGAACTGGCGCACCAGCTCACCGCGACGCGGGGCCGGAACCTTGCGCCAGGCTTCGAACGCATGATCGGCGCGACTGATGTGCTGCTCGACTTCAGCCGGACCTTCCCAGTTCACCGCGGCGATGCGGCTGCCATCAATGGGCGAATGCACCGGCACTTTGCCGTTCTGGTACAGGGCCGGGTTCACACCAAGACGATCAAGCAATGCGGCAACCATGGGTCACTCCTCAAGCGAAAAACTGAATGTGTGCGGCCGAATGTTCACGACCGGGCAGGCCTTTAGTTGTAGCGTCAGTCAGGCAAGGCAACAAACGACCTTTACGCGAGATATCATTCCGTTTATTCATGCTGCGCAGAGAAAGACAAGAAAAGGACCACCCATGCTGAATAAACGCCACTTGCCATCGATCACCGCGCTGCAGTGCTTCGAGGCCGTCACCCGGCACCTGAGTTTCACCCGGGCCGCCGAGGAGCTGAACCTGACCCAGAGCGCTGTCAGCAAACAAGTGGCGCAGCTGGAAGAATTGCTCCAGCACCTGTTGTTCCGTCGGGTGCGTCGTCGTTTGCAGATGACCCCGGCCGGAGATTTGTATCTGGTGGAAGTCAGAAAAATCCTCACCCAAGTGGAAATGTCCACGCATTACCTGCGTTCCTACGGCGGCGAGACCGAAGTCTTGCGCGTCTCTACGCCTTCAACCTTCGGCGCCCGCTGGCTGGTGCCGCGCCTGAAAGGCTGGCGCTTGCGCCATCCGTCGATCCACCTCGATCTGTGCAACGAGCAGGAAGCCGACGATCTGCTGCAAGGGCGCAGCGATCTGGCGTTCTATTTCGGCCAGGGTTCGCGGCCCGGCACCGAATGCCTGAAGCTGTTCGGCGAGGAACTGGTGCCGGTCTGCGCGCCAGGCAGTCTGCCGGACCAGCCGTTCACTGATCCGACGCAACTCACTGATCTGGTGCTGCTGCAAAATGCCTCGCGCCCACAGGCGTGGCACGACTGGTTCGACAGTCAGGGCTACCACACCGAACACAGCTACCACGGGCCGCGTTTCGAAACCTTTTATATGTGCATCCGCGCCGCCCAGGTCGGCTGTGGTGTGGCGCTCTTGCCGCGTTTTCTGGTGGAGGAGGAATTGGCCGACGGCAAACTGGTCATTCCCTGGCAGCATGCAATGCCCAGTTCCGACGCCTATTACCTGGCCTACCCGGAGCATGCGGCGGAAGTGCCGAAGGTGCGCGATTTCGTCAAATGGATGCTGGAACAGATCGACAGTCCCTGACCTGACGCCAATGCAGAGTTATCCATAATCCTGTGGGAGCGGGCTTGCTCGCGAAAGCGGTGTTTCAGCGACTTTTGAATCGACTGACAGAACGCCTTCGCGAGCAAGCCCGCTCCCACAAGGATCTGATGCGTTCTCAGAAATTGCTGGCAATCCCCACCACTGATATGCGCCACTAGCGCCATTGATTGATACCGCGCCCCGCGCGGTGCACCTGGAGAACCCGTTTATGAGCGAGAGTGTGTTTGCCGATCGCATCGTGCAGAACCTGCTCGACACCGACTTCTACAAACTGACGATGATGCAGGCGGTGCTGCACAACTACCCCAACGTCGAAGTCGAATGGGAGTTCCGTTGCCGCAACAGCGAGGATCTGCGCCCGTATCTGGCCGAGATCCGCTACCAGATCGAACGTCTGGCCGAGCTGAGCCTGAGCGCTGATCAGTTGAGTTTTCTCGAGCGCATCAGCTTCCTCAAACCGGACTTCCTGCGTTTTCTCGGCCTGTTCCGCTTCAACCTGCGCTATCTGCACACCGGGATCGAGAACGGCGAGCTGTTCATCCGTCTGCGTGGGCCGTGGCTGCATGTGATCCTGTACGAAGTGCCGCTGCTGGCGATCGTCAGCGAAGTGCGCAACCGCTATCGCTACCGGGAAATCGAACTGGTGCAGGCGCGTGAACAGCTGTATCGCAAGTTCGACTGGCTGACCGCCAACGCCTCGGCCGACGAACTGGCGCAGTTGCAGGTCGCCGACTTCGGCACCCGCCGGCGCTTTTCCTACCGTGTGCAAGAAGAAGTGGTGAACGTGCTCAAGCACGATTTCCCCGGACGCTTCGTCGGCACCAGCAACGTGCACCTGTCCCGCGAGCTGGACATGAAACCGCTGGGCACCATGGCTCACGAATGGATCATGGCCCATCAGCAACTCGGTCCGCGGCTGATCGACAGCCAGATCGCTGCCCTCGATTGCTGGGTGCGCGAATACCGTGGCCTGCTCGGCATCGCGCTGACCGATTGCATCACCACCGACGCGTTCCTCGGCGACTTCGACCTGTTCTTCGCCAAGCTCTTTGACGGTCTGCGCCACGATTCCGGGGATCCGGTGCAGTGGGGCGAAAAATGCATCGCCCACTACCACAAGCTCGGCATCGACCCGATGAGCAAGACCCTGGTGTTCTCCGACAGCCTGACCCTGCCCAAATCGCTGGAGATTTTCCGCGCGCTGCACGGTCGGATCAATGTGAGCTTTGGTATCGGCACCAACCTGACCTGTGACATTCCGGGTGTCGAACCGATGAGCATCGTGCTTAAAATGACCGCCTGCAACGGCCAGCCGGTTGCGAAAGTCTCCGACGAGCCAGGCAAGACGCACTGTAAAGACCCGAATTTCGTCGCCTATTTGCGACACGTGTTCCAGGTTCCTGCCGTTTCCAGCCTATCTAGCAAGGAGTGAATTCATGCAAGCCGTACAGCGTGAGATTGCTGAACAGCTCAAAGTGCAGCCGCCGTTCGCGAACTACGAGGCCCTGCAGGCCGAAGTCGCCCGGCGCATTACCTTTATTCAGGATTGCCTGGTCAATTCCGGGCTCAAGACCCTGGTGCTGGGCATCAGCGGCGGTGTCGACTCGCTGACCGCCGGCCTCCTCGCCCAGCGCGCCATGCGCGAACTGCGCGAGCGCACCGGCGACAGCAGCTACAAGTTCATCGCCGTGCGCCTGCCGTACGAAACGCAGTTCGATGAACACGACGCCCAGGCCTCGGTGGACTTCATCGCCCCGGACGAGCGCCACACCGTCAACATCGGCCCGGCGGTGAAGGCGCTGGCCAGTGAAGTCGCGGCGTTCGAGGGCAAGCACGCGGTGTCGGTGGATTTCGTGCTCGGCAACACCAAGGCGCGGATGCGCATGGTCGCCCAGTACACCATCGCCGGCGCCGCTCACGGTCTGGTGATCGGCACCGACCACGCGGCGGAAGCGGTCATGGGTTTCTTCACCAAGTTCGGTGATGGCGCCTGCGACCTCGCCCCGCTCAGCGGTCTGGTGAAAAACCAGGTTCGGGCAATCGCCCGCAGCTTCGGTGCGCCGGAGTCGCTGGTGGAGAAAGTGCCGACGGCGGATCTGGAAGACCTGTCGCCGGGCAAACCGGATGAAGCCTCCCACGGTGTGACCTACGCCGAGATCGACGCCTTCCTGCACGGCGAGCCGGTGCGCCAGGAAGCGTTCGACATCATCGTCAACACCTACAACAAGACCCATCACAAGCGCGTCATGCCGTTTGCGCCTTGATCGACCGGTGATGGAATGAAAAAGCCCGCTGAGGAGTGATCCTCAGCGGGCTTTTCTTTGGCTTGCAACTTTACCGATGCTGCGGGCCTCTTCGCGGGCAAGCCCGCTCCCACAGTGTCCCGGTTGTTCACGTAATAGGTGACCGACACAAAACCTGTGGGAGCGTGGCTTGCCCGCGAAGAACGATGACGCGGTGGCCCGGCTTACTTGACAGTAATAGTGCCTTTCATCATCGAGATGTGGCCCGGGAACGAGCAGAAGAAGCCGTAGCCGCCGTCTGCAATCTTTGCCACGTCGAAGGTCAGCGAGTCAGTTTCCTTGGCGCCGATGATCTTGGTGTGAGCGATGATCCGCGCGTCACCTTCCGGCAGGTAGTTCTTGTCGATACCGGCGGCCAGGCCAGCGGTAGCGATTGGCTGCATGTCAGCTTCTTTGCTGATCACCAGGTTATGCCCCATGACATTCTTCGGCAGGCTGCCGGAGTGGGTCAGTTCGACGGTGAAGGTCTTGCAGCTCTTGTCGATCACGATTTCCTTGGTGTTGAAGGACATCTGGTCGGTGGAGTCAACGGTGGTTTTGCATTCGGCGGCCATCAATTGGCTGCTGGCCAGTGCCAGCAGGGATACCGCAACAACTTTGGAAAACATGGTGAATCTCCAAGGCAGGGTTAACAAAAACACGAGTGGTTGGAAGACTGCCTGAAATCTTCGCAAGTTCCTATGACTTGAGTCAAAAATTGTATACAACTTTCAGGCTATGACACTCATCGAAACAATCTAACGGCCAGATTCTCCGCCCAGCCCTATGATCGGCGCATCTACTGAGACGGAGTGTCTGTCATGTTCTTTAACGGTCTGTTGTGCAGTTTGCTCGCCGCCTACGCCTGTGGCGCCAGCGGTACCTTTGAATCGCCGGAACGCGAAGTCTAGCCCTTGGATCGAGGCGTGCCAGCCATTACCCTGTGACCGATTGACCCAGGAGGAAGGCATGTCTCTCAAATCCGTTTGTGTATTTTGCGGTGCCAACGCCGGCACCAACCCCGCTTACACCGAGGCCGCTCAGGCCCTTGGCCGGGCGCTGGCCGAGCGTCAGCTGACGCTGGTGTATGGCGGCGGCGCGGTGGGGCTGATGGGGCTGGTCGCCGACGCCGCACTGGCCGCTGGCGGTGAAGTGATCGGGATCATTCCGCAGAGCCTGATGGACAAGGAAATCGGCCACAAAAGCCTGACCCGCCTCGAAGTGGTCGACGGCATGCACGCACGCAAGGCGCGTATGGCCGAACTCAGCGATGCGTTCATCGCGTTGCCCGGCGGCCTCGGCACGCTGGAAGAGCTGTTCGAAGTCTGGACCTGGGGCCAGCTCGGCTACCACGGCAAGCCGCTCGGGCTGCTGGAAGTGAATGGTTTCTACAGCAAGCTCACGGCTTTTCTTGACCATATCGTCGGCGAAGGCTTCGTTCGCGCGCCACACCGTGACATGCTGCAAGTAAGCGAATCGCCACAAACCCTGCTTGATGCCCTCGATCAGTGGCAGCCGACCGTCACCCCCAAGTGGGTCGGGCAAAATCCCGGCTAACCACCGGGCACCGATACAGGGCAGAATACGCGCCGCTCAACCTCACCTTCGACCAAGAGGAACGCCCATGGCCAAACCCAATTACTCCTTCGCCAAACGTCAACGAGACCTGGCAAAGGAGCAGAAGAAAGAGGAAAAGCTTCAGCGCAAGAAACAGATGGCTGAAGACGCGGCACTGAACCCTGACGGTGAAGTGGCGACTGACGACGATGTTGATGTTGATGCACCGAAAGATCAGGCGCCCGACGCCTGAGCCCCACCGGGTTTGATCATCGAATCAGACCCTGCGGATTTGTGACGGGGCTGGCGGTTTTACTGCCGGCCCTCCAACTCCCGTTTTCCGGATACCCAATTTCCCTTGTGGGAGCGAGCTTGCTCGCGAAAGCGGCGTGTCAGCGATGAATCTGTTACTGACAGAATGCTTTCGCGAGCAAGCTCGCTCCCACATGGCCGGTGCGTTACTCCAGTGGCATTACGGTGACGCGCACTTCCGGGTCATGATTGCCGCCGCCGAGGATCACCCCGCGCAACGGCGACACATCGGAGAAGTCCCGCCCCCACGCCAAAGTAATGTGCTCCAGCGCCGGTTGCACATTGTTGGTCGGATCGAAATCCACCCAGCCCGACACCGGACAGAACACCGAGACCCAGGCGTGTGACGCGTCGGCGCCGATCAGCCGTGGCTGGCCCGGTGGCGGCTGGGTCAGCAGATAACCGCTAATGTACCGCGCCGCCAGCCCTCTCGAACGCACACACGCGAGCATCAAATGCGCGAAGTCCTGACACACGCCGCGCCGGCGCTCCAGCACTTCCACCAGCGGCGTCGCCACTTGCGTGGCTTCGGCATCGAAGGTGAACTCGCTGAAAATCTTCTGCATCAAGGCCTGCACGCCGAGCATCAAGGGACGTCCCGGCGGGAAGCAGCTTTCGGAGAACTCGACGAAGCTGCGCTTCAGGTACACGTAGGGTGACTGGAAGCGATATCGACAGGCTTCAAGCATCTCGGCCGACAACGGCTGGCTGCTGTAGCTCAGCGCATTTCGCGTCTGCTCCCACGCCGGCGACAGACTGAAGTCCGCCAGCGGTCGCGCCAGTACTTCAACGCTGAGCCGGGCGTTGACCTGCAACTCGTCGTGCGGTCGCTCGAAGGCCAGCCGGGTCAGCGGATTGCCGAATACATCGAGCTCGTCACGCCGACTGGTCGGCTCCGGACTGATCAGCAATTGCTGTTCGGTGCAGCGCTGCCAGGAGCACTCACGGGGCCACAGGTGCGCCAATTGCTGCGCCAGCGACACCGGGCTGTCGTAGTGATAACAAGTGTCGTGGAAGATCTGGTAATGCGCGTTCATCAGACGGACACCGTGCGCTGGCTGACATCATCGACATGGGCAAAGTGGCGCAGGGCCAGGCGATCCGAGACGTGCCCGCTGGCCTCGGCGATCTCTTGCAGCAGGTCTGCCAGACCATCGAGTGCGGCGCGCACGCTGGACTCGCCGAACAGCGAATTCTCCAGGCAGCCCAGATCAAAGTGCGCCAGACGCTCGACCAGTTGTGGCAATGCCGCCTCACGGGGCACCGCGAAATCATCGTTCAAACGCTTCAGCGTGCGGGTCACCAGTTTCAACTGGAACAACACCGCATGCGGGTTCTGCTCGTCGAGCAGCAACAAGTCGAGCACCGGGATCAACTGCGCCACCGCCAGATAGCGCGAACGGTAGGTGATGCTGCTGTTGCCCAGCTCCAGCAGCCACTCCAGCCCCGCCTGGTCGAACGCGGCGCTACCACGCAGGAACGCCGCGAGACTGCTGCTGAGAAACTGCAGACGCTCGATGCGCCGGCCAATCATCAGGAAACGCCAGCCTTCGTCGCGGGTCATGTCGTCCAGGGCAAACCCGGACAGCGCCGCCAGCGACATCACCAGACGGTTGAGGAAATCCAGCAGTTCGCCGAAGTCCGGTTCGTCGGTGTCCAGCTCCATAGCTTCGCGTTGCAACTCCACCAGGGCCTGCCAGTTCTCCCGCGAGAGCTTGCCGCGCACCTGCGAGGCCGCCCACTGCAAGCGCTGCAGGTTGGAGCGCAGACTGAACGACCAGTCCTCGCCGAGCAACGCCGCCAGCAGACGCTCCGGCAGTTCGCCCTCCTCCGGCAGCAGCATCAGCCGTTCGCCCAGCTCGACCGCCGCTTGCAGCGCTTGCGGGTCGTCACCGTCGACATAACGCGCGAGCATGATCCGCAGCAATCGCGCACTGTCATCGCAACGCTCGCAATAGCGGCCGAACCAGAACAGGTTCTCCACCACCCGCGACGGCAGGTACGGGTCGCGGCGCACCAGATCGTGCACACCCAGATTGCGCTGGGTTTTCCACTGTTCGCCGCTCGGCGGGCGCTCACCCAGCACCCAGGTGTCCTTGCTCGCCCCGCCACGCTGCATCGACACCACTTCTGCATCAGCCTCGGCGGCGACCCGGGTCAGGCCGCCGGGGAGCACCCGATAGCCCTCGCGACTGGCCACGGCGTACATGCGCATGCCGATGGCCCGAGGTTGCAGCTGGCCGTCCTCGGCTTGCCAGATCGGCGCCTGGGACAGCTGCGCCAGTTCCTGCGCCACGTAGGCATAAGGCCGCGCCTGCATGCGTTCGGCGAGCGCCTGACGCTGCTGCTCATTCAGATCCCGGCCAAACACCGGGGCAAAACTCTGTGAAGGGAACGCCGGTTTGATCAGCAGCTCCGGAAGTTTCTCCAGCGCCTGCGCCAGCACCGGCGCCTCGCCGCACCACCAGGTGGCGATGGATGGCAGAAGCAGTTCTTCGCCGAACAGGTATTGGTTGATCTTCGGCAGAAACCCGAGCAACCCGGGCGATTCCAGCACGCCGCTGCCCAAGGCATTGGCCACCAGCACCCGGCCCTGGCGCACCGCCTCCAGCAGGCCCGGCACACCAAGTGCCGAGTCGGTACGCAGCTCCAGCGGATCGCAGAAGTCATCGTCGAGCCGACGCATGATCGCGTGCACCCGGCGCAGGCCACTGAGGGTTTTCAGATACACCGTGGCGTCGCGCACGGTCAGATCGCCGCCCTCCACCAGTGGATAACCGAGCTGGCGCGCCAGATACAGGTGTTCGAAATAGCTTTCGTTGAAGCGCCCCGGCGTGAGCAACACCACCAGCGGCGCGTCGTCGTCACACGGAGCCTGGCGCGCAAGGGTTTCCTGCAGGGTGCGGAAGAAGCCGGCCAGATGCTGCACTTTCAGATCCCGGTACAGCTCGGGAAAGGCGCGGGAGACGATGGTGCGGTTTTCCAGCGCATAACCGGCGCCGGAGGGCGCCTGAGTACGATCCGCCGTCACCCACCAGCGGCCATCCGGCGTGCGCGCCAGATCCACCGCGTATAGATGCAGAAAAGCCTGTTCCGGCGGCGCAATGCCCTGACACGGCCAGAGAAAATTGTTGTGCCCGAACACCAGTTCCGCCGGCAACAATCCTTCGCGGATCAAGTGCTGCGGGCCATACAGATCGGCCAGCACTGCATTGAGCAGACGCGCGCGCTGGGCAATCCCGGCTGACAGGTGCTGCCACTCATCAGCGGCGATCACGTGCGGCAGCAGATCCAGCTCCCACGGCCGGTCGGCGCCCTTGGGGTCGGCATAGACGTTATAGGTAACGCCGTTTTCCTGAATCTGCCGCGCCAGCAAGGCCTGACGCTGCACCAGTTGCGCCGGGCTGCTGCGCTGCAACTGGTCGAACAGCCGCCGCCAGTGCGCGCGCACGTCCCCGCTGTCATCCAGCAGTTCGTGATAAGTGCCCGCGGTGCGCGGGTAGCGGTCTAGCAGGTCAGGCATGGAAAGCTCGGCGGACAGCAAGGAACGGTCAGACTAACGCAGGCAGATGACGCGCGGATAGACGAAAAATCCGCGTGTCGCGTAGGCTTTAGAAACGTCGCAAATCGAGAGTCATCGGCAACTCGTCGGAGATGGCCAGGTCGGGTATCGGAAGTTTCCCCGGCGTGTGTCCGATGCGGAAAAACCGCGCCATGCGCCGGCTCTCCGCTTCGTTGGCGTTGACCGGCAGCGTCTCGTAGTTGCGCCCGCCCGGATGCGCCACGTGGTACTGACAGCCGCCCAGCGAGCGTTGCATCCAGGTGTCGAGCACATCAAATACCAGCGGCGCGTGCACCGGGATGGTCGGTTGCAGACAATTGGCCGGCTGCCAGGCGCGAAAGCGCACGCCAGCAACGAACTCGCCGACACGTCCGGTCGGCTGCAGCGGCACCGGGACGCCGTTGCAAGTCAGCAGGTAACGCTGCGGCGGCAGCCCGTTGAGTTTGATCTGCAAACGCTCCAGCGACGAATCGACATAGCGCACCGTGCCCCCCGCTGTGCCCTCCTCGCCCAATACATGCCAGGGCTCCAGCGCCTGACGCAGCTCCAGTTCGATGCCATTGACCGCGTAATCGCCGACCTTGGGGAAACGAAACTCCAGATGCGCGGCGAACCACTCGGCACGCAACGGATAACCGGCGTTGTTGAGTTCGACGATGACGTCGGCAAAATCCTGCTCGATAAAGTGCGGCAGCATGAAACGATCGTGCAGTTCAGTGCCCCAGCGCGCCAGTTTCGGCGGCGCATACGGCTCGCGCCAGAACCGCGCAACCAGTGCGCGCAGCAGCAACTGCTGGGCCAGACTCATGCGCGCATGCGGTGGCATTTCAAACGCACGCAGTTCAAGCAGACCGAGGCGCCCGGTGGCGCCGTCCGGTGAATACAGTTTGTCGATGCAGAATTCGGCGCGGTGAGTGTTGCCGGTGACGTCGATCAGCAAGTTGCGCAGCAAGCGATCCACCAGCCACGGCGGACATTCTTCGCCCACTTGCGGCATCTGCGCAAAGGCGATTTCCAGCTCGTACAAGGCGTCGTTGCGCGCCTCGTCAACCCGGGGCGCCTGGGAAGTCGGGCCGATGAACAGGCCGGAAAACAGGTAGGACAACGACGGGTGGTTGTGCCAGTAGCTGATCAGACTGCGCAGCAGATCGGGACGGCGCAGGAACGGCGAATCCGCCGGGGTCGCGCCGCCGAGGACAAAGTGGTTGCCACCGCCAGTGCCGGTGTGGCGCCCGTCGATCATGAATTTTTCCGTGGCGAGGCGGGTTTGCCGCGCCTCTTCATAGAGAAACTCGGTGCGCTCGACCAGTTCGTCCCAAGTCGCGGACGGCTGTACGTTGACCTCGATCACACCTGGGTCCGGGGTGATGCGGAAGTTGCTCAGGCGCGGATCACTCGGCGGCTCATACCCTTCCAGCAGCACAGGGCAATGCAGCTCTTCGGCAGTGGCTTCGATGGCGGCCACCAGCTCCAGATAATCCTCGACCCGCTCCAGCGGCGGCATGAACAGATACAACCGCCCCTCGCGCGCCTCGGCGCAGAACGCAGTGCGGGTCAGCCAGTCGGCGGACTCGTCAATTGCAGGCGCGCGCTCATCGGCCGCGGCAGGCTGGCCATGGCTGTTGAGCTGCGCGGCATCCGGTAGCGGCGGGAAATCCTGATTCGGATCGTTGGGGTGAATGAACGGATACTCCGCCGCCTTCACCCACGGCTGCGACCCGAGCGGCAAGCGATAACCCAGCGGCGAATCCCCCGGGACCAGCCGGCAATGCTCGTCGCGCAGGTACCAGCGCCCGCTCTGCCATTGATCGCCCTTGGCGGTGCGCGCCAGCGGCAACACCTGGCCGATCACTTTATCCAGGCCCTGACTGAAGACTTTGCGCAGACGCGCGCGCTCCAGTGGCTCTTCCAGCCGCGAGTCTTCCGCGCTGACATTGCTCGGCAGCGCGCCCTCACGCCAGAGGTAGTAGAAGTTGTCTTCGTAGGCCGGAAACACAAAACGTGCGGGCAGTTTCAGACGCTCGGCGACACTCGCCAGAAAGCGCCCGGCCAGTTCGCCGTCGGCGCCGTAGTCCTGCTGCTCGTCGGCGATCAGCGCGTTGTTGTGCCAGATCGGCACGCCGTCGCGGCGCCAATAACAGTTGAGCGACCAGCGCGGCAGTTGCTCGCCTGGGTACCACTTGCCCTGCCCAAAATGCACCAGACCATTAGGCGCGTAGTGCTTGCGCATGCGCTGGAACAGTTCGGCGGACAGTCGGCGCTTGTCCGGGCCTAGCGCGGCGGTGTTCCATTCGGCGCCGTCCGGGTCGTCGATGGACACGAAGGTCGGTTCGCCACCCATGGTCAGGCGCACATCGCCCTCCAGCAGATCGGTGTCGATCTGCCGGCCCAGCGCCTGAATCGCCAGCCACTGTTCGTCGGTGTAGGGCTTGGTGACCCGCGGCGCTTCCCAGATCCGCTCGACCGACATCTCGTGGCTGAACTGGCACTCGCAAGGTTCGACCAGACCACTGATCGGTGCCGCCGAGGACGGATCGGGACTGCAGGCCAACGGGATATGCCCTTCACCGGCGAACAGTCCGGAAGTGGCATCCAGACCGATCCAGCCAGCGCCCGGCAGGTACACCTCGCACCAGGCGTGCAGATCGGTGAAGTCGACATCGGTGCCGGACGGACCGTCGAGGCTTTTCACATCAGCGGTAAGTTGAATCAGGTAACCGGAAACAAACCGCGCCGCCAACCCGAGATTGCGCAGCAACTGCACCAGCAGCCACGCCGAATCGCGGCACGAGCCGGAGGCGTGTTCAAGGGTATGTTCCGGGGTTTGCACCCCTGGCTCCATGCGGATCAGGTAGCGGATGTCTTCACTGAGGCGCTGATTGAGCATCACCAGGAAATCCACCGCAGGCAGCGGCGTGCGGTCGATGGCATCGAGATAGGCTTTGAAGGCCGGGGTCAGCGGCAGGGTTTCGAGGTACGGCGCCAGCTCCTTGCGCTCGTCGGCGGCATAGGTGAAGGGGATTTTCTCGGCGTAGGGTTCGAGGAAAAAGTCGAACGGATTAAACACCGCCATCTCGGCCAGCAGATCGACTTCGATGCGCAGCTCGTCGGTTTTCTCCGGGAACACCAGCCGCGCCAGATAGTTGCCCTGCGGGTCCTGCTGCCAGTTGATGAAATGCTGCTGCGGCGAGACTTTCAGCGCATACGACAGAATCCGCGTGCGGCTGTGGGCAGCCGGGCGCAGGCGAACGATCTGCGGGCCGAGTTCGACCGCGCGGTCGTAGCGGTAATGCGTGACGTGATGCAATGCGACATGAATCGACACGGCGTGCCTCCTGCGAGCCTAAGCGTATTCGAAAGCGCGCAAGACTTATGCCATGCACAGGCTTGCGCGTTTTCCCGGAATGCTCAGGGCAGTACAGCACCAAAATCGGGCGATGCGGAGAAATGGCTGAGGCAAGTTGCGCCTAAATGTGGCGGACGGTTGTTTCCGGGGGCGCCTGATCCGGCGATTTCGCGAGCAAGCCCGCTCCCACAGGAGACCGCATTCCAAATGTGGGAGCGGGCTTGCTCGCGAAGGGGCCAGTCGATTCAGCGCACCTCCTGAACCCTGAAATGCAAAACGCCAACCCGAAGGTTGGCGTTCTGTTCAACTAAAAAGCAACTTAGCGCGGTACCACCGGCTTGCGAGCCGGCTTCGGCCCTTTGCCTTTGGCGGCATCCTTGCGCTCTTTGGCGGCCTGCTGGTTGCGGGCGAACGCCGCGGCCTTGGCTTGCTCACGCTTGTCCCAGGGATTGCCACCGTCACTGGCGCGCGGCGGCAAGCCGTTGTGCTGGGTGAGGATCTTGGTGGTTTTCTCCTTGCCCTCTTTCGCGACCTTGTGGCTGCCGGCCGGCGTCGAGTTCTTGCGACGGGCGCTCTGGTAGCTGTCAGTGGCCGGCTGGTGCTGCGGGATCAACTGGTGCTTGCCCGGCCCGATCAGGTCGGCGCGGCCCATGCGGATCAGCGCTTCACGCAGCATCGGCCAGCCTTTCGGGTCGTGATAACGCAGGAACGCTTTATGCAGACGGCGCTGCTCCTCGCTCTTGACGATGGTCACGCCGTCGCTCTTGTAGGTGACCTTGCGCAGCGGGTTCTTGCCCGAGTGGTACATCGCGGTGGCGGTGGCCATCGGCGACGGGTAGAACGCCTGCACCTGGTCGGCACGGAAACCGTTGCCTTTGAGCCATAGCGCAAGGTTCATCATGTCTTCGTCGGTGGTGCCCGGGTGCGCGGCGATAAAGTACGGAATCAGGTACTGCTCTTTCCCTGCTTCCTTGGTGTACTTTTCGAACATGCGCTTGAAGCGATCGTAGGTGCCGATCCCCGGCTTCATCATCTGGTTGAGCGGACCTTCCTCGGTGTGTTCCGGGGCGATCTTCAGGTAGCCACCGACGTGGTGGGTCACCAGTTCCTTGACGTACTCCGGCGACTCGACCGCGAGGTCGTAACGCAGGCCGGAGGCGATCAGGATCTTCTTCACGCCCGGCAAGGCACGGGCGCTGCGATACAGCTGAATCAGCGACGAGTGGTCGGTGTTCAGGTTCGGGCAGATGCCGGGGAACACGCACGAAGGCTTGCGGCACGCCGATTCGATTTCCGGCGTCTTGCAGGCGATGCGGTACATGTTCGCGGTCGGGCCGCCGAGGTCGGAAATGACCCCGGTGAAACCCGGAACCTTGTCGCGGATCTCTTCGATTTCGCGAATGATCGACTCTTCGGAACGGTTCTGGATGATCCGGCCTTCGTGCTCGGTGATTGAGCAGAAGGTGCAGCCGCCGAAGCAGCCACGCATGATGTTCACCGAGAAACGGATCATGTCGTAGGCCGGGATCTTCTCCTTGCCGTACGCCGGGTGCGGAACCCGTGCGTAAGGCATGCCGAACACGTAGTCCATTTCTTCAGTGGTCATCGGAATCGGCGGCGGGTTGAACCAGACGTCGATTTCGCCGTGCTTTTGCACCAGCGCGCGGGCGTTGCCCGGATTGGTTTCCAGGTGCAGCACGCGGTTGGCGTGAGCGTACAGAACCGGGTCGTTACGCACCTTTTCCATCGACGGCAGGCGGATCACGGTCTTGTCGCGGGTCATCTTCGGGCTGGCCAGGATCTGCACGACCTTGGCTTCCTGCGGATCCTCGACCGGCCCCTTCTCCTGCTCGATGGCGCAGGCCTGGGTGTCCTGGGTGTTGACGTACGGGTTGATGATCTTGTCGATCTTGCCCGGACGGTCGATGCGCGTTGAGTCGACTTCGTACCAGCCCGCAGGCGTGTCACGACGGATGAACGCGGTGCCGCGCACATCGGTGATGTCTTCGATCTTGTGCCCGTAGGACAGACGCTGGGCGACTTCGACAATCGCGCGCTCGGCGTTGCCGTACAGCAAGATGTCGGCGCTGGCGTCGATCAGGATCGAATTGCGCACGCGATCCTGCCAGTAGTCATAGTGGGCGATGCGACGCAGCGAGGCTTCGATGCCGCCGAGCACGATCGGCACGTGCTTGTAGGCTTCCTTGCAGCGCTGGCTATAGACCAGGCTTGCGCGATCCGGACGCTTGCCGGCCATGCCACCCGGGGTGTAGGCGTCGTCGGAGCGGATTTTCTTGTCGGCGGTGTAGCGGTTGATCATCGAATCCATGTTGCCGGCCGCGACGCCGAAGAACAGGTTCGGCTCGCCGAGCTTCATGAAGTCGTCTTTGGACTGCCAGTTCGGTTGGGCAATGATCCCGACGCGGAAGCCTTGCGACTCCAGCAGCCGGCCGATGATCGCCATGCCGAACGACGGGTGATCGACGTACGCATCACCGGTGACGATGATGATGTCGCAGGAATCCCAGCCGAGCTGATCCATCTCCTCCCTGCTCATCGGCAGGAACGGCGCTGGCCCGAAACATTCGGCCCAGTATTTTGGATAGTCAAATAACGGCTTGGCTGCTTGCATGTCGATAACCGGTGTTGGCTTTCATTGAATTTCGCGGGCGCGGAATATAGCACAAATTTTGATCAATTCCGACGGCTGTGGTCGGAAATTGCGCATTCCCCTGTGGG
>NZ_JBTJEN010000012.1:0-180496 GCF_054456575.1 Pseudomonas sp. Eth.TT006 | reverse complement strand
TACAGGGGCAACGCAAGTTCATTTGATCGCTCCCACGCTCCGCGTGGGTTACAAATGCTCGTTCTTGTGCCCGTCCTTCTCGAACACCCTGACAATCCGCGGCATCACGCTGAAAATCCCCAGCGCCAGCAACGTACTGAGCAACGCCGTCGCCTCCTTGCCCAAGCCCGTCGCCACGCCAATCGCCGCCGTCATCCACAACCCTGCCGCCGTAGTCAGCCCCTTGACGTGGGCTTCGTCACCTTCGTGATTTTTCAGAATCGTCCCGGCGCCGAGAAAGCCGATCCCGGCGATAACGCCTTGCAGCACCCGGCTCATCGCGTCGGACTCGGCCCCGGCGGTCTGCGGCACCAGCACAAACAGCGCCGCACCCAACGCCACCAGCATATGCGTGCGCACCCCGGCAGCCTTGCCCTTGTGCTCGCGTTCGAAACCAAGAATGCCGCCCAACACCGCCGCCATCAGCAAACGCACGGTAATCCGCGTCAGCTGCGAGGCATCGCCGATGTCGGCGAACTCCGCTTGCAGGGTTTGCCACACTTCATCCCACCAGGCATCCATCAGCCGCTCCTTTTTGTTATGGGTTGTTAGTCGATGGACAGCGCCGACCATTAATCGGTTGCGTCGAACGATCACCCGGCGTGCGGCCCTAACCGTGGAGATCCCCCTGAAAAAAAGGACCGCCCTCATGCCCGTTCGAATCGAAAACCAGACCTGTTTCTTCACCGTGGAAAATGGCGAGGAAATTCGCCTGTGCAACACGCTGGAAGTCAAAACCGACAGTGACAAGTCAATGTCTTTCGTGGAAATCGAGAGCCGGCGCATTTACATCACCGAAGCAGAAGCCGACGCCCTGACCGTTGCAGGTGCCGCGGACGGTCGCAAGCACTTGAAAGCCGACGACAGTGATTCGGTGATTTGACTGACCCTGATCAACACCCGCCGCATACGCCTGCGATAGGCGTTTGCGCCTTTACTGGCGGGCTGCTTCAAGTTGTCGCAGGGCCTGCGCCCAAAGCCATCTGATACGCTTTTTATTGGTTTAGCTGAGTCTGTTATGCAAACAGATCGCCGCGCATAGTTCATTCGCCTGATGGAGGCTGATGAGCGAACGACCATGAGCGAACAAATCCCCGTCCGAACCGTAGAAGCAAGCCCCACCATAAAAAATGTGCCTGGTCGCCCGATGAAGGCGAAGGCCGGCTCCACCGACAAGCAGATCCACACGCGCAGCTTCACCGGGCTGTTCCGCACCCTGCGCATGAGCGGCGCGGGGTTTCTGTTTCTGCTGTTCTTCGGCACCGTGTGGCTGAACTGGGGCGGTCGTCAGGCGGTGTTGTGGGATCTGGCGGAAAGCAAATTCCACATTTTTGGCGCGACCTTCTGGCCGCAGGATTTCATCCTGCTTTCGGCGCTGCTGATCATCGCTGCGTTCGGCCTGTTCGCTATCACCGTGTTTGCCGGTCGGGTCTGGTGCGGTTACACCTGCCCGCAGAGCTCATGGACGTGGATCTTCATGTGGTGCGAGAAGGTCACCGAAGGCGAGCGCAACCAACGGATCAAACTGCAGGCGGCGCCATGGGGCCTGAACAAACTGGCGCGGCGCGCGGCCAAACATACGCTGTGGCTGGCGATCAGCGTGATGACCGGGCTGACTTTCGTCGGCTACTTCACGCCGATCCGCCCTCTGGCGCAAGAGCTGTTCACCCTGCAAATCGGCGGCGTCAGCCTGTTCTGGGTGCTGTTCTTCACCGCCGCGACCTACATCAACGCCGGGTGGCTGCGCGAAGCGGTGTGCATGCACATGTGCCCGTATGCGCGGTTCCAGAGCGTGATGTTCGACAAGGACACCCTGGCGATTTCCTACGATGTGGCGCGTGGCGAAACCCGTGGCCCGCGCAAACGCGAGGTGAAGCCTGCCGAGGCCGGCCTCGGCGATTGCATAGACTGTCAGCTGTGCGTGCAGGTCTGCCCGACCGGCATCGACATCCGCGACGGCCTGCAAATGGAATGCATCGGCTGCGCAGCGTGCATCGACGCCTGTGACTCGATCATGGACAAGATGAACTACCCGCGCGGTTTGATCCGCTACAGTTCCGAACGCGAATTGCAGGGTGGCAAGACTCATCTGTTGCGGCCACGACTGATCGGTTACGTGGCGGTGCTGCTGGTGATGATCGGCGCGTTGGCACTGGCTTTGGTCGAACGGCCGATGGTGTCGCTGGACGTGACCAAGGACCGTGGCCTGTTCCGTGAGAACGGTCAGGGCCAGATCGAGAACATCTACACCCTCAAGGTGATCAACAAGACCCAGCAGCGTCAGGACTACACCCTGAGTCTGGTCGACGGCGACGGCTTCCAGTTGCAAGGCAGGACCGAATTGAGCCTGGCGCCGGGGGAAATTGTCGATGTGCCAGTGTCGGTGGCGATGACCACGGAACGCCCGGCCAGCAGCTCGCAGACCCTGAGCTTCAAGATCGCCGACAGCGACGAGCCAGAGATTTATAGCGTGGCGAACAGCAGGTTTGTGGCGCCGATGAATCGCTGATCCCTTAGAATCGCTCCCTCACCCCAGCCCTCTCCCAGAGGTAGAGGGAGCCGACCGAGGCGTCTGTCGCTATGCATCGACCTGGCAGACCGAGGCGATTATCGATCAGCAAAGCATTGCCAGGCCGAGTCGATCATGGATTCAGCACAGCACTTTCAGGTCGGTGTAGCTCACAAGCATCCCCCAATCAGTCCCCTCTCCCTCCGGGAGAGGGCTAGGGTGAGGGGCAGTTCCGCTGACACCCATCTATTCAACCAGCACCAAGGCACTCGATGAAACGCTACGAAAAATTCGCCGACGACATCGCTGAACTGATCCGCTCCGGCGTGCTTGGCCCCGGGCAGCGGGTGCCGTCGGTGCGCTACGCCAGCCAGACTTACGGCGTCAGCCCGTCCACGGTGTTCCAGGCTTATTACCTGCTGGAGCGCCGCGGGCTGATCCGTGCCCGGCCGCGCTCCGGTTACTTCGTCAACACCCATGCGCCAAGTCCGTTCTCGGAGCCGGTGATCAGCAGCCACGTCAACGACTCCACCGAAGTCGACGTCAGCGAACTGGTGTTCTCGGTCCTCGAATCGATCAAGGACCCGAGCACTGTGCCCTTCGGCTCGGCGTTCCCCAGCCCGACGCTGTTCCCGCTGCAACGCCTGTCGCGTTCGCTGTCCAGCGCGGCACGGGAGATGGACCCGCGCATGGTGGTCACCGACATGTCGCCGGGCAATCCGCAGCTGCGCCGGCAGATCGCCCTGCGCTACATGGTTGGCGGGCTGATGCTGCCGATGGAAGAACTGCTGATCACCAACGGCGCCCTCGAAGCGCTGAACCTGTGCCTGCAAGCGGTGACCGAGCCGGGCGATCTGGTGGCCATCGAAGCCCCGGCGTTTTATGCCAGCCTGCAGGTGCTCGAGCGCTTGAAGCTCAAAGCCGTGGAAATCCCCGTGCACCCGCGCGACGGCATCGATCTTGGCGTGCTCGCGCAGACCCTGGAGCGACATCCGATCAAGGCCTGCTGGTGCATGACCAGTTTCCAGAACCCGATGGGCGCGACCATGCCCGAGACGAAGAAACAGGAGCTGGTCGAACTGCTGCGTCGACATCAGGTGCCGCTGATCGAGGACGACGTCTACGCCGAACTCTATTACGGCCAGCAAGCACCGAAACCGGCCAAGGCTTTTGATACTGAAGGGCTGGTGATGCATTGCGGTTCGTTCGCCAAGAGCCTGGCCCCCGGCTACCGCATCGGCTGGGTCGCCGCCGGACGCTACGCGCAGAAAATCGAACGACTGAAACTGATGACCTCACTGTGCGCCTCGATGCCGGCGCAAGCAGCAATCGCTGACTACCTGCAACACGGCGGCTACGACCGCCACCTGCGCAAACTGCGCTACGCCCTGGAAGAACAGCAGAGCGCGATGCTCGCGGCGATTGCCCGCTACTTCCCGGCGCAGACCAGGGTCAGCCAGCCGGCGGGCGGCTACTTCCTGTGGCTGGAATTGCCACCGCAGATGGATTCATTGAAGTTGTTTCAGATGGCGTTGGCGCAAGGCATCAGCATCGCCCCAGGGCCGATCTTTTCGCCGACCCAGCGTTTCAGAAACTGTATCCGTTTGAACTACGGCAGCCCGTGGACCGAGGATTCGGAGAAGGCCATGGAGACGTTGGGGCGGATTGTGCGGTCATTCTGACAGATTGATGTTGCCGCTAATGACGCCCTCGCGAGCAAGCCCGCTCCCACAGTAGACCGAGTTCTTCAGAAGGAATAGGGTCGACTGTGGGAGCGGGCTTGCTCGCGAAGAGGCCAGACCAGCCAACACAAATACCAAAGATCAGCGCCCGCCCCCCAGATCCACAAACGTCCCCGTCGCATAAGAAGCCTTGTCCGACAGCAACCAGACAATCGCCTCCGCCACTTCATCCGGGCGCCCGCCCCGAGCCATCGTGGACGACACTGCCCGCCGTGTTTGGGCGCCATCCGCAATATCGCGTGCTTGGCGTAGAGGATCGGTGCCAGGACGCTGGCTTTCATATGGACATCGGCGCGCACCGCAATGGAGTCATCAGCAGTCACGTCAACGAATCACCGACATCGACGTCAGCGACGGGGGTTCTCAGTTTCGGACCGATCAAGGCCCCACAATCGTGCCCTCCAGTTCGGTGTTTCAAGATGCTGGAACGGTTGAATTTCAATGTAGCTACCTGTACGTCCGATGAATGGCAGCTCATCCGGGCGATACCTGTCAGCTCTGACAGGTGACAGCATTATCTCGGAATGACTTAATTCAGGAGTAATTTAAATATAAGGAGTATTCAAAATGTCTGGCAGAGAAATCTTACACTCGACCAATTTCGATGATGGCGAGCGACACGGTTGGGGAGAAATGGGTTCTGAACGACAGTTCTGCGACTTGGTAGATGATGAACTGACTGGCAAGGGTAAGTGCCTCGCCACTAGAACAGGCCTTAACCTCCGCATACAACTCGAGTGTCATCAAATAACGCTCACTGAATTTAAGGGCAGGAAAGTGCTGGTTTCTTTCGACCTGCGCGTAATTAACCCCGCCCCAAATTTTGATATGGTCAGCATTGATACTGGTAGAAATAACCACTTTTGGGTGGACCAGCCTAAGCCAAATAGCGAGTGGCAGCGATACTCCATTCCTGTGGATCTTACCAAGGAGACGGAGGGCTTCTTTAATATTGTCGTACGCTATCCGAATAGAGAAATAGACACCCAAGCATTTTTCGACAATATAGTGATTGAGTCTAACGATTAATTACTTACCTTAATGTCAAAACACAGCGGGCTCCGAGACGGGGCCCTTTCAGTTTTTTATGCACATGAAACTGTCATGCAAAGCGCTTACCGCAAACAGATCGGAGCTTCCCATATATTTCCGATTTTCTTCAACGTCCGCCCCCCAGATCCACAAACGTCCCCGTCGCATAAGAAGCCTTGTCCGACAGCAACCAGACAATCGCCTCTGCCACTTCATCCGGACGCCCGCCCCGGGCCATCGGGATGGCCGACTCAAGTTTGCTGACCCGATCCGGATCGCCGCTCAGTGCGTGAAAATCGGTATAGATGTAACCCGGACGCACCGCATTCACCCGAATCCCCTCGCCCGCCACTTCCTTGGACAGACCAACGGTAAAGGTGTCGAGCGCACCTTTGGACGCGGCGTAATCGACGTATTCGTTGGGCGAACCCAGGCGTGCAGCGACCGACGAGACGTTGACGATGCTGCCGCCCTGCCCGCCGTGCTTGGGCGACATGCGCAGGATCGCGTGTTTGGCGCAGAGGATCGGCGCCAATACATTGGTTTTCATGATTTTCAGGATGCGGAATTCGGACATCTCGTCGACCCGCGACTTGTGCCCGACGGTGCCGGCGTTGTTTACCAGCGCGGTGACGCGGCCCAGTTCGCTGTCAACCCGCTGGAACAGTGCGATCACTTCGTCTTCGATGCTGACGTCGGCGCGCACCGCTATCGCCTGCGCACCCAGCGCCCGCACTTGCTCCAGCACGCTGTGCGCGGCCTGTTCATCCGCCTGATAGTTGATGCAGATCCGATAACCCTGCGCGGCAGCCAACAACGCCGTGGCAGCGCCAATTCCGCGTCCGCCACCGGTGATCACAATGACTTTGTCCATGCTGGCCTTCCCCCGATGCACCCATAACCGTCGGGGCAAGAATAACCGCCATTGGCTGGTTTTGCATGGGGTCTGAACATTGCCTTGTGGTGAGGGGATTTATCCCCGACGGGCTGCGAAGCGGCCCCCCGCCATTGTGCTTATTTGCTATTCGCTACCAATCGAACTGGGGGCTGCTGGGCAGCCCATCGGGGATGAATCCCCTCACCACACTGGTCCGTCAGACCACCACCAGTTTCTGCGCACTGACAATGTTCTGCATAAAGCGATCCGCCGGCATCGGGTGCCCGAGCAGATAGCCCTGCAACGAATCACACCCCAACTTGGTCAGGAAAGCCTGCTGCATGCCGGTCTCCACGCCCTCAGCGACAATCCGCAGGCCCAGCGCCTGACCCAGCGCGACGATGGCCGAAACAATCGCCGCGTCGTCGCTGTCGTGTTCCAGATCGCGGACAAAACCGCGGTCGATCTTCAACTCGTTGGCCGGCAGACGCTTGAGGTACATCAGGCTCGAATAGCCAGTGCCGAAATCGTCGATCGACAGGTCGACGCCCATGTCCGACAACTCCTGCAGCACCGTCATGCTTGCATCGGCGTCGCTCATGGCGGTGGTTTCGGTGATTTCCAGGGTCAGGCTATTGGCCGGCAGATGATGCGTCGCCAGCGCCTTGGCCACGCTCTGCACCAACCCGGCATGGCAGAACTGCAAGGCCGAGAGGTTCACTGCAATGCGCCAGTCGGTGTAGCCCAGCACATACCATTCACGCATCTGCCGACAGGCCTCGTTGAGCACCCATTCGCCAATGGCGATGATCACACCGGTCTTCTCCGCCAGATCGATGAACTTGTCCGGCAGCAGCATGCCCTGGGTCGGATGCTGCCAGCGCAGCAACGCTTCGGCGCCGACCGGACGGCCATTGGCGGCATCGAACTTGGGTTGGTAATGCAGACTGAACTGGTTGTGCTCCACCGCCGCGCGCAGGTCCTGCAACAGTTGCAGTTGTTTGCGCGCGTTGTTGTTCATCGACACGTCGAAAAAACTGTAGCCGTTTTTGCCGCCGCCCTTGGCGTGGTACATCGCCGCATCGGCGTTCATCAGCAGTTCCTGGGCGCTCAGGCCATTGCCCGGATACAGGGCGATGCCGACGCTGGCGGAAATCTGCAGCTCATGTTCGGCGACCCGGAACGAACGGGCGATCAGCCCGACCTGACGCGCGGCAAGGCTCAGGGCATCGTTGGGTTCGCTCAGACGCACCAGCAGCACGAATTCGTCGCCACCGATCCGCGCCAGGGTGTCCAGACTGCGCAAGTCTTCACGCAGGCGCAGGCCGACTTCGCGCAACAACTGGTCACCCATGTGATGGCCGAAGGCGTCGTTGACCGGTTTGAAGCCATCCAGGTCGATGAACATCAGCGCAAAACAGCCGCCCTGTTCCGCGACTTTCTTCATCGCCTGATTGATCCGGTCGTCCAGCAGCATGCGGTTCGGCAGACCGGTCAGCGGGTCGTGCAGCGCCAGTTGCGTCAGCTCACGGTTGGCCAGGGTCAGCGAATGCGCCAGCTCGGCGGTGCGCGTTTCGAGGCGGGCGTCGAGGATCGACGTGAGCAAAGCAATCGACAACACCGCCAGCGTGGTGATCAACACCAGACTGTCCAGACCGTTGCCCTTGAGACCGTTGCGCGTCGCGCCGCAGAAGCTGCCGTCGGCAAACTGCGCGGCGGCCATGCCGGTGTAATGCATACCGACAATCGCAATGCCCATGATCACCGCCGCACCGGCGCGGATCAGGCGCACATAGGGCGTGTGCTTGCGCAGGCGAAAGGCGATCCACAAGGCTGCGGCCGAGGCGCCGACAGCGATCAGCAATGACGCGCCAAACAGCGTCGGGTCGTAATCGATCCCAGGGGTCATGCGCAGCGCGGCCATGCCAGTGTAGTGCATGGCGCTGATGCCGCTGCCCATGATCAGCGCGCCGAACGCCAGCTGCAGCACTGGCAGTTTCGGCTGGCTGACCAGCCACAGGGCAAAGCCGCAGGACAGCACCGCGATCAGCAGCGACAGCGCGGTGAGGGTGATGTCGTAACCCAGTTCGATCGGCAGTTTGAAGGCGAGCATGCCGATAAAGTGCATCGACCACACGCCCACGCCCATGGCAAATGCGCCGCCGGCAGTCCAGAAATGCACGGCGCGGCCCCTGGCGGTGGCGATGCGGCCGGTGAGATCGAGCGCGGTGTAGGACGCAAGCGTCGCCACGCACAAAGAAATGAAGACCAGCGTGGAAGAGTAACTACCGATGAGCATGAAGATTCTCGCGAACACCCGCGCCGTACTGCGTCCATTCGCGGTCGGGCAAAGGCGGCGATTGTACTGATTGCGCAGAAGAACGCACTTACTAAGTAATCATTTTGCCATCAGTCCGATGAAACGCTCGTTTGATCACCCTGCAAAGCGCTGAAATCGTCACCCTGTAGAAGCTGCGGCACGTTGCGATCTTTTGATTCCGGTTTTTAAAAGCAAAATCAAAAGATCGCAGCGTGCCGCAGCTCCTACAGGTTTATTCGTTCGGCAATTGTCCGTCCCAGCCCCCGCCCAGTGCGGCAATCAACTGCACACTGGCAATCAAACGGCTCTGCAGGATGTTGAGCACGGTGCGTTCGTTGCTCAGCGCCGTGGCTTGCACCGTGACCACATCCAAATAGGCGATCAACCCGGCCTTGTACTGGTTCTGGGTCAGGCGCAACGAATCGCGCGCGGCATCCAGGGCCTCCTGGCGCACCGCCGCCTCGTCTTCATATACCTTCAACTGCACCAGGTAGTTTTCCACCTCGCGGAAACCGTCGAGCACGGTCTGGCGGTACTTGGCCACGGTCTGGTCATACACCGCCTCGGTGCGATCGACTTCGGCGGAACGGATCCCGCCATCGAAAATCGGCAAGTCCAGTTTCGGCCCGACCGACCAGAAGCGGTTGGGCAGGGTCAGCAGGTTTTTCGAGGTACTGCTGCTGTAACCGCCGCTCATGCTCAGGGTCAGGTCCGGGTAGTACGCCGCCTTCGCCACACCGATGTTGGCGTTGGCGGCGATCACCGAGCGCTCGGCCGAAGCGATGTCCGGACGCCGCTCCAGCAACTGCGACGGCAGGCTTAATGGGATCTGCGGCAGGCTCGGGATGTCCTGGCTCTCGGCGATGCTGAACTCGGCCGGCGCCTGACCGGTGAGTACCGCGATTGCGTTTTCGAACTGCGCACGCTGCCAGATCAGGTCCACCAGATCGCCCTGGGTGCTTTTCAGCTGAGTTTGCGCCTGGGCGATGGCATCGCGTCCGGAAATCCCCGCGCGATACTGGTTCTGCGTCATTTGCAGCGATTTCTCGTAGGCCGCCACCGTCGACTCCAGCAAGCGCTTCTGCTGGTCGATCACGCGCAATTGCAGGTAATTCTGCACCAGCTCCGACTGCTGGCTCAGGCGCATCGCCGCCAGATCGGCAAAACTGGCCTGGGCGCTGGCTTCATTGGCTTCAAGTCCGCGACGCAACTTGCCCCAGATATCGGCTTCCCAGCTCACGCCCAACTGCGCGTTATAAGTGTCGCGAATGCCGCTCGACGAACTGCTCAGGCTGGAACTGCTGCTGCCGGTGCCTTGACTGGAACGGGTCTTGCCCACGCTCAGGTCGACACTCGGATAAAATGCCCCGCGAGCGCTGCGCACCAAGGCCTGGGCCTGTCGGTACTGGGCTTCGGACTGGGCGACGGTCTGGTTGGCGCTGTTGAGTTTTTCCACCAGCGCGTTGAGCTGCTGATCGCCATACAGCTCCCACCAGGCGCCACGGGCCAGCGAATCGCTGGGGTTGGCCTGGCGCCAGCCCTTGGCCTCTTTGAATTGCGCAACTTCGGCGGTTTGCGGGCGCTGATAGTCCGGGCCGACGGCGCACGCGCTGAGCATTGCCACGCACAGCGACAGGCTCAACAGACGCGAACCGCGAGCAGTGGCCAGATTGAGAAGCGAACGATCGGTCATAGCGGAGTTTCCAGAGCGGCATCAGTACGCACGCCACGCCACTTGTTGAAGCGGTGGCGCAGCTTGTCGAGATAGAGGTAAACCACCGGGGTGGTGTAAAGGGTCAGCACCTGACTGAAGATCAGCCCGCCGATGATGGTCAGGCCCAGCGGCTGGCGCATTTCCGCGCCCTCGGCACGGCCGAGGAGCAACGGCAAGGCGCCGAGGATCGCTGCCAGCGTGGTCATCAGGATCGGCCGCAGGCGTTGCAGACAGGCGCTGCGGATCGACTCCAGCGGCGACAGCCCTTCATGGCGCTCCAGTTGCAGCGCCAGATCGATCATCAGGATCGCGTTTTTCTTCACCACGCCGATCAGCAGGAACAGCCCGAGCAGCGAGATCAGGCTGAACTCGCCGCCCAGCGCATAGATCGACAGCAACGCGCCGACCCCGGCCGACGGCAGCGTGGAAAGAATCGTCAGCGGGTGAATGTAGCTTTCGTACAGCACGCCGAGCACCAGATACACCGCCAGCAGCGCGCCAAGAATCATGAACGGCTGGCTCTTCTGGGTTGCGGCAAAGGCGTCAGCGGTGCCGGCCATTTTCGCGATGACGTCTTCCGGCAAACCGACCTTGGCAATCGCCCGCTCGATCGCCGCGCTGCCCTGCTCCACCGTGACCCCTTCAGCCATGTCGAAGGCGATGCTCTCAGAGGCGAACTGCCCCTCGTGGCTGACCCGGTCATCCTCCAGGCTGTTTTCGTAGTGGGCGATGGTCGACAACGGAATCCGTGCGCCGTCCGCGGTGATCACCTGCGCCTGATTCAGCGTCACCGGATCCTGCGCGTACTTCTGGTTGACCTCCATCACCACCTGATACTGGTTCAGGCTGTCATAGATGGTCGAGATCTGCCGCTGGCTGTAGGCGTTGTTCAACACCGCCGTGACCATGTTCATGTCGACCCCGAGGCGCTTGGCCTGATCGCGGTCGACAATCAGCGTTACCTGCTGCGCCCCGCGCCCCTCGCGGGCATCAATCGCGGTCAGCTCCGGCAAGGCGCGCAATGCGGTGACCACTTTCGGGTACCACTCACGCAGCGCGCCCAGATCGCCGCTTTGCAGGATGTAGCTGTATTGCGAGGTGGTCTGCTCGCGGCCACCGCCGAATTGCAGGTCCTGATCCGCCATCAGCATCAGTTGCGCACCGGGCACCTTGGGCATCTCTTTACGCAGGCGTTCGATGACCTTTTGCGCCGACAGGTTGCGTTCCTTGATCGGCTTCAGGCGCACCAGCATGAAGGCGTTGTTGGTGCCGTTGGTGCCGCCGATAAACCCGGCCACGCTCTCCACCGCCTCGTCCTTGAGCACGGCGCGGCGGAAGGTTTCCATTTTCGGCTGCATGACACTGAACGACAAACCATCGTCGCCGCGCACAAAACCGATCAACTGGCCGGTGTCCTGCTGCGGCATGAAGGTTTTCGGCACCACCACGTACAGGGCGACGTTGACCCCGACCGTGATGATCAGGCTGAGCAAAGTCAGACGCCGATGGCGCAGCACCCAGTCGAGGCTGGTGGCGTACTTGCCGACCATCCAGTCGTTGGTCTTGCGGCTCCAGCGTTGCAGACGGTTTTCCTGGCCCGGCGTGTGCGGCTTGAGCCAGCGCGCACAGAGCATCGGCGTCAGGGTCAGCGACACCACCAGCGACACCACGATCGCCGCCGCAAGGGTGATCGAAAATTCGCGGAACAGGCTCTCGACAATTCCGCCCATGAACAGGATCGACAGGAACACCGCCACCAGCGACACGTTCATCGACAGCAAGGTGAACCCGACTTCCTTGGCCCCGAGGTACGCGGCCCGCATCGGTTTGACGCCTTCGTCGATGTGCCGGGAAATGTTCTCCAGCACCACGATCGCATCGTCCACCACCAGCCCGGTGGCCAGAATCAGCGCCATCAGCGACAGGTTGTTCAGCGAGAAACCATACAGGTACATCACCGCGAAAGTGCCGACCAGCGACACCGGCACTGCCAGCGTCGGAATCAGCGAAGCGCGGAAATTGCCGAGAAACAGGAACACCACCAGAATCACCAGCGCCACGGCAATCAGCAGGGTCATTTCCGCTTCGTGCAGCGTGGCCTTGATCACCGGCGAACGGTCCATCGCCAGGTTCAGCTTGACGCTGGCCGGCAGCACCGCTTGCAGCGCTGGCAATTGCGCCTTGATCTCGTTAACCGTCTCGATGATGTTGGCGCCGGCCTGGCGGTTGATCACCAGCAGCACCGCCGCGTCATCGTTGAAGAAACCGCTGTTGTAGCGATCTTCGACGCCGTCGCTGACCTTGGCCACATCCTTCAGGCGCAGGGCCGCACCGTTGTTGTAGTGGATGATCAGCGATTCGTAATCCTTGGCCTTTTCCAACTGGTCGTTGGCCTGGATCTGCCACAGGCGCTCGCCGTCTTCGACCGAGCCTTTGGGCCGGCGCACGTTGGCCGACGCGATGGTCTTGCGCACATCGTCGAGTGCCACGCCGTACTGGTTCAGTGCCTGCGGTTCGAGTTCGATGCGCACCGCCGGCAGCGAACTGCCGCCGATCTGCACTTCACCCACGCCCTGCACCTGGGACAGGCTTTGCGAAAGGATGGTCGAAGCGAGGTCGTAGAGCTGGCCTTTTTCCAGCACGTCCGAGGTCAGCGACAGGACCATGATCGGTGCCTGCGACGGATTGACCTTCTTGTAGGTCGGCATGCTGCGCATCCCGCTCGGCAACAGGTTGCGCGAGGCATTGATCGCCGCCTGCACCTCGCGCGCCGCGCCGTTGATGTCACGGTCGAGGTCAAATTGCAGGATGACCCGGGTCGAACCCTGGCTGGAACGACTGCTCATGGTGTTGACCCCGGCAATCGCGCCGAACGAGCGCTCCAGCGGCGTGGCCACCGTGGACGCCATCACCTCGGGACTGGCACCGGGCAGACTGGCCTGGACCACGATCACCGGGAAATCCATTTGCGGCAGCGGCGACACCGGCAACAGGCCGAAGCTGACCCCGCCCAGCAGCATGATCGCCAGACTCAGGAGCATGGTCGCGACCGGACGCTTGATGAAAGGACCGGAGAGGTTCATGGAGCGCAATCCCCATCAACACACCATCCCACTGTGGGAGCGGGCTTGCTCGCGAATACGGTCTGACATTCAACATTGATGGCGACTGATCCAGCGCTTTCGCGAGCAAGCCCGCTCCCACATGAGGTCTGTGTACGGGCAGTCATACCGGGACCTCTTCGCGGTCGGCATTGGTCTTGCCGAAGCGCCGACCGAGGCGGTCGAAGTACAGGTAGATCACCGGTGTGGTGAACAATGTCAGCACCTGACTCACCAGCAGACCGCCAACCATCACCAGCCCCAGCGGCTGACGCAATTCAGCACCGGACCCGGTGGCCAGCATCAACGGCACCGCACCGAACAGCGCGGCGAGCGTGGTCATCAGGATCGGCCGGAAACGCAGAAGCGCCGCCTGATAGATCGCCTGTTCCGGAGCCATGCCCTGGGTGCGTTCGGCGTCGAGGGCGAAGTCGATCATCATGATCGCGTTCTTCTTGACGATACCGATCAGCAGGATGATGCCAATGATCGCGATCATCCCCAGGTCATTGCCGCTGAGCAGCAAGGCGAGCAAGGCGCCAACCGCCGCCGAGGGCAAGGTCGAGAGAATGGTGATCGGGTGGATGTAGCTCTCGTAGAGCACGCCGAGCACGATGTACATGGTCACCACCGCCGCCAGAATCAGCAGCAAGGTGCTCGACAGCGAGGCCTGGAACGCTTCGGCCGCGCCCTGGAACTGGGTCTGCACGCCAATCGGCATGCCGATGTCCTTCTGCACCTGTTCGATGATGTCCACCGCATGCCCCAGCGCCACGCCGGGTGCGAGGTTGAACGACATCATCACCGCCGGGAACTGGCCGATGTGGGTGATCGCCAGTTGTGCCTGACGTTCTTCGACGTGGGCCAGACTCGACAGCCGTACCTGCGCGCCGTCAGTGGTCTTGACGTGAATCTGATCCAGCGCCGCCGGGCCGATCTTCTCCCCGGCCTGCGCCTGCAGCACCACGCGGTACTGGCTGGCCTGGGTGTAAATGGTCGAAATCTGCCGCTGACCGAAGGCGTCATACAGCGCGTCGGTGATGTTCTGCACCGACACGCCGAGACGCGAAGCGGCGTCGCGGTCGATCACCAGATAGACCTGCAGGCCCTTGTCCTGCAAGTCACTGGCGACGTCGGTCAGTTCCGGACGCCCGGCCAGCGCCTCGACCAGACGCCCGCTCCACTGGCTGAGCAGTTCGGCGTCCGGCGACGACATGCTGAACTGGTACTGGGTGCGGCTGACGCGGTCTTCGATGGTCAGGTCCTGCACCGGTTGCATGAACAGGCGGATGCCGACCAGTTTGTCCAGTTGCGGCTGCAGACGCGCAATCACCTCGGTGGCCGTCAAGTCACGCTGACCGTGAGGCTTGAGGTTGATCAGCAGGCGACCGCTATTGAGCGTGGCGTTGTCGCCATCGACGCCGATGTAGGACGACAGGCTCTGCACTGCCGGATCCTGCAGAATGATCTTCGCCAGTTCCTGCTGACGTTCGCCCATGGCGGCGAAGGAAATCGACTGCGGCGCCTCGGAAATGCCCTGGATCACCCCGGTGTCCTGCACCGGGAAGAAACCCTTGGGCACCACCATGTACAGGAACACGGTCAGCGCCAGGGTGCCGATGGCCACCAGCAAAGTCAGCGGCTGGTGCTTGAGCACCCACTGCAACTTGCGCCCGTAGGCGGCGATCATCCAGTCGATGAAGCCACCGCTGGCCCGGTAGAAACGCCCCTGCTCGTGGGCTTCCGGCTCACGTTTGAGCAGGCGCGCGCACATCATCGGGGTCAACGTCAGCGAGACCACCAGAGAAATCAGGATCGCCACCGCCAGGGTAATGGCGAATTCACGGAACAGGCGCCCGACCACGTCGGCCATGAACAGCAGCGGAATCAGCACCGCGATCAGCGACAGGGTCAGGGAAATCAGGGTGAAGCCGATCTGTCTGGCGCCTTTCAGCGCCGCCTGCATCGGGCTGTCGCCCTCCTCGATGAAACGCGCGATGTTCTCCAGCATCACGATCGCGTCGTCGACCACGAAACCGGTGGCGATGGTCAGTGCCATCAGGGTCAGGTTGTTGACCGAGAACCCGGCCAGATACATCACGCCAAACGTCCCGATCAGCGACAGCGGCACCGCCACGGACGGGATGATCGTCGCGCTGGCACGGCGCAGAAACAGGAAGGTCACCATCACCACCAGGGCGATGGCGATCAGCAGTTCGTGCTGTACGTCGGTGACCGAGGCGCGAATGGTCTGGGTGCGGTCGGTGAGCACGGTGACGTCGAGGCCGGCCGGCAGGTTATCGGTGATGCTCGGCAGCAAGGCCTTGATCCGGTCCACCACTTCAATCACGTTGGCGCCCGGCTGGCGCTGGATGTTCAGCAGCACCGCCTGATTCTGGTTGGCCCATGCGGCCAGACGTTCGTTCTCGGCGCCATCGACGATTTCCGCCACGTCCTTCAGGCGCAACGGCGCGCCGTTCTTGTAGGCGAGGATCAGGTTGGCGTAGTCCTTGGGCGAGGTCAGCTGGTCGTTGGCATCGAGCATCGACACCCGGGTCGGACCGTCGAAGTTACCCTTGGGCTGGTTGACGTTGGACGCGCTGATCAAAGTGCGCACGTCTTCCAGGTTCAGGCTGTTGGCCGCCAGCGCCTCCGGGTTGACCTTGATCCGCACCGCCTGACGCTGGCCGCCGGCAATGCTGACCATGCCGACCCCACTGATCTGCGCGATCTTCTGCGCCATGCGCGTGTCGACCAGGTCATTGAGTTTGGGCAGCAGCATGGTTTTCGAGGTGATCGCCAGCGTCAGCACCGGGGTGTCCGCCGGGTTGACCTTGTTGTACACCGGCGGCGCCGGCAAGTCGGTCGGCAGCAGATTGGTCGCGGCGTTGATCGCGGCCTGCACCTGCTGTTCGGCGACGTCCATGTTGATGTCGAGGCTGAAGCGCAGGGTCAGCACCGAGGCACCGCCGGAACTGGTCGAAGCCATTTGCGTCAGCCCCGGCATCTGCCCGAACTGGCGCTCCAGCGGCGCGGTTACGGCGCTGGTCATCACGTCCGGACTGGCGCCGGGATACAGGGTCATGACGCGGATGGTCGGGTAATCGACCTGCGGCAAGGCCGACACCGGCAGCAGGCGATAGGCAATCAGGCCGGCCAGGACAATGGCCAGCATGCTCAGGGTAGTGGCTACCGGACGGAGGATGAACAGACGCGAAATGTTCATGCGCCCTTCTTGGCCTTGTCAGTCACGGCGGCGTCCGGCGCACTGGCGGCCGGTTTGCCCTGCAGGTGGCCGGTCGGGGTGGTCGGTACCTCGTTGCTGTCGTTGACCACCTCCACTTCACTGCCCTCTTTCAGGCGGTCGGTGCCTTCAAGCACGACACGGTCGCCGGCGGCCAGGCCTTCGGTGACCACGGTGTTGGTGCCGTCGCTGGCGCCGATCTTCAACTGGCGGATAGTGACTTTCTTGTCGCCGTCCAACGCGTAGACGAAGGTGCCGTTGGTGCCGAACTGGATCGCCGCCGAAGGTGCCAGCACCACGCCTTTGAGCGTGTCAGCGAGCAGGTGGACGTTGACGAACTGGTTGGGGAACAGCGCCTGATCGCGGTTGTCGTAACGGGCCTTGAATTTCAGGGTACCGGTGGCAACGTCGATCTGGTTGTCGAGGCTTTGCAGCACGCCGTTGGCCTGGATTTTCGTGTCGCCACGGTCCCACGCTTCGGCCGGCAGTCTGGCGCCGCTGTGGTAGCGGGCAAGCACGGTTTCGAGGCTGTTTTCCGGCAGGGTAAACACCACGCTGATCGGCTGGGTCTGGGTGATGACCGCGAGGAACGTGGTGTCGTTGGCCGCCACCAGATTGCCGACGTCGAGTTGACGCAGGCCGACGCGCCCGGCAATCGGTGCGCGGATCTTGGTGAATTCGAGATTGAGCCTGGCATCGTTGACCGCCGCCTGATTGGTCTTGACCGTGCCCAGGTACTGGCCGACCAGCGCTTCGGCGGTGTCCAGGGTCTGCTTGGCGATACTGTCTTCTTTATACAGGCCGCGATAACGCTCGACATCGACCTGAGCGTTTTTCAGCTGGGCCTGATTCTGCAGCAAGGTACCTTCAGCCTGCAGCAAGGCGTTCTGGTACGGACGCGGATCGATCTCCGCCAGCAGGTCGCCGGCCTTGACCATCTGCCCTTCCTCGAAATGGATCTTCACCAGCTCGCCGCCCACCCGGCTGCGCACATTGATGGTGTTGAGCGCAGTCACCGTGCCCAGCGCCTTGTAGTACAGCGGGAAGTCCCCGGTGACCGCCGGTGCCACGCGCACCGGAATCGGTCCGGCCGCGCCGCCGAAGCCCGGCCGCATCATCCCCGAACGCCCGGTATGCCCGGCGGCAGCCTTGTCACCGCCCTCCTTGTGGGCCGAACCGGCGGGCCAGAATTTCCAGCAGAGCACGGCGATGACCAACAGGACGAGCAGGCTGATCAGCCAGCGGCGGGAGTTGCGAGGGGTCGATTGCATGGATTGATTAACCATTGGGCGCGTGGGCTTCTTTTACGGGAGGCTGAACGATAAGCACTGGGCGGATTTAAGCAAAGCAGCTTTACCGGCAATTTACCTTCAACTTACGTTTCAAGGTGTGAGGCAAGACACTGATACACAAATGAAAACGGCCTGGACAGGGCCAGGCCGTTAACAATTGTAAAAGCGCTTATTTCAGTACGGCGAGTGCTGCGTCGTAGTTTGGCTCTTCAGCGATTTCCTTGACCAGTTCGCTGTGCAGCACGGTGTCGTTCTCGTCCAGAACCACCACCGCACGGGCGGTCAGGCCTTTCAGCGGGCCATCAGCGATGGCCACGCCGTAGTTCTCGATGAACTCGGCGCCGCGCAGGGTCGACAGGTTCTGTACGTTTTCCAGGCCTTCAGCACCGCAGAAGCGCGCCTGAGCGAATGGCAGGTCAGCCGAAATGCACAGCACTACGGTGTTGGCGATGTCGTTGGCCTGGGCGTTGAACTTGCGTACCGACGTGGCGCAGGTCGGGGTGTCGACGCTTGGGAAGATGTTCAACACTTTGCGCTTGCCGGCGAAGTCTTTCAGGGTGACGTCGGACAGATTGCCGGCTACCAGGGAAAAGGCTGGCGCCTTGGAACCGGCTTGTGGCAACTGGCCGTTGACTTGAACCGGGTTGCCTTTGAGGGTGACTTGAGCCATGACTTGAGTCCTTCTAGCGTTTGGGTTGGAAAGCATGCAAGAGGCAGAAGTTAACCACGAAATGGCCCGGTGACCTATGCCCTGATTGAATTTGTCGGGGCAACTTGCAAAAAATTGTATACAACCGCGCGATTGTTCCCTGTAGGAGTGAGCCTGCTCGCGATGGCGTAGTGTCAGTCACAACATCGGCGCCTGGCACGCCGCCATCGCGAGCAGGCTCACTCCTACAGGTTCATCTTTTGGCAGACACATCCAGCACGATATTGATGTTGGTGAAATCGCCGGGATGGTCTTTTCTTCAGAGACCTGTCGATT
Organism: Pseudomonas sp. Eth.TT006; assembly: GCF_054456575.1. Lineage (NCBI taxonomy): Bacteria > Pseudomonadati > Pseudomonadota > Gammaproteobacteria > Pseudomonadales > Pseudomonadaceae > Pseudomonas > Pseudomonas sp. Eth.TT006. The sequence continues at coordinate 161,641 of NZ_JBTJEN010000012.1, read as the reverse complement.
CATGCGCGGCCCGTTCGACTACTCCATGAATCCTCCCCAATCCCTGGAGCAACCACCATGCGATTCATGATCCTCGTCAAAGCCAGCACCGACTCCGAAGCCGGCATCATGCCCAGCGAAGAACTGATCACCGCGATGGGCAAGTTTAACGAAGAACTGGTCAAGGCCGGCATCCTCATCGACGCCAACGGTTTACACCCCAGCAGCAAAGGTACCCGCGTGCACTTCTCTGGCGACAAACGCACCGTCATCGACGGGCCGTTCATCGAGACCAAAGAATTGGTCGCCGGTTACTGGATCTGGGAAGTGAAATCGAAGGAAGAAGCCATCGAATGGGTCAAACGCTGCCCTAACCCGATGCCGGGCGACTCCGACATTGAAATCCGCCAGATATTTTCCGCCGAGGACTTCGGTGCCGAATTCACGCCAGAAGCGCGGGAGCAGGAGGAGCGGGTTCGCGAGCAGGCGAAGAAGAATGCTTGCCCCTGAATGCTGTGCTGAATATTCAATCGCCATCGCGGGCAAGCCCGCTCCCACAGAAAAGCAGCTATCTGTGGGAGCGGGCTTGCCCGCGATGAGTCCGTCAACCTCGCTGGATTATTTCGATTCGGATTTCAGCTTGCGATAGGTCTGATGCAGGTCACTGGCCCAGCCATCGATCACCGGTTTGACGTCGCTGGCCTTCATCGCCTGGGTGTCGTTCTCCAATGGTTTGCCGGTGCCTTTGCGCACCACTTGCGCCACCACCTTGTTGCTCGCGCCGTCGAGGAATACCGCCTCGGTAGCCAGCGTGGTTTCCTGATCGCGAATACCACTGGCGGTGCTGACCGCAGCGGCCACCAGTGCAATCGGCACCACTTCATAGGCACTCAGGCCTTCGGTCTTGCTGCTCACGGCGGTGATCGCCGCCCGCACCACAATCACACCCGGGCCAGGCCCGGTGGCCAGCGGCAGGTCTTTGCCGATTTCGCGCTTGAGCGCCTGATCGTAATAGGAGGTGATGCCGTTGAGGGTCTGCTGGGAGATCTTTGCGGTCGGCTGTGGTTTCGGATAGAGCTGGGTCGGCTCGATGTAGACGCTGGTGAACTTGTTGATGTCGACCTTCGGATCGATCCAGCGCATCACTTCGGCGCCAGACGGGGACTTGGCCTCCTTGAGCTGGCTGTAGTCCTTGAGGAACCCGGAATATTCATCCGGAGCGACGGTTTTGCTGGAGCAACCGACCATGCCAAGGGTCGCGATACACAGTGTGCCCATCATCACTGCTAGCTTCATGCTGTAACTCCTGTCAGAAGGCCGAACACTTTTGGATAGGGGGAGCTACAGGTATAGCTAAAACCCCAATAATTGCGATGGCAAAGCACAATATTCACGCAAGGCTGTTCGGCGGATCACAAGCGTCATTGAAAGATGTCGAGCACCAACGCTGCATCGAGCTCCTGCCATTTGCACTGGAGCGAGCTGAGCCAGCCACATGTGCTGTCGCAGGGCTGGAGGTAGATTGACGTGGGCGACCTGCGCTTGAGTGACCGGCTGGAAATCGTATTCCCTCACCCTAGCCCTCTCCCAGAGGGAGAGGGGACCGATCGGGGGAGATTCGAGAGATACACCGACGTGAACGACAGGCTTTGAATCCATAATCGACACGGTTTGCCCGGCCGATACAGAGCACCAGACACCTCGGTCAGTCCCCTCTCCCTCCGGGAGAGGGTTAGGGTGAGGGGCTTTTCAGGGTTTACGCCGTTACCAGGACGATGTTGCCCCGCTCTTCAATGCCATTTCCCGCCGACTGTTGGCGCGGATGGCCTTGATCAGCGACACCGTACCCACCAGCAGAATCGCCGCGCCGAACAGGAAGTCGATGTTGTACAACTGGAAGTCCTGCACCGGCCCCACCAGCACCACGCGCACCACGCCAATCGCCACCAGCGTGGCAAGGAAATCGATCCCCGGTTCGTCGCGATAGAACACATGCAGCAGCGGCAGGCACAGCACCAGCAGCAACAACAACACCACAACCTTGAACGAGCCTTTGCGCTCGACGCTGAACGCGCATTCGTGCGGGCCGTAGGCTTTGTAGTCCTCGTCGCGGATCATCGAGTTTTTCTCGTTGATGTACTCGACGCGGTTGTACTTCTGGATCGGCGTGAAGGTGTTGGACAGGTCCATCAGCGTGGTGATGTTCTTGAAGCGCAAGTCGATGCGCTCGCTGCCCTTGAGGTAATACAGCACCGGTTTGTAGCCGTAGCGATAGGTGTCGAAAGGGAATGCGCTGGCCTGGCCCTGCACGCTGATCGGCCGTGGCTCGAGTTCGGCGTAGGCGCTTTTGGTTGGCGAGGCGAGGTTGCGGCTCAACGGCTGAACCTTGACCTGTTCGAGAAAGATTGGCGTGACGCCATACGACCACTGCAACGGTTCCAGACGCAAACGCAGTTCGTTGCGCCCCAGGTCGTAGCGGTTGAAGGTGCGTTCGGAAACCACCAGCGAACCGCTGAGCATGAACTCGCCGCGCAGGTTGTTAGTCACGCGCACGGTCAGTTGATCCTTGCCCAGCAACGCGGCTTCGGTGGACGGCGGCGTGCCGCACCACGCGGTGCTTTCACCAGGGCCACCCAACTGGCCGTCGCGGTTTTCCTTGATCACATAGAAGTAACTGGCCCACAGCGTCAGCATCAACAGCATCGCCACCAGGCCCAAAATCTTTTTGCCCGCACTCACTACCCAGACTCCCTTCTTCGTTCCGTCGTCCAGCCGAAAACCCGCTGGCGAGCGGGACTCTACCAAAAGGCCAGCATCGACCCAAGGGAAAATCAGGGGATGGCATGGGTTCTAGGGGTTTCCCCTGTATTGAAACGCCAGTGCATAAATACTGTGGCGAGGGGGCTTGCCCCCGTTGGGCAGCGCAGCGGCCCCAATAAAGGCGAGAGTACCAGATCAGCCAGACAGCCTGCACAGCATTGCGACTGCTGCGCAGCCGAGCGGGGGCAAGCCCCCTCACCACAACATCATTTGCCAGACATTGAATAGCTCAGCGTCTGCGGAACAATGGGCGCGGTTCTATGACCGAGCGCCCATACAGCACACTCATTCCCGCCAGCCCTTTCAACGCATCCTCCGCCGACTTGTCCTCGCGCACCGCAAAGCTGTCGAAGCCGCACTGGCGCATGTGGCTGAGCTGATCGCGCAACACGTCGCCAATCGCGCGCAACTCGCCAGCCCAGCCAAAACGGCTGCGCAGCAGATACGCCTGACTGTAGGCGCGGCCGTCGCGAAAGCTCGGGAAGTCCAGGGCAATCAATGGCAACGAGGCCAGCCACGGCACCACGCTTTCAACCTCGTCATCTGGCCCGAGCCACACCGCGTGGGTCGTCGGCGCCTGCAGCCAGTGCGCCAGCGGCAGGATCAGTAATCCCCGCGGCCTGCCCGGCTCCGGCTCGCGCACCAGCGTCCATGGATCGTCTTCGATCAACCGCGCCACACCCTGCTCCAGCCGCAGCAGATTATTCATGCCGAAACCTCCAGCGCTTTCGGGTAGACCCGCTCCTTGAACGGCTCCAGGCCAATACGCGCCACGGTGTCGACGAACAGCTCCTCGCTTTCGCGGTAACGCACGAAGGTGCCGATGATCCGCTCGATCACCTGCGGCACTTCGGTCGCGCTGAACGACGGGCCGATGACTTTGCCCAGCGTGCTGTTTTTGCCCTGCGCGCCACCGAGGGTGATCTGGTACCACTCGCTGCCGTTTTTATCGACGCCGAGGATGCCGATATTGCCAATGTGGTGATGGCCGCAAGCGTTGATGCAGCCGGAGATGTTCAGGCTGATCTCGCCCAGGTCGTGCAGGTAATCGAGGTGGTTGAAGCGCGCCTGAATCGCCTGGGCGATCGGGATCGACTTGGCGTTGGCCAGCGCACAGAAATCCCCGCCCGGGCAGGCGATGATGTCGGTCAGCAGGCCGACGTTGGCGGTGCCCAGACCGTGCTCGCAAGCCAGTTGCCAGAGCGCGTACAGGTCAGACTTCTGCACATCGGGCAGGACGATATTCTGCTCATGGGCAATGCGGATCTCGCCGAAACCGAAGCGCTCCGACCAGTCGGCGACAGCGAGCATCTGCAACCCGGTGACATCGCCCGGCGGCGCGGCCAGCCCCGGTTTGGTCGACAGCACCACACTGGTGTAACCGGGTTTCTTGTGCGGCTGCACGTTACGCGCAACCCAACGGGCGAACGCCGGGCTCTCGGCCAGACGCGTGCCGAAGTCCAGATCGGTGTCGGCCAGGCTGTGGTAGATCGGCGGCACGAACGCGCTGGCGACCCGTTCATATTCAGCCTCGGTCAACTGCGCCGGACCGTCCTTGAGGTGCTGCCATTCTTCTTCGACTTCGCGGGCGAACGCCTCGATGCCCAGTGCCTTGACCAGAATCTTGATCCGCGCCTTGTACTTGTTGTCGCGCCGGCCATGGCGGTTGTAGACCCGCAGGATCGCCTCGACATAGGACAGCAAGTGCTGCCACGGCAAGCCTTCGCGGATCTGCAGACCGAGAATCGGCGTGCGCCCCAACCCGCCGCCGACGATCACCCGCAGCAGCATTTGCCCGTCGCGACCCGGATAAAGGTACAGGCCGATGTCGTGCATCATGATCGCCGCGCGATCCTGCTTCGCCGAGCAGATGGCGATCTTGAACTTGCGCGGCAGGAACAGGAATTCCGGGTTGATCGTCGACCACTGCCGGAGGATTTCCGCCAGCGGGCGCGGGTCGATCATCTCGTCCGCCGCAACCCCGGCAAAGGCTTCGGTGGTGATGTTGCGCACGCAGTTGCCGGAGGTCTGGATCGCATGCATGTTGACCTGCGCCAGCCGTTCGAGGATGTCCGGCACCTCGGCCAGTTCGATCCAGTTGAACTGCAGGTTCTGCCGGGTGGTGAAGTGGCCGTAACCGCGATCGTAATCGGCAGCGATGCTCGCCAGAGCGCGCATTTGCTCGGCGCTCAAAGTGCCGTAGGGAATCGCCACCCGCAGCATGTACGCGTGCTTCTGCATGTACAGGCCGTTTTGCAGGCGCAGCGGCAGGAACTCTTCCTCGCTCAATTCCCCGGCCAGGAAACGCTCGACCTGATCGCGAAATTGCGCAACGCGCTCGAACACCAGCGCCCGGTCGTAATCATCGTATTGGTACATGCAGCGGCTACCCCGTCAGGATCGATCATGGATCAAAACTGTGGGAGCGGGCTTGCTCGCGAATGCGCTGTGTCAGTCAACAATTCAGTTGCCTGACACAGCGCATTCGCGAGCAAGCCCGCTCCCACAGGATTTTCCCAAACTATGGCCGAACGGCGCAGCACGTTACAGATTCACCTGAACGCATAAAAACCATATCAGGGCGTGGCAGAACGCCGCAGGCACTACCTCGATCTGATCCGTATAAATCAAATATTCCTGAGCCTGTTTTGTTTCTGGCGCTGTTCCTACAGTGCAGCTCGTGCCAGACCAGGGTGGCCTGGCAAGACTTTGCAACCGTGGATGAACTGACCATGAGCACAGCAACAATCGGACAGGCTTATAACTACAAGGTCGTCCGCCAATTCGTTATCGCGACGGTTTTCTGGGGTGTCGTCGGCATGGCGATGGGGGTATGGATCGCCTCGCAACTGGTATGGCCCGAAATGAACCTCGACCTGCCGTGGACCACCTTCGGCCGCTTGCGCCCGCTGCACACCAGCCTGGTGATTTTCGGCTTCGCCGGCAGTGCGCAATTCGCCGCCAGTTACTACGCGGTACAGCGCACCTGTCAGGTGCGGCTGTACTCGGACAAGCTCGCCGCCTTCACTTTCTGGGGCTGGCAGTCGGTGATCGTGATCATGCTGATCACCCTGCCGCTGGGCTACACCACCACCAAGGAATACGCCGAAATCGAATTCTCCGGCGCGGTGTGGATGGCAGTGGTCTGGGTCGCCTACGGCATCGTGTTTTTCACCACCGTGGTGCAGCGCAAAACCAGACACATCTACGTCGGCAACTGGTTTTTCGGCGCGTTCATCCTGGTGATCGCCATGCTGCATGTGGTCAATCACCTGTCGATCCCGGTGGACTGGTTCAAGTCCTATCCGGTGTATTCCGGGGCCACCGACGCGATGGTGCAGTGGTGGTACGGGCACAACGCGGTGGGTTTCTTCCTCACCACCGGATTCCTCGGAATGATGTATTACTTCGTGCCGAAACAGGTCAATCGCCCGGTGTATTCGTACCGCTTGTCGATCGTGCACTTCTGGGCGCTGATCACTCTGTACATCTGGGCCGGGCCGCACCATTTGCACTACACCGCGCTGCCGGACTGGGCGCAGTCGCTGGGCATGGCGATGTCGCTGATCCTGCTCGCGCCGAGCTGGGGCGGGATGATCAACGGCATGATGACCTTGTCCGGTGCCTGGCATAAATTGCGCACCGACCCGATCCTGCGCTTCCTGGTGCTGTCGCTGGCGTTCTACGGCATGTCGACCTTCGAAGGGCCGATGATGGCGATCAAAACGGTCAATGCCCTGTCCCACTACACCGACTGGACCATCGGCCACGTCCACGCCGGCGCTCTGGGCTGGGTGGCGATGATCACCTTCGGCGCGACCTATCACATGGTGCCGAAAGTGTTTGGCCGCGAGCAGATGTACAGCACGCCGCTGATCAACCTGCACTTCTGGCTGGCGACCATCGGCACGGTGTTGTACATCGCCTCGATGTGGGTCAACGGCATCACCCAAGGCCTGATGTGGCGGGCGATCAACGAAGACGGCACGCTGACCTATTCGTTCGTCGAAGCGCTGCAGGCCAGCCATCCGGGGTTCATCGTGCGCTTTGTCGGTGGGGTGTTCTTCCTCAGCGGCATGTTGCTGATGGCCTATAACGTCTGGCGCACGGTGCGCGTGGCCGATGTGGCGCTGGCACGCAGCCAGGCGCAGATCGCCTGAGTCGGAGAGCTGATCATGTTCGATATGTTCCTGAATGGGCTGGGCGTGGTGTTTCTGTGGCTGGCGGTGGAGTACTGCCTGCGCCACCAGACTTCAGAAAGCCTGGATGACGCGAGTATGGTGCCGTTTGCCGATGACCCGGAGGTGGCACGGCGGGTGGAGCTGGCGACCGGCAAACCCGTCAAGGCGACGGCACCGGAAGAACCCAAACCGGGCTGGATCAACCTCGATATGTAAACGCTCCCCCTGTAGGAGCTGCCGAAGGCTGCGATCTTTTGACTTTGATTTTTTTAAAAACAAGATCAAAAGATCGCAGCCTGCGGCAGCTCCTACAGGGGTAACGGCGTTTTCGGGACATTGGCGCCGCAGGGCACCATGACACCTGGCAACAGGATCAACGGTACAGTTGTTTTGCGCTGGCATCCGCCCTTGAGTCGATGGACACTCAGACGCAGCCCGGCTCTTCAACCCGGGCCATAGCCAGAGGAATTTCAATGCGCACCATCGGCCTGATCGGCGGCATGAGCTGGGAGTCCAGCGCCGAATACTATCGCCTCATCAATCAACAGGTCCGCGATCGGCTCGGCCCGCTGCGTTCGGCGCAACTGCTGATGCACAGCGTCGACTTCGGCCCGGTCGAACAGGCCCAGCATGCCGGGCGCTGGGACGATGCAGCGATGATTCTGGTGGATGCCGCGCGCCGACTGGAGGCTGGCGGTGCCGAATGCGTGGTGCTGTGTACCAACACCATGCACAAGGTGGCGGAGCAGATTCAGGCGGCGATCAGCATCCCATTCCTGCACATCGCCGAACCGGTGGCGCAGGCCGCGCTGGACATCGATGCGCACACGGTCGGCCTGCTTGGCACGGCGTTCACCATGGAGCAGGACTTTCTCAAGCAGCGCTTGATTGCCAAGGGTTTGACCGTGCTGGTGCCGGACGCCATCGAGCGCCAGGACGTGCACCGCATCATCTATGACGAACTGTGCGTCGGGGTGATCAGTGACGAGTCGCGCAAGATTTATCAACGGGTGATCGAATCACTCACCGCGCGCGGCGCTCAGGCGATCATCCTCGGCTGTACGGAAATCGGCCTGCTGGTCAAACCCGAACACAGCACCCTGCCCCTGCTCGACACCACCGAACTGCATGCGCAGGCGGCGGTGGCGTTTGCTTTGGGCGAGTGAGTCAGGTTTTTATGCGCGTGCGCAGACGGGCCATGCTCAGGGTGTCAACCCATTGCCCGTCACGCACTGCATAGTCGCGAAACAGCCCCTCGTCCTCGAAACCGAACTTGCGGTACAAACCGATGGCCGCGGCATTGTCGGCGTACACCGTAAGCTCGACGCGGTGCAGATTCATCCAGTTGTCGGCAACGTCCAGCGCCGCTGCCAGCAATCTGGAACCGACCCCCTTGCCCTGCCACGCCACAGCGACGCCCATGCCAAGACTGGCGGCGTGGCTGCGGCGCATCCGCGAATAGCCTTCCAGGCCCAGATTGCCGATCACCTGGCCCTGATGCAGCGCCACCAGCTTCACCGCCCGCTCGTTGTCCGCCATCAGCCGTTGCCGCCAGACCTCCGTGGACTGAAACGGCATCTGCAACACCTGCCGCGCCACGGCGGGGTCGTTGTACAGCGCGGTCACGCCCTCGACGTGGGATTCGTTGAAGCGTTCGAGGTGGATGGCGGGGCTGTGCTCGGGCATGGCGGATCCTTCCTGGATCGAGGTATGGCTGATCACTGTAAACCGCCGACCAAATTATCTGCCAGAGGTAAACACGTATGGGCCTTCGCCTGCTTGCGATTGCGTCGGTACACCTGACATCGCTTTGCCTGACACACCGCTATCGGGAGCAGGCGAAGGCCCACAGGAGATTGTTGTTGGTTTCAAGGACCTTGTTCAGTTCAACTCCGTCGAAACTGAGTGTTGCCGTGTTGAGCATTCCGTTCAGGTACGCTTGGGCGCTCTGCCGGCCCTGCGAACACTGGCTCGCCAGCGTCGCAAATTTCCCGGCGCGGTCTGAGCATTTTTGTACAGTCCCGTCGCCTGTTTGCGCACCGCTTCGATATTCTTCGGATCATTCACACCGAGAAAAGAAAGCCCAGTACGTCTGCAAGACGAATCGTTTGAGGGCTGAGCTGGCCAGTGAAAGCGCCAGTGCTGGCTAGATCGAAACTGTTGGATTTCAGTTATCAATGAATTACGCAAGAAACCGCGTTTAAGACAGGGCGACCAAAAGGCCGCCCGACATACAAAAATGAATAAAACATTTCAGCTCTATATACTTTTTACCAAAACTGCTATTACGACGCGCTCGATGAACACCAGCTCAACAAACAATTAAACAGAGCCCTCATTCCACCAGCACTAATTTGCCACCCATCGAGTGCCGAAATTTTTTTCACTAATAATTTCCTCTCTAGCTTTGTCATATGTATAGACGCTGCCATCGGCATTGCGACATCCGCCGTTTTTCAATCGATCGAGCACCTCATCAACTTCGGCTTTATAATCCGTGGTTTTAAATTTGAATCGTACACCGCCCCTTTGACCGATTATTCGAGCCTTCACCATTTCGTCTGGAATATCCGACAACCCAACCTGATGGTGAATTTTTTTGAACTCCGAAATTTTCTTGCCGTACTCGTCGATCAATTTCTGTTCTTCTTCATTTAGCGGTCTAGGAGGATCAACCCCGATACCACAGGCTCGGAGCGCATCGATTCTGGCAGAACCTTCCAAAGTGCCCGCCTCTTCCAACTTTTCAAGTTCTTTCCGAGATGACTCTTCCTGGGATGACCCCAAAGATTCAAACATAGTAATAATTGAGCGTCTAAAATCACTACCAAGGTCGCGATTAAATTTTTCAATCTGTGCCTTTCTGCTCAACGCATTGTTTGTATCAAGGTCGGCCGACGGAAAATCAACAAATTCCAATCCCATGATAGTTCTCCTTGAAAGTATGGGCATTCAGACGACTTCATCTTCCGCTACAAAAAAAATATAAACACCTGTCAGATTTAACAGGTATTTATATCAATTCGCGATATGGATAACTGACAGTTATAACATTAAAGGTGCAAGCCCACACGTAGATTGTTGACTACCATCAACTTCCCCTCAACTGCTGCTTGATATCGGATCTATTCGATCCTGTTTCTCGGCAAAAAAGGGCGAGGGGGATCAGCGCCTCGCCACTGAAGGCCTTACAGAAACCACTCCCGACGTTCTTCAAACGTGTGCTTAATCAAATCCACCAACACCTGTACTTTCCGGGCCTCCTGCGATTCACTATTCACCGCCAACCACACCTGCAACTGCATCGCCTCATCAAACAACCCCGGCAACGCCACCAGCCCGCGATCAAACCGGCTCATATACGCCGGCAACAACCCGATGCACGCACTGCAACGAATCATCTCCAGCATCAATTCATACGACTGCATCTGCACCACGCCGGCCAGGCGCTGTTCGACCAGCTCATTCCACGGCCGGAAGCTGTCGATGTGCCGGTCGGGTTGCCGTTGCACCAGCATGAAATCGCTCAGGTCGTCGGCCGTGGCCGGGCGGGCGGTGACGCGGGAGTAGCGTTTGGCGATGTGCGGCAGGTAGTCCAGACGCGCCAGCGCCTGCGGCTCCGTGGTGGCGAAGGTTGGACCGGGGCTCGGTTGTTGACCGGGGGCCAGCCACAGGACGATATCGGCGCTGACGGCTTGCAGGGCCAGTTCGCTGTCGAGGGCGATGATTTCCAGACGCAGGCTGGCGTTGCGCCGCAGCAAGGCGATCAGGTCGCGACCGAGGATGTCATGCAGGAGCGACTCGGCGACGGCCAGGCGCACCAGCGGCTGCTCGATCACTGGCAGTTTGCGCTCGTGAGCCATGGCCACCAGTTGCGCCTGCAGTTGCTGGCCCTCGCGGGTCAGGCTCAGGGCGCTGCCCTGAAAGCTGAACAGCGAGTGCTGCAGCTCGTGTTCAAGCTGCGCCAGTTGCTTGCGCAGCAGGGTCGAACGCACGTTGAGGCTGCGCGCCGCCTGCATGAAACAGCCACAGCGGGCGCTGACCAGAAAGTATTGGGCGACGTCGGCATCAAGGGTCGCAGCGCGCGCCAGCCATGGCTCGCGCTCGCCCTGTGCCCAGCGGTAATCGGCGCTACCCTGGCGTCCTGCGGGTTCGGTGAATGACATCGATGACTCCCTGTCGATCTATGTATTTTTGGAAAACGTCACGGCTCCAATGTGGGAGCGGGCTTGCTCGCGAAAGCGATGTGTCATTCAACGAACAAGTTGTCTGGCATGGCCCCTTCGCGAGCAAGCCCGCTCCCACAGGGGTTCAGAGGTGGATCTGAATCACAGTTTTTCCTCCAGCACCTTGTTCAGTTCAGCGCCGTCGATACTCAGCGTTGCCGTGTTGAGCATGCCGTCCAGGTACGCCTGGGCGATCTGCTCCTGACGTTGCGCACGCAATGCCTGGGTCAGTTGATCACGCAGTTCGTCGAGGGTCGCGGTGCGCGCCGGTTGCTGTTCGGTGAGTCTGATCACATGGAAGCCGGCGGCGCTTTGCAGCGGGTCGGACACCGCGCCGACTTTCAAGCGGGCCACGGCGCCTCGGACTTCCGGCACCAGTTGCTGCAACGGTTGCAGGCCAGTGTCGCCGCCGCGCTGCGCCGTAACCCGATCCTGCGAGAACTGCGTGGCCAGCGCGGCAAAATCCCCCGGTGTGGCTTGGGCCTTTTTGCTCAGTTCCGTCGCCTGTTTGCGCACCGCTTCGAGGTTCTGCGGATCATTCACGGCGAGGAAAATCTGGCTCACCCGGTACAGCGCCGGGGTCTGCCATTGCGCCTTGCCGGCGTCATACGCCTGCTGCAATTCGGCCGCACTCGGGTAATCCGCCGGCACGGCGCTGACCGAACGCAAATAATCGCGGAAGACGATCTGCTCAGTCGCGGCACGGGTTTGCCGCACCACGTCCGGACGCTGCGCCCAGCCTTGGGCATCAGCCTGTTCGAGCACGGCCTTTTCCGCCAGACGCGTGCGCAGCCAACGCTCCAGTGCTTCACGGTTGCCGCGCAGTTGTTCGCGGGTTGCCGGCGGTACCGTCGCCAGCAACGCCTGCAACTCCTGCGGCGTCACCTGCTGATTACCCAACCGCGCCAATGCCGGCCCCGCAGCAACGACCGCCAGTGGCGACGATTGCTGCGCGGCGACCGGGTCGGTGCCCGGTCGTAGCACCAGCGCCACGGCTACCACCAACAGCGCCACGGCTCCGGCGCCAATCACCATGGCCGGTTTTTTCACAGCGCGACTTCCTCTTGTCCGGCAACGGCGACTTTGGCGGTTTGCGCCGTTGCTGCCTGAGTGAAATCACGCAGGTAAACGATGAACTCCTGCAGCAGGCGATCCCACAATTCAAGATTGCCACGCAGGTGATCGTGGCTCACACCAGCGGCGACCACCACATCCATTTCCATCAGCAGAAACTCGCCCTGCAACGACAACCGCGCGAAGCGCCGAGTGGCGTTCCACTGCTCGGCCACACCCGCTGGCAACTCACCTTGCACCCGCAGCGCGCAGCTGAAGGTGAAGTCGACATAGCTGCCCTGCTCCGCCACCGCCGGGTTGCCGAAACGCACGGCATAGCCGATGCCCTGGCTGGCGCTGAGCAATTGCACGATGCCGTTGTGCTCGGTCTGGTTGACCCGGTAACCGGCGGCTTGCAGCACGTCGGTCAGGGACTGGGCGGATACGTGGCTGGTCAATTGAGTCATGCTGTCTTCCTTGTCAAATCAGTGAGCGAGCGCCGCTTGCGGGGCGTCGAATTGGGTCTTGTAGAGTTCATCGCCAAAGCCCTGGGCCAGTTCATCGAACTTGACCCGTGCGCTCCCCGCAAAGGGCTGGCGGATCTTCATCACCTCGGCCACGTCGATGTTTTCGTAGGCGGTGAGGATCTGTTTGGCGACCCCGTACATCTGCTGATTCTTGACTGAACATTGCTGCACTTGTGTGTCACGTTCAGTCAATTGCGCCTGAAGTTTTGCCCGTTCGGCCTCTTTGGCACGGGCCATGACCAGCAACTCGTCGTAGGCTTTCTTGAACTTGCCGACCTGCTCGTTGCTCGCTGCAACTTGCGCCTGAGCCTGGCTGTGCAGGTTCTGCTGCTGGTCAGCCAACTGCTCGGCGAGGCCTTTGGCCTTGGCCAGTTCGGCGCTCAATTGCTTGATCTGCGCTTGCGCGACCTTGGCCTCGTTTTGCGCCGCCAGTTGCGCGGCGCTGGCCTGGGCCTGCTGGCTTTGAAGGGCCTGCAGTTGCTGGGTGGTGCTGCGCAACTGAGTGCGCAGACGTTCCTCCATGCCTTCGGCACTGGCGCCCTGGGCGATGACCAGACTCAGCCCCAACAGTAAAACTCGTGCGTGCATGACCGTCCTCCCGGCGCCTTAGAAGCGCGTGTTGATCTCAAGCTGCAAGACGTCGATGTCAAACGGCGCGCCGTACACCGCCTCGGTGCTCAGCCAGCGGCCCGTGGCGTAGACGTTCTTCGCCAGACCGTAATTGCCGCCGAGGAAATAGCCCTTGGCGTTGGTGCCGCCGAGGTGGAACGAGGAGTCGTTGAAGCCGTCCGGCAAGGCGTCCGGCTGGATGTACTTGTAGCCGGCGAACAGGTTCCAGTCGCCCTGCTTCTTCAGGTCCAGCGCGTTGCCGAGGGTGAACTGCACCATCCACGCATTGGCGCCGCTTTCGATGTCGCCGCTGCTGTCGAGGTTGTTGACGAGCTGTCCTTCGGCGCGCTTGCGCATGTCGCCTTCGTCATAACCGAGGTTGTGGATGTAGTTGCCCTGGCTGCGCAATTTGAAGTCTTCAGGTAGGTCGGCGTCCCACACCAGGTTCAGATCGAGCAGGTTGAACTCCGACGCCAGGCCAACGAATTGCGGTTGCGCCGTGGTGGTCGGGTTGGCCGGGTTCGGCGTGATGTCGCGCAGCAGGAACACGCTGTTGCCCTTCTGCATGAACGCCGCGCGGCTGCCGTCGGTGTCGCAGCCCGGGGCGCCGGCCCACGGCTCGCAAGGGCTGGAGCGCTGACCTTGAATGTCGTCGAAACGGTAATAGGCCAAGGCACCTTTCAAGCGGTTGTTGCTGTTGATCGCCCATTTGGCGCCAAGCTGCGCGCCGTACAGCCACTTGTTGTCGCTTTCTTCCTTGTCGAAGCCGTTGCTGGTGCTGGTGTCATTGGTGTAATCCACCGGGAACGCACCGACGGTGCCGAACACGCCCCAGTCGCGGTTGAGCTTGTGGTCGAAAATCGCCGCCACGCCGTCGAAGTTGAGGTCGTTGGAATACAGCATGTCGGTGGACATGAACGGGTTGGCGAAACGTCCGCCGGTCAGGGTCAGCTCATCCGTAGGCTTCCAGTTCAGATAACCCTGATCGAGCCAGATGTCTTTCTTGGCGAAGCCGCCGCCAAGGTTCTGCGTGGTCGACACCGGGTTGTTGTCCGAACCGGTGCCGATGCGAATGCCGGCGGTCCATTCCGGCGTGATCACCGCTTTCATGCCCAGCCGCGCACGGATGCGGAATTGATTGGTGCGGTCTTCGCGAGTGTTGAGCAACGGCGGCAGGCTGGTGCTGCTGTTGGGGTTCACGTCGTACGGGCCGTTGTTGTTGAGCTTGGCGAAGTCGACGATTTCGTTGCTGTTGCTATCGGAGTAGTAGCGCGATTCGTCACGCAGGCGGATGTCGCCGTCGAAGCTGATGCGCGAGGCCCAGTCCGGGAAGGTATTGGGCGCTGCCCAGTTTTCCTGTTTGGCGGTGGCCATGACCTCGGCCTTGACCTGATCGCGGATCTGATCACGCACCGCAGCTGGCACATATTGCACGCGCACGTCGCCCGGCGCCGCCACCGGCCCGGCCGCCACGGCGGTGGAGGCCGCCGCCTGCTTGGCCTGCGCGGCTTCGTTCTGCGCCTGGGCGATCAGCGCGTCGGCCTTGTCCTGTTTCAAAATGCCCTGCTCGACCAGCAAGCGGATCAGATTGATCGTGGCGTTCTCCGAGGGCGCAGGCGCTGCTGCGGCCTGACCGACCAGGGTCGCGATGACCATGCCGACCGCCAGGGACAATCGATTCACATTGGAAATCATCTGCACACAACTCCTTTTGGCAAAGCTTGAAAATGGGGATTAACCCGGACGCCGCCCCTGCAGGGACAGGCGCACGGGCAAGGTCATCGAGGCCGGTGGCCGTTCGCTCAAATGTGGCGCGTTGCGCAGCGCCGCCAGTACCTGGGTGTCGATCTCGGGGTTGCCGCTGGACTTGATCAGCTCGACACGAGTGATCTCGCCCACCGCGCTCAGCCACACATCGGCCTGCAGCGAAAACGCGAGGTTGCGCAGGTCCGGGTTCTCGCGCAGCAGCTTCTGAAAGGTGAACGCGAGGAACTGGCTGTAAGTGCCGTTGCCCAGCCGCCCGCCGCCGGCACCGGCCATGCCGCCGCCCTTGCCCGCGCCGATGTTGAACGCGTCGCTGCCGCTCTGGGCCTCGCCGTCCATTTGCATCGGGTTGGCCAGATCGTCCGCCGGTGAGGGCGGCGCTTCCTCTTCGGGCTTGACCTCTTGCGGCTCGGGCGTCGGTTCGGGCTCGACGATTTTTTCTTCCACCGGGGTTTGCGGCTCCGGCGGTTTTTCCGGGGGCGGCGGCGGTGGTGGCGGCAACGGAATGATCGTCGGCACCTTCGGCGCTTCACGGCGGATGCCGCTCATGTCATTGGCCCACTGCCACAAAAAGTACGCGGCCAGCGCGCCGAGCAGCAGCCCGGCGCCCCACTTCAGGTAACGCAGTGGCGAGCGCTTCACCGGCAACGGTTCGATCGGGAGTTGTGCAGTCATCACTCAGCCCTGGCTCGGTTTGCCGGTCACCAGACCGACCTGGGACAGTTCGAGCCGGCGCAGCAGATCCAGCACTTCGATGACTTTCTGGTACTGCACCGTGGCATCGCCGCGCACGATCACCGGGAAGTCCGGGTTCTGCGCTTTCTCGATGCGCAGGCGTTCTTCCAGCTCCGGCAGAGTCACCGGGTAGGCATCGAGAAAAACCTGACCGCCGTCGTTGACCGAGATCGCCTTGGTCTTGGCTTCCGACAACGACACCGCGGCGCTGGCCTTGGGCAGGTTGATCTGGATCCCCGAAACCTGCGCGGTGGCGGTGAGGATGAACATCACCAGCACCACCATCAGCACGTCCACCAGCGGAGTGATGTTGATGCTGTCCACCGCTGCATCTTCGTCATCGTCGTGGGAGGCATTTACGGACGCCATGGCAATGCTCCTCAGGCCGGTACGGAGTGATTGGCGTGATGCCCGCGCGCATGCGCCGCTTCACTGGACTGGCCTTCGCCGTGCATCTCCGCCAGACGGGTGATGAACTCGTCGACGAACACGCGCATGTCGGCGCTGACTTCCTTGTTGCGGGTGATCAGGCGGTTGTAGCCAAACAGCGCCGGGATCGCGACGAACAGGCCCATGGCGGTGGCGAGCAACGCGGCGGCCATGCCGGGGGCGATGGCGTTGATGTTGACGTCGCCGGCCATCGCGGTGCCGAGGAACACCACCATGATCCCCAGCACCGTGCCGAGCAGGCCGATGTACGGGCCGCCGGCGATGGCGTTGGACAGGGTCGAGAGTTTCGAGCTGAGCGCCTGGTTTTCGCGGGTGCGCACGCCGTCCATCGAGCAACGGATGGCTTCGATGGTCGCGGCCGATACCGACGAGGTATCGGCGCCTTGCTCGCGGCGGGTGCGGATCTCCTTGACCGCCACCAGGTACAGGCGCCACAGCGACGAATGCTGCAGGCGCTGGGCCAGTTGCGCGTCATCGGCGAACATTTCCAGACGGGTGCCGACCTTGGCGAACTGCTCGCGAAAGGCTTCGTTGGCCTTGCTCACGCGGCTGAGGGTGCGGTTCTTGCGCAGCATGATGATCCACGACTGGAACATCATCAGCACCAGCACGGCGATGATCACCCAGGCATCCACCGGCACTGCATTGAGCAGGAAACCGAGACTGCCGAAACCGAAACCGGACTGTTCTTCATCGACGCCATAAGCCACCAATTTCGACTCGGCGCCTTGCGCGGTCGCGTCGGCCAGCAGCAACGCCGCCGGGCGCGCGACTTTCGACAGACGCAGTTCGTCGATGGCGCCCACGAACGGCTGGAACGGGCCTTGTTGCAGATCAGCGCCAATCGCCATGACCGAGTTGAACGCCGGCATCGCCTGAGCGAGGGTCGCGCCTTCACGGCCATTGTTGAACAGGCTGACTTTCGCCCCTTCGGCGGTCAGCGCGACGTGCTGCCATTGCCCTGGGTTCAGCGCCTGCGTGGCGACCGCGCGCTGGCCATTGATCTCCACGAACGGCACGCCTTGATTGACCCCCAGCAACAGACTGTTGGCGCCTTCGCGGCGGGCCAGAATCAGCTGCTCGCCATTGGCCTGATCCAGACGCAACCAGGCGCTGAAGGTGAACGCGCTGCCGGCGTTGTGTTGCAGCGACGGACTGGCCGGCAGCAGCAACGGCTGGGCACTGAACTGCAAGGCACGCCCGACGACACCGTCAATCGCCGCGCCGGTGGCACTTTGCGCGGTGTTGCCGTAAGCGGTGGTGTCTTTGGCCGGAGTGCCGGTGGCGCCGTCGAAGTGATACAGCGCGGTGTAATTCGGGTCGAAGGTCAACTGGCCGTTGCCGGTGGCCGGGGCTTTCTGATTGCCGTAGTACATCCAGATATCCTGACGCTGGCCGCCCTCGACATTCGGCACATCGACCCAGATCAGCGCCATACCCATCAGCGCGTCGAAGCTTTCGATCTGGTGGTTGAGCACGGTCTTGTCATCGGCGGCGACAAAGCGCAGATCCGAGCCGTCTTCCTTGACCCCGTCGAAGGTGAAGTTGCCGGTGTGCAGGCGCACCAGCAGCGCGGTGCGGCCCAGCGCCTGATTGATCGCGGCGCCCTGCGGCGTGGTGTCGACGGCGATCTGCTTACGGTAATGCCAGTCGTCCTGCCACCAGGCCTGCGCCGTGGCCGGGAGCACGAAGCCCAGGCAGATCAACAACGAAAGAATGAGGCGCTGCATGAATCGTGCTCCTTTAGAAAGTGGCTTGAAGGTTGAAGTGCAGGCGCGATTCCTGCTTCGAAGTGTTCGGCCCTTCGAGGAGCGGATAGCCCCAGTCGACGCTGCCGGACAGCCATTTGCTCAGGCTGGCGCGGGTGCCGAGGCCGATGCTGGCCAGCGCATAACTGGCGTCCTGATCCGGCAGTTCGTCGCGCAGGTACAATTGCGCGCCTTCGGCGAAGGCATAGAAGCGCCATTCCAGCATCCAACTGCCGGCGTATCTGGCCAGCGACGGGGTGCGCAGCTCCTGACTGAGCAGCACGCCGTCATCCGCGGTGCGCTCGGCGGCCAGATAACCGCGAACCGAAGTCGCGCCGCCGGCAGAGAATTGTTCGTTGGAAACCAGTGGTCCCGACGCCAGCTGGAACGCGCCTTTGCTTGCGCTCTGCCAGTCGTTGTCGAAGGTCCAGGTGAAGCTGCTGTCGCCCTTGAGCACGGCGAAACTCGGCTTGGCGCGGTAACGTTTGTAGTCGAAATCTTCGTCGGAACTGCCGTAGCCGAAAATGCTCCGGGTGGCGGCGACGAGGCTCAGGCCAAGGCCGAGCTGACTCTTTTCGCTGTAGCGGTAGCCGTTGTAGGCGAAGGTGAACGGTGCGTATTTCAGCGGCACTTTGTCGCTCTCGCCGGACAGGGTCAGGCGTTCGTCGAAGTCCTTGAAGTCGATGCCGGCCGACAGCGAGTTCGACCAGTTGCCGCTGGACGGAATCGTGTAGATCGCCGACACACCATAGGAATGGCCCTTGCCCAACACGTTGCTGCCGCCGATGGTGGCGACGTTGCTGTCGGACTGGTAACCGGAGAACTGCACGCTCCAGCGCTCGCTTAGCGGCGCGGTGTAGGAAGCCGACCAGACCTTGGCGTTGTCGGTGTCCTGCGGCGCGGTGAAGTAGGTCAGGTTGATGCTGTGGCCGAGCTGCCAGAGGTTGTTGTAGCCGAGGCTGGTCACGGCGCGCAGCTTCTCGGTGTCGGCGCTGTAATCGTTGTTGAGGCCGACACTGGCGGTCCACGGGTTCTGGTCTTCGACCTGCAAATCGACGTCCATGGTCCCGGGGCGCTGGCCTTCGCGCACCAGCGGCATGACCTGACGTCCCGGTGTCTTGTTGAGTTGCGCCAACTCGCCCTGGACCTTGGCGAAGTCCGGCACCTCGCCTTCCTTCAGTGCCGGGACGTTGTCGCGGATGTCCAGCGGCGAATAGTGTTTGGCGCCGACCACGCGCACCCGGCCGACCTTGGTTTCGCTGACCTGCAGGTAGACGATGCCATCGGCCACGGCCTGCTCCGGCAGTTCGACGAACACCGACTGGTAGCCTCGCTGCTGATAAATTTTCTGCAGCGCATCGCGGGCGCCTTCGATGTCGCTCATGGTCTTCTGCGGGCCGAGAAACGGGTACACCGCTTCTTCGATCGCCCGTGCGTCAAGCACAGTGTTGCCGCGCACGAAGTATTCGTTGACGTCCACCAGACGCTGCGGCGCAGCGCTTGCGGCGGCCTCGTCGGCAAACGCTGGCTGAGCGCCGGCCGTCACCAGCAGCCAGCTCCACAGCGCCAGCCGTGACGTGAAAATCTGATCCACACTACCCCCTGAATTCGCGATGACCTGTCGGCGCTGTTGCGCGCCTTTTGTGTGTTGTGTCGATGGCTGGCGCGGCTAATTGCTGACGGGCGAGGCACCGCTGTGCTTGCCGAGCCAGGTGTGCAGCAGCGCGAAGTTCAGGGAGAACTCGGGCATTTGCAGCAAGGCACCGCAGAACACTTCGCCGATGATTTTCTGGATCAGCAGCACCGCGCGCGGCTCGTTGAGCAGCGTGGCGATGTCGCGACTGAGGACGTTGAAGCTCCAGACTTTCTGGTTCAGGCCGAGGCCGACGAACCAGCGGAACAGCAGGTTGTAATTAAGCTGTTCATAGAGCTGCTGCTCGCTGGGCACCGAGTACAGCAGCTGCAGCAGCAGAATGTGCATCACCGTTTGCGCGGAAATCAGCATGCCGGGCTGGGCATTGAGGTCGTGCATGAGGTCTTGATGGGCGTCGAGCAAATCGTCGATCTGCGGGCGCAGCAGCACCAGCGAATGGCCGGGCGGAATGTAGCTGGAGACCTCTTTCAAGGCGCCCTGCCAGTCATCCTGCGACACGATCCAGACCCACGGCGCGCCGTAGCGATACACCGAAACCGGCTTCTTGCGCGCCGCTTCGACGATCTTCGACAGGCGTTGATCGAGCTCCTGCATGCCCACTTTCGAGTAGCGTTCCATAGTCCCCATTGCCTCACTCCCGGCGTCCCGCCTCGGCTTGTGAAAAGCGCCCCATAGGGCCCCTCAAGCGCGTTACATAGGCATGACCGGATGGGCAATGTGCTACCGAACTTTTGTCATAAAAGCTTCATTACAGAAATTGATCGGGGAATTGCAGACACCACAAAATCTTGTGGGAGCGGGCTTGCTCGCGAAGGCGTCCCGTCATCACCCTCTTAATGACTGACACACCGTTTTCGCGAGCAAGCCCGCTCCCACAGGGTTATGGGGTATTTTCAGAAAAACATTCCGTCAGGTATAGACGGGCCAAGTGTCGACGATTTTGCCGCCACGCACCGGCAACGCCCGTACACCCTATTGCTTTGCAAACCGGCAGGCGATTCGAACTCGGCCATCCAGTTGCCGCCGTAGGTGAAGAAGGTCTGGCGCTGGTTGGTGTCCCACCACGAGAACAGTTTCGACTTGTCATCCAGCGCCGGGATGTTCACCGCGCCGGTGCTTTTCAACCGGGACGTGTTCAACCAGCAAGGGTAAGCTGCCGCTCGCTGGGCACGAGTACAGCAGTTACAGCAGCAGAATGTGCATCACCGTTTGCGCCGGAATCAGCATGCGAGGCTGAGCATTGAGCTCAAGCATGAGGTCTTGGTGGGTCGAGCAAATCGTAGAAATTGATCGGGGAATTGCAGACACCACAAAACCTTGTGGGAGCGGGCTTGCTCGCGAAGGCGTCCCGTCAGTCACCCTCTGAGTGACTGACACACCGTTTTCGCGAGCAAGCCCGCTCCTACAGGGTTATGGGGCATTTTCAGAAAAACATTCCGTCAGGTGTAGACGGGCCAGGTGTCGACGATTTTGCCGCCACGCACCGGCAACGCCCGTACACCCTATTGCTTTGCAAACCGGCAGGCGATTCGAACTCGGCCATCCAGTTGCCGCCGTAGGTGAAGAAGGTCTGGCGCTGGTTGGTGTCCCACCACGAGAACAGTTTCGACTTGTCATCCAGCGCCGGGATGTTCACCGCGCCGGTGCTTTTCAACCGGGACGTGTTCAACCAGCAAGGGTAAGCTGCCGCTCGCTGGGCACGAGTACAGCAGTTACAGCAGCAGAATGTGCATCACCGTTTGCGCCGGAATCAGCATGCGAGGCTGAGCATTGAGCTCAAGCATGAGGTCTTGGTGGGTCGAGCAAATCGTAGAAATTGATCGGGGAATTGCAGATACCACAAAACCTTGTGGGAGCGGGCTTGCTCGCGAAGGCGTCCCGTCAGTCACCCTCTGAGTGACTGACACACCGTTTTCGCGAGCAAGCCCGCTCCCACAGGGTTATGGGGTATTTTCAGAAAAACATTCCGTCAGGTATAGACGGGCCAAGTGTCGACGATTTTGCCGCCACGCACCGCCAGCAGATCACCGAACTGCAACAGCACCGCCTCGGTCTGGGTCGGGCGCAGGAAAACCTGGTCTTCGACAGTCAGGCCCACGGCATTCGAGCCGTTGACCATCTCCTGATTCGAACTGCGCCCGTACACCCCATTGCTTTGCAAACCGGCAGGCGATTCGAACTCGGCCATCCAGTTGCCGCCGTAGATAAAGAAGGTCTGGCGCTGGTTGGTATCCCACCATGAAAACAATTTCGACTTGTCATCCAGCGCCGGGATGTTCACCGCGCCGGTGCTCTTCAAAACCGGTGTGGCGATATACACCGCCGGGACGTGTTCGACCAGCGACGGCAAGTCGTAATGCGTCGGCTTGAGCATCGCCGTGCCCACCGACACCTCGCTGCTCAGTTTCTCGTTTTCATGGATGTGATAGCTCGGGCTGCCAGCGGTGTTCAGGCACAAGCCGTCATGCCACAACGCGGGGAACTGCTGCCGGGTGAAATCGACGCAGCGCTGATAAATCACCATCACCTTGGCGAACAGTTCCTCCGGGGAGCCGAGAATCCCCGGCACGCCCATGCCCACGAACGGGTCGTAACCCATGAAGCCGGCGAACTCCAAATGTTGCGGGTTGGCGCTGATCAGCGTGAGCATCTGCCCCAACACATTCAGGTCACTGACCCCGCCGCGATGCAGGCCGACATCCAGCTCGATGTTGATGCGCATCCGCGTTCCCAACCCCTGCGCCAACGCCAGGTATTGCTGCAGGCGCTCCGGCCCGTCGAGCAGCCATTGCAGCTGCTTTGATGGATCGAACGGACCTTGATGATTTTGATAAAACAACTGCGCCGAGCGCACCGGCAATGGCTTGCCGAGCAGAATGTCGGACTGCGGAAACGTCAGCGCATCGTGATTGAGAAACGGCTGATGAAACGACATTAGCTTTTGCGTCCCGGCGCGTTGCGCGATGTAGCTCAACAGCTTCGGCGACGGCAGCGATTTTTCCACCAGCCGCAGTTGCTTGCCGCCGCGTCGGACCGATTGCATCACCACGTCGATGTTGTGGTCGAGGCGATCGAGGTCGATCAGCAGCACCGGGCGCATCGGCCCGTGGTCCTTCAATTCTTTATTCAGCGCGCGGAAATACTCGCTGTACGGCGCACCGTGATCCCCCGGGCGCAACCATGCGCCAACTCCCACCAACAAGGCACCGACACCCAGCGTGCCAAGGACAAAATTGCGTCGATTGACCGCCATCAGCTCACCCCCAGAATCGACGCCAAGTGCGCATTAAGAAACTTGCCGCTGGGGTCGAGCGCCTGACGCACCTCGACAAACTCGCGCCAGCGCGGGTACAGCGGCTGCAGCGTCCGGGCATTGAGCGTGTGCAATTTGCCCCAGTGCGGGCGGCCGTTGTACTTCCAGAAGATCGGCTCGACCGCGGCGAAGAAGTTGTGATGATCCATCTGGTAATGCTGATGCACCGAGATCGAACAGCTGTCGCGCCCCTCGAACATGCTCAGCGGGATGTCGTCGGCCTTGACGTAGCGATACTCGATGGGAAACCAGGTGCGCAGGTCCTTGTCCTGAATCAGCTTGAGGATTTCCCGCAGGCAGGTCGGGCCGTGTTCGGCAGGCACCGAGTATTCCATCTCGTTGAAACGCACGGTGCGCACGTTGGCGTAGATGTCGAACGAGTCGCCGACCCGATCCTCGAAACTCGCCAGATGGCGCAGGCTGTTGAGCAGGGTGCGGCGCAGTTCGGGGAAGTCGCTGCCGTACTTGTCGATCTTCTCGATCAGGGTGACGAACTCGTTGCCGCCTTCCTCTTCGGGCGGAATCGGCGGCGTGGCCGGGTCGCTGGTTTCGTTGAGCGCGATGGACAGCGCGTAGCCGGAATGGGTCACCACGAGCATTTCCCAGTGCTGGTTTTCCCGGGTGTTGTTGTCGACGTCTTCCAGCAGCTCTTCGGTCTTGGCGATCCACTGACGCTCGCGCAGGCGATAGGCCGGACGGTTTTGCAGGCGGATTTTGCTCGCCACGCCGAGAGCGCCCAGGGACACCCGAGCCGCATTGAACACTTCGGGATGGTGTTGACTGTCGCAGTCCAGCACCTCGCCGCTGGCGGTCACCAGTTGCATGCCGCAGACGTGCGCCGAGTAGGACTGAAAGGTCTTGCCGGTGCCATGGGTCGAGGTGGAGATGGCTCCAGCGAGGGTCTGGTAATCGATGTCGGCCATGTTTTGCAGGGCCTGGCCGATGTCCTTCAACGGCAGGCCCATGCGTGACATTGGCGTGCCGGCGCCGAACTCGGCCTGCAAGGTGTTCGGGTCATGATCGAGCAGACCGGTGAAGTAACTCAGCGACAGCAGCGTGCCGTCGGTGGGCACCAGCGCACTGAACGAATGCGCCGAGCCGACCGGACGGATCTTGCCCTGCGCCTGGCGAATTACGGCGGTCAATTCATCGAGGTTTTTCGGCGCCAGCCGCGCCGCCGGCAGGCAACTCTGCCCGCCCGACCAATTGCGCCACGGAATCAAACGTGGCGCACGCAGCAACTGCCCCAGCGCAGGATTAGCCGCCAGTGCACTGAACGCACCGACGATGCTTGCCCGCTGCAACAACTGGCGGCGTGTCAGATCCATGCTCATACGCGCGCCCTTATTGTGGGAGTGGCTGGTCGGCCATGAAGCCGATCAGTTGCAGGAATTGTTCTTCCGAACACTCGACACACTGGCCCATCGGCGGCATGCCGTTGTAGCCATTGATGGCGTGGTCGAGCAGCGTATCGGCGCCCTGCCGGATGCGTGGTTCCCAGGCGTTGCGATCACCGGTCAGCGGTGCGTTGGCGGCCGGGTTGGCGTGGCACAGCTGGCAGCTGTTGGCGTAGATCTGTGCCAAGGCCGGGTCTTTGGGGATCGCGTTGTGGGCGGTGGTTTGCGGCTTGGGTGGTTCGCCGCAACCGGGCAGCGTTGTGGACAACGCCAGCAGCAGAATGAATCGGAGTGCCTGCATAACGAACCTCAAGGATGGCCGTGCTTATTGTTGTGATCACACCTTACGGCAGCGGCGGCAATGGGTTGAGGGCATTGCGGGACAGTCATGGGGGCATCCGGGGCCAGTCAGGATTTACCCTGGATTCGACTACAAACCCAAAACCCTGTGGGAGCTGGCTTGCCAGCGATGGCGTCATCTCAGCAAATCTTTACTTCGCTGACAGTCCGCTATCGCTGGCAAGCCAGCTCCCACAGGGTTTTGCGGTGGTGCCAGACCCTCTGTTACGCGCCTTGGCGTGACATTCGCGTGACATTGGCGGGTTTAAATTTCAGCGGGTTCAGGCGTATAACTTGTCAGGACTTTCAATTGGCACGCGGGGTAGCGACATGAGCACAGCAAACATCCTTGGCAACCTGTTCCCTTCTGTCAGCGACATCCCGGAAAAATACCGCCTCGACGCGCAGATCGAGCAACGCGAATACCTCGTCGACGGGCAACTGCGGCGCTGGGACGGCCCACTCGCCACGGTGCGCAGCCCGGTGTACCTGCACGGCGAAAACGGCGATGAACAAGTGATTCTCGGCAGCACGCCGCTGCTGGATGCCGACACCGCGCTTACCGCGCTCGATGCGGCCGTGCGCGCCTACGATCGCGGTCAGGGCCTGTGGCCGACCATGCGTGTGGCCGAGCGCATCCAGCACGTCGAAGCCTTTCTCGGGCGCATGCGCCAGCAGCGCGAGGCGGTGGTCAAGCTGCTGATGTGGGAGATCGGCAAGAACCTCAAGGACTCGGAAAAAGAGTTCGACCGCACCTGCGATTACATTGTCGACACCATCAACGCGCTGAAAGAACTCGACCGCCGCTCCAGCCGTTTCGAACTGGAACAGGACACTCTCGGCCAGATCCGCCGCGTGCCGCTCGGCGTTGCACTCTGCATGGGGCCTTACAACTATCCGCTGAACGAGACCTTCACCACGCTGATTCCGGCGCTGATCATGGGCAACACCGTGGTGTTCAAACCGGCCAAGCTCGGCGTGCTGCTGATCCGGCCGTTGCTCGAAGCGTTCCGCGACAGCTTCCCCACCGGCGTGATCAACGTGATCTACGGCAGCGGCCGCGAGACCGTCAGCGCGCTGATGGCCAGCGGCAAGATCGACATTTTCGCCTTCATCGGTACCAACAAGGCCGCCAGCGACCTGAAAAAACTGCACCCGAAACCGCACCGTTTGCGCGCCGCATTGGGGCTGGATGCGAAGAACCCTGGCATCGTGTTGCCGGAAGTCGATCTGGACAATGCCGTCAGTGAAGCGGTGACCGGTTCGCTGTCGTTCAATGGCCAGCGCTGCACCGCGCTGAAAATCCTCTTCGTGCATGAGGATGTGGTCGACGCCTTCATCGAAAAATTCAACGCCAGACTCGCCACACTCAAGCCGGGTATGCCGTGGGACAGCGGCGTGGCACTGACGCCGTTGCCGGAGTCGGGCAAGGTCGATTACCTGCACGGCCTGGTGGCCGACGCGCAGAGCCATGGCGCACAGGTGGTCAACCCGAATGGCGGCGAGAGTCGCGAGTCGTTCTTCTACCCCGCCGTGCTGTACCCGGTGACGCCGCAGATGCGCGTGTACAACGAGGAACAGTTCGGGCCAGTGGTGCCCATCGTGCCGTACCGTCACCTCGATACCGTGATCGATTACGTGCTGGAATCGGATTTCGGCCAGCAACTGAGCCTGTTCGGCACCAACCCGGTGGCGATCGGCCGACTGGTCGATACCTTCGCCAACCAGGTCGGGCGGATCAACCTCAATGCGCAGTGCCAGCGCGGCCCGGACACCTACCCGTTCAACGGACGCAAGAACTCCGCCGAAGGTACGCTGTCGGTACACGATGCGCTGCGGGTGTTTTCGATTCGCACGCTGGTGGCGACCAAGTTCCAGGACAGCAACAAGGATCTGATCAGCGAGATCATTCGCGGGCGTGATTCGAGCTTCCTGACCACCGACTACATTTTCTGACGAGGACCCTGCACTGAGTACATTCAGCACTTCCCGACTGCCACCGCTGTTGCGGCGAATCCTGCGGCCATTGCTGGACCCGTACCGCCGCTACCGGCACGCCCGGCTGATTCATGCGGTGCGCGTGGCGCTGGGGTTGCTGGCGACCATCCTGCTGACCACAGGGATCAACCTGCCCCACGGCGAGTGGGCCTCGGTGACCATGCTGGTGGTGATCGGCGGCCTGCAACACCATGGCAACATCGGCAAAAAAGCCGCCGAACGTGCCACCGGCACCTTGATCGGTGCTGGTGTTGGCCTGGTGCTGGTGGCGCAACATGCATGGCTGGGCCTGCCGTGGCTGACGTACTTTGCCATGGCCGTGGTCTGCGGATTTTTCTCCTATCACGCCATCGGCAAGGGTGGTTACACCGCCCTGCTCTCGGCGATCACCGTGTTCATCGTCGCCGGGCATGGCGACAACCCGATTACTGACGGCTTGTGGCGCGGGGTCGATATCCTGATCGGCATCGCCCTGGCCCTGGCCTTCTCTTTCGCGCTGCCGCTGTACGCGGTGTATTCGTGGCGCTACAACCTGGCCGATGCCTTGCGCGACTGCGCGACCTTGTACGGACGGATCATCAGCGGCCAGCCGGTCAGCGCCGATGAACACCTGAAGCTGATGGGCCGGGTGACCTCGGTGATGGTGCAACTGCGCTCGCTGATGCCGTCGGTGTCCAAGGAAGTGAAGATTTCCATGACCGAGCTGGATGCGATTCAACGCAACCTGCGCATGTGCGTCAGCACCCTGGAAATCCTCGGCAACACCCGCCCGGATGCCAACGATGCGGACGCCATGGCGCATCTGCAATCGGCACTGCGGGCCGAACACCGGATGATCCGCGTGCAACTGATCGGCATGGCCCGGGCCTTGAAGACCGGCGCCGTGCAACGCCTGGAACGCCCGCTTGAACTGCCCGATGCCAGCCTCGGCACGCCGGTCTACAGCGCCCTCGACGGTTATCGACTGTTGACCCGGCAACTGGTGGCCAACATTGGCGAACTGCGGCAACGACTGAGTAAAACGGCGCCGCGCTGGAATATCTGAGTCTGCGAAAAACCCATGTAACAAAGCCGACATCAACACTACAATGCGGCTCACAACGGATGTGTACATGGATGCAAAATGCAGTTCAGGACGAATATCAACGCGTTACGCGCGGTCGCCGTTTTGGCGGTGGTGCTGTTTCATTTCAAGGTGCCAGGTTTTAAGGGCGGGTTTGCCGGGGTAGACGTGTTTTTCGTCATTTCCGGCTTTCTGATGACCGGCATCATCGTCAATGGCGTGCAACAGCAGAACTTCTCCCTCCTCGGCTTTTACGCCTCGCGCGCCAGGCGCATCATCCCCGCGCTGCTGACGTTGTGCGTTGCGCTGCTGATCTTCGGCTATGTGTATTTGCCGCTGGACGACTTGCGCGAAACCATCCGCACGATCAAGAGCAGCCTGCTGTTCAGCTCGAATTTCAGCTTCGCCCGGAGCGGCAACTATTTCGCCGCGCCACTTCACGAAAACTGGTTGCTGCACACCTGGTCGCTGTCGGTGGAATGGCAGTTCTACATGCTCTACCCCGTGTTGATCATGGGCCTGCACAGGTTCTTCGGCGCCACCGGAACCCGCGTGGCGCTGGTCGCACTGACGCTGATTTCGCTGCTGGCGTCCAGCGTCGTGACCCGGCTCGATCCGACTTTCGCGTTCTACATGCTGCCCACCCGTGCGTGGGAAATGCTCGCTGGCGGGCTGGTGCTGCTATTTCCCCTGCGGCTCGGCCCGCACGGCGGTTTGCTCTGCGAAGCGTTTGGACTGGCGGCGATCGGTATCAGTGTGCTGGGCTTCTCCGAGCAGGATCTGTGGCCCGGTTATCTGGCGTTGGTGCCGGTGTTGGGCACGATGCTGGTGATTTATGGCAACACCCGGTCGATGTTCAGCCGCAATTCTGCGCTGCAATTTATCGGGAGCATTTCCTATTCGGTGTACCTGTGGCACTGGCCGTTGGTAGTGCTGCTGTACCTGTGCGGGCTATTGGGCAGTTGGCCGCATGTGCTCGGTGCGATTATCGCCTCGTTCGTCCTCGGCACCCTCTCCTTCTACCTGGTGGAGTCTCAGGTCAAGAGAGGCCCGACCGCGACCCGCACAGTGCTCAAGTTCGCCTCGCTGACGGTGGGTGTGGTTGCCGTGTCGGCGGCGATGTCTTCGCTGGTCAAGCAACACCCCGATTGGCGCCCGGCGCTGGTCGAACACGGTCAACCGCAATACATCAGCGAGCTATACCCGCAAGAATGCTATCCCAACGCCTACGCAGCGGCGGATTGCAAACTGGGCACGGGGGATGTCAAGGTGATCCTGTACGGCGACAGCCACGCGCAATCGACCGCCGCAGCGGTGCAAATGGAGAACCCTCAAGCGGCACTGTCATGGTCGCGGGGCGGTTGCCCGACGCTGGCGAATTTTTCCATGCACGATAAAAGCGTCGAACGCCAGTGCCGGGATTTCAATCAAGAAAAACTGCAACAACTGAAAACCGCCTACGCTGGCGTGCCGGTGGTGCTGTTCAGCCGTGCGGCGCTGTACGCGGATCCCGGTCGGGAAAACAGCTACCGGATTTCCTTTCCCGAGCGCCAGGCCCGGTTTTCCGAGGCGTACACCGAAGAGTACGTCAGCACGGTCTGTTCAATCGCTGAAAACCATCCGGTGTACATCGTCAAACCGATTCCGGAAATGCCCTTCAGCGTCTACAAGGGTTTGAATCTGAATCAGCGACTGTTCGGGCAAACCACGGATATTTCGGTACCTTTGCAGACATACGAACAGCGCAACCACGTCGCCATCGCGACCATCGAGGCCGCCGCCAGCCGCTGCAATGCGACGGTGATCGACCCGACGCCGTACCTGTGCCCCGACGGCCAGTGCATGGGTTCCAGAAACGGCGTCCCCCTGTACTTTGATGACAACCATCTGGTGGATGCCGGCAATCAGCAGTTGAAAGGACTGTTCCGCAATCTGCTCAAACCGATTTGAGCTGACCCCGGAGCTTCAAGCCCCAACCCCGTTGCATGCCGGCGGCAGCCAGCAGAATCGCTGCCACGCCGAACCATTGCAGGGGTTCGAGTCGATGGCCGAAGGCGAACCAGTCGACGAAGATCGCCGCAATCGGATAGATGAACGACAGCGCGCCGGTCAGGGCGGTCGGCAGCTTCTGAATCGCGCCGTACAACAGCACGTACATCAGACCGGTGTGGACGATGCCCAGCGTCAGCAGGCTGGCCCAGGCAGTGGGCGCTTGCGGCATCGCTGAAAAATGCGCGAACGGTGCAAGCAGCAGCACCCCGGTGCAGACCTGGATCAGCGCGATCAGATGCGGTGGCGTACCGGTCAGGCGCTTGATGATCAACGCAGCGATGGCGTACAGAAACGCCGCCCCCAATGCCAGCGCGATCCCCATCAGGTACTCATTGCCGCCCTCGCCCTGCTCACCATGAGCGCTGACTATCGCCAGCATGCCGAGGAAAGCAATCGCCAGCCACAACAGCTTCTGCAAGGTGATCTTCTCGCCCAGGATCAGCGCCGCCAGGCCGACCAGCATGAACGGCTGCACGTTGTACACCGCGGTGCCGATGGCAATCGACGCCCGGGAATACGAGGCGAACAACAGCACCCAGTTACCGACAATCGCCACGCCACTGAGCACCGCCAACAGGAACGTGGTGCGGGTTAGAATGCCCGGGCGCAGGAAGCCGAACCCGGCGCAAATCAGCAGCAAAGTACCGGCGCCGAACACGCAACGCCAGAACACCACGTCCAGCACCGGTTGCCCCGACACCAGCACGAACCAGCCGATGGTCCCGGAAATCAACATGGCAGCGGTCATTTCCAACGAGCCACGGCGGATTGCATTGTCCATCATCGATCTCCCTAAACATTTGACGAAAGCCTGGCAAAAGTATGCCCAGCCGCGACCCCGCGCCTCCAGCGCATAAAGCAGGCTAAACTCGACTTCTGCCTTTTTTATTGCGGGTAATTTCCCGCAAATGCCTAATCCCGGAGTTGCGTCATGACCGACGATATCGACCAGATCCTCATCAGTGCGCTGATGGAAGACTCGCGCCGCTCACTCAAGGCGCTCGCGCAGATCAGCGGCCTGTCGTCGCCGAGCGTGGCCGAACGCTTGCGCCGGCTGGAAGAGCGCGGTGTGCTCAAGGGCTACACCGTCGAGATCGATCCCAAATGCTTCGGTTACCAGTTGCAGGCCATCGTCCGGGTTCGACCGCTGCCGGGCCAACTGCAGGAAGTGGAGCGGCAGATTCTGGCGATCCCGGAATTCACCGAGTGCGACAAGGTCACTGGCGAGGATTGCTTCATCGCTCGCCTGCACGTGCGCTCGATGGAACAGCTCGACACTCTGCTCGACCGACTCAATACGCTGGCGGAGACCAACACCGCGATCGTCAAGAAAACCCCGGTCAAACGTCGATTGCCGCCGATGGCCTGAGCGGCGTAGATTGATTTTTTCCAGCGAAGGATTCGCGGTATGAAAATTCAGGCGGTGATACTGGCGGCATCAATGCTGGCTGGTTGCGGGACTATTCAAACGGTGGCGCTCAGCGATAAAGCCAGCGTGGACCAATTGAAGGCCAAAAGAACCTACTGCGGCGCCGTACCGCGCATTTACAGCGGCGTGACGTACGACTTCTGCATGCTGCACGCGGAAAAACCGGATGACGTCGATGCCTTCAATTACAACAACCCATCCCTCGGGCTGGTCGTCGACGGGGCGGTTTCCGGGGTGCTGGATACGCTTCTGCTGCCCTACACGATTTACAAGCAAAGCGCCGATGGCAGCCTGGAGATCAACTGACCACCTGAGGCCCTGCCCGTTTTTCGCAGGCAACAAAAAACCCGCCGAGGCGGGTTTTTCGTTATTGCACGACATTGATCAGTCGTCGCGGCTCATGATGCCGAAGATCTGCAACAAGCTGATGAACAGGTTGTAGATCGATACATACAGGCTGATGGTCGCCATGATGTAGTTGCGCTCGCCACCGTGAATGATCGCGCTGGTCTGGAACAGAATGCACACCGACGAGAACAGCACGAAACCGGCGCTGATCGCCAGTTGCAGGCCGCTGATCTGGAAGAACATGCCCGCCAGCGTCGCACCCAGCAGCACGAAGAAGCCTGCAGTGATGAAACCGCCGAGGAAGCTCATGTCCTTGCGGGTGATCAGCACGTAGGCCGACAGACCACCGAACACCAGCGCAGTCATCGCGAAGGCCGAGCTGACCACTTCAGCGCCGCCCTGCATGCCCAGGTAACGGTTGAGGATCGGGCCAAGCAGGAAACCCATGAAGCCGGTCAGCGCAAATGCAGACACCAGGCCCCAGGCCGAATCACGGAGTTTGTTGGTGAGGAAGAACAGCCCGTAGAAACCGATCAGCACCACGAAGATATTCGGGTAGCCGACGCGCATCTGCTGGGCCACGAACGCCATCACACCGCTGAATGCGAGGGTGAGTGCGAGCAAGCCATATGTGTTGCGCAGGACGCGGCTAACCTCTAGCTGCTCAGCCTGCACGCTGTTGTGAACTGCGTAATCCTGTTCGCGCATGGCGACACTCCTGTTGGTTTGAAACGTTCAGTCGCAAAGATCATAACAGACGCTCTGTAACAAGCCATGCAGAGAGTTTGACAGTGTGTTTCATTCAGGTATTATGGCGCCCGCAACGCAACGGAGGTGTGGCCGAGTGGTTTAAGGCAACGGTCTTGAAAACCGTCGACTGTAACAGGTCCATGAGTTCGAATCCCATCGCCTCCGCCATATTTGATACGACAAAGCCCTGATTATTCAGGGCTTTGTCGTTTCTGGGGTTTGAATTATCCGCCGAGCCTATGGAAGCGTTACAAAACTTTTTGATACGCGTTACAAAACTTTCTGGCTTCTCTCCCTTCATTGGCGTCCTGCCGAACGTAAAACACTCTTCATGTAACACAGTGCTACGCTGGGTTCTTTCACGGAGGAAACCCAATGTCGAATTCAGATCTACTCCCTTCTCTTCTCTTTAAGATCAACGAAAATCAGCTCGCCCTCGAAGCCGCGATCATGGAGTTGACGATCTGGGTAGAACAGCGCGGCTCAGCGGACGTCGCCGAGAATGTGCGCAGCTCCCTTGCAGCACTCGACAGGAATGAAGAATTTATCAAGATGACCTTGGCTGTCCTGATGACACCCGACTGACAGCTCGTCGCCTGCTACTCGCCGAACAGCTGCCTCTCGATTACTGTACATGCATACAGCACTTGTACAGCGAACCCTCCTTTCATGAATTTCGACCAGGCCAAATCTATCCGGCTCCAGCGATGGCGTGCGACTCTCGACGACCAGGATTTCCGCATGCAAAGCCCGGAGGGCTACCGGGAAACTCTTTATGCGATGGCTGCTGCGCTGCACACAGAAGGATTGATCGATCAGCTTGAGCAGTTCGACATGAACGAGATGGCAGACGCCGCCTACTGGCACGCTGTCGAAGAGTTGCAGAACTCACCGGGTCAGTACCGCGGCGCCTCAACCTACGACGTAGTTGATATCAATACCGGAAAGCTGCTCGGCACTATCAGTCGGTCGATCTTCGACTTCGCGAATGACGAACCGCGCGGGGCGTCCTTCCCTTACGATGGGAAAGTCTACTCGGGCGCGGATGGTGTACGGCTGACCTTGGGTCTTTCGCGGAAAATTGGACGGATTTCAGGCTTGGTGCTGGAAATGAATGGTCGCCGATATCAGCTGGTAGAGACCGAGAGAATGATCTCCGGCGTAACACGCCGACCACTTTCCGATGCCGATGCTTATCGAGCGCTCATAGATGCAGCGCAGATCGCGCAGGAGGAGCGGGATCTGCGCGCCTTTGAAAAGGTACGCCCTCACATCGAGTCAGCAGCATTCCGTATCTGCCCTGCCTGCCTTGATCGCTTCGATTCGCGCGACGACTGCTCGACCTGCGACGGAGAAGGTTTTGTGACAAAGCAGGCACCCGCGGGTCTACGCTGAAAGATCCCTTCGAGGAACGGGCAATGTGCGGACGACTCTCCCAGTACAGCGGCATTCACGACTTCGTAGCAGCGCTCAGCATGCCGAATGCGCTGATCAACTCGACCGGAGAGCAGCCTTTCGAACGGTACAACGCCGCGCCGTCCACTCAACTTGCCCTCTTCCACCAGGAAGGCGAGTTCCTGCACGCCGACATGGTCCGCTGGGGATGGCGGCCACACTGGGCCAATGACCGCGCGGCGCCGATCAACGCTCGGGTAGAGAAAGTCGCCCACGGCCCTTTCTTCCGCGCGATCTGGCCACACCGGGCGATCATCGCAATCAACAACTGGTTCGAATGGGTCGACGAAAGTGGCCCGAAGAAGCAGCCCTACTTGATCAGGCATAGGGACCAATCGCCGATCCTCTGCGCCGCAATTGGCCAATACCCGAATGAAGAGCATGCCCCCGGCGAGCATGACGGCTTCGTGATCATCACCGCCGACAGCGCTGGCGGCATGGTCGATATCCACGATCGCCGGCCGGTAGTGTTGCCGCCCGAACTCGCCCGGGAATGGCTGGACCCGGCCACGCCGAAAGAGCGCGCCGAGCAAATGGTGCTGCACCAGAGCGAACCGACAGAGGTTTTCGAGTGGCTCAAGGTTGATCGGGCTGTGGGGAACGTCCGGAACCAAGGGCCTGAACTGATTAGGCCTGTTGCCTGACTCATGCCTTCGACAGGGTTTTCAAGCGCTCAACCAGCGCAGCTTCGAAAATGATGTACAGCCTTTCAGCATCGCCGGTGCGCAAAGCGCCGCCGGTTTCCAATCCCAGCACGAAGCCATCCGCCCGCGCTCCCGCCTTTACAGCGATGATCATCGAATCAGCCCGGACAATCTGCGCCAGCAGCCGATCCGCTTCTCGCTGCATCTTATCGCTCAGCACCACGCCTTCCAAATCCATCGCCCTTTATATTCAGTGCGACATCCAATACATCACCAATAAAACGACCGTAACCCAAGCGAGGGTCAGTAAAAACGAGAGCCCTGCGAGTCGCTTGTCCACTTCCATGACGCCATTTTAAAAAGGAATGATGGTTCACGACCCGCCCCTTCGCAAGTGTGGCGCAGAGCCATCAAGGGCGCAGGTTTCGCACATAGTCTTGGCATGCCTGCAGAGCGATCAACCCCCGGTCGCCGGTGTCGGTGATGGCAATAATTCGTTGAGCATGCGCTGGGTCAAGTCGGGCGCGTACGGCTGCATGATCCATGCTGCCGGCGCCGGCGGTGGCTGGCACCCCACAGCCTTTGGCAGCGTCGGTTGCGTCGAGGAGGACTGACAGCCGCAAATCAGAAGTGGCAAGGCGATCGCGCAGGAGATCCTGTTTCTTTTGAGCATCGGTCATTTTCTCGAAGTGGGTTTGTTCACTGGACGCCATCCGTTGCTCGAGCGCCAGGTGCCTGTCCTGCTCGGCCCGCTGCGCAGTGGCGGCCGCCTGCGTAAGTTGGTTGAGGGTTTCGGCGTGTACCCGAGCCTGCTCGGCCAACTGTTTGCCGTAGCGCCAATCCTGAAATTGCCAGACGCTGCCGGCGCCGATCAGCACCAGCGCCAGTACACCGACTATTTTCCACGGGACGACGATCACACCAGCACCGCCCGCGCACGCGACCAGATGTCCAGTCGATCCTGTAAACCATTCAGACCGCCATTAATACGGCGAGTGATGGTGTTGAACTGGTCTCGGTCAGCCAGATCGTTCAGCCCGTTCTGCTTCCAGAACCACGCTGCTGACATGGCCGCGTACTGGGGCAGTTCCAGCAGCTCCGGCTGAGTGATCAGGTCGAGGCCCAGCGCCTCGCCGCACGCGGCATAGTTCGCCCGGCCGGTAATCTGGATCAGGCCCCGGCCAAGATATTTCGAACCATCTCCGGGTTGGGTATTGCCCAGATCTGCTCGCCCCTCGTATTTCGCTTGAGCCGGGGTCGGTCCCCAGATCTCGCGAATGTAGCGCAACTGTCCCGACTCATGGCCGAGCTGGGCGATGAACGCGGCAACACGCTTTCTACCGACGATTTGATAGCGCTGCATTGCTGTATTCAAAACAGGTACGAAAACGCCCGCTTGGCGGCGGGCGTTGGGCATGATGCTATGCAGCTGTTGTTCCGTGATTGACATACAAACTCCAGACATGAAAAAGCCGCACAAGGCGGCAGGATGGGGTGCGCTTGTGCGCTATTTGAGGCTGACAACCTTTACGGGCTTGGCCGGCTTTTTCCCTTTCTTGCCCTTGGCATTGGCCTTGCCGCTCTTGCCGCCGTTACATTCAACCGTGGTCGACCAGCCGGATTGCGTATAGGTCTGCTGCACCGACTCGGCCAGATAATCGCCGTCGAGTCCGACCTTGAAACCCTTGGCAACGATGGGGCACTCGGCAAACACATCCGTGCGGCCTTTCATCTCCAGCCGCACGCCGGCCGTGGAACGGTTGAACGCTGCCAATCGCGCCTTGGCGGCTGCCTGGGCGGCGCTCTTGTTCGGGTAGATATGTCGATCGGTGTGCACCGAGGGCAGGCCTGCAGGCGCGTCGTCGTTCTCCAGCAACACCACGGCAAGCTGGCCGGTCTTCTTGTCCTGATGCTTGGCGCCGACCGACTTGTGAGACTCGCGATCCTCGAAGTTGAATTGCCAGCGGCTGACGTCGCTTTTGTTGATCACGATCGCCGGCAGCGCCTTGCCGCTTGCGCTCTGCCCGCCCTGACGCGGCATGACCAACAACTTCCCGTCGGCGACCTTCGCCGTGCAGTCATATTGCTTGGCCAGGCGCGTGATGAAATTGAAGTCGGATTCGTTGAGCTGATCAGCTCGCGCCACCTTAGTCTCGACCGGACAGGCCGGCGCCCAGCCATTGCGCGCGGCGACGTCGGCCACGATCTTCGACAGCGGCACGTTTTCCCAGCTACCGCTACGGATGGTTTTGCCACTGCCGCGCATGTCGCTGGCCTTGCCCTTGATGACGATCGTATCCGGCGGCCCGGACACCGTGACGCCGTCGACCACGTAGCGGCCCAGCCTGACCAGCGAGGTTTCGAGATAGCCCAGGTAAATCTCGATCCCCACGCCCTTGCGCGGCAACGTCACCAGCCCGTCCCGATCGTCAATACGCAGTTCAAACTCGTCGGACTCCATGCTGGCTTTGTCGGTAACACTCAACTGAAGAAGTCGATCGTTCAACAGCGCCGTGATGTCGGTGCCATCGGCAACAATTCGGAATCGGGGGGTCATGGTTCTATCCAAAGAAAAGCCCGCACAGGGCGGGCCAAGAGAGCGGAGCGTTACGCGTAACACGAGGTGATGCCGGCGGCGTGTCCGGACGGGTCAATCCCACAAGGTGATCGACTCGGCCACCGGCGGCGGCAGATCCGGCAGCACGATCAGCAAGCCGGCGCTGTAGGGCTGCTCCTGATCGGCCAGCCCCTGATTGGCATCAAGCACCGCTTCGACGCAGCCGCTCAGATGCCCGTAGTAGTTGTGACAGATGGTGTCCAGCAAATCCCCGTCAGACGTCCTGCATGTCGTCGCCATAGCGTACAAACTCCAATGTAAAGGCCTGTTTGCGCGGAATGCCGCCGGCCATCAGCGCGCTCTGTTCCTCGTCCACGCTTTTCAAGCACCACGTTCCAAGCACGTCGCCATACCCGGTGGTCAAGGTCAGCGGCTCTTGCTGGGCGCCCATCGATCGCAGCGTATCGAGTTGCTTGAGGCCGCCTTTCAGGCCCGGAAAGATCGCCCCCTTGAGGGTGATTTTCTCGTCGCCCATGCCGACCGCCTGCTGTGCAGGACGGCGCGACAAGCGCTCTTGCGAAGCCCAGCGGAATTCTGTCGATCGGCGCAACTCGTCAAACGCGGCCGTGTCCAGATTGAACGTGTACTGCGGCGCCTTCGGGTCGCGCGGCTGGATAATCAGCAGGTGCGGGAACGGCTTCACCGCTTCCGGCGCCGGCGTCTGGTCCGTCGCAAAGGCACCGGTGGGCACGATGTTCGCCAGCGATGGGCTGACCTTGCCCGCGATCTTGTTGATGGCCGTGGCGGCCTTGCCGGCTTGTTCCTTCAGCACGCCCAGGCGCTCCTCCACCTGGGCAACCGCGCGGGTGGCGGTGCCGTACATGGCCACCACCCGCCCCACTTGCGCCTGCGCGGCGTTGATCCCGCGCATCGCGCGCTGCAGCTTTTCCCCGACCGCCGGCCCGACAAAGGGCAAGCCCTCCAGCTCTGACGCGGCGCCGGTGATTTCGCCGATCGCGCCATTCACCGGCCCCAACATGCCGTCCAGGCTGCGCCGGCCCGTCTCGCCGGCCGTGGCCAGATACTTCAACCCCGACTGCAACTGCCCCAACGCTTCCATTTCCATCCCCCCTTAAACGTGCGGCTTGTCATAGAGCTGATTGCTCCCCACCTGCTTGGCCATGTCGCGGTAATACTGATCGAGCTGCGGCTTGATCTGCGCGAAGAGCTGGTTGCCGTCCTTCACGTCGCCGTTCACCGTCAGCGAAAACGGCGCCTGAATCGCCACGTTGGACTCGACTTTTGGCGCCACCGGCGCTGCAGCCATGGGCTTGACCAGCGCCCCCGCCGCAGCGTCTGCACCGGCAGGCGGCATCATCATGTCTTTGGCGGCCATGCCGATCTGCGGCGGCGGTACAGGATCCTCCAGCCCGGAGCGGATCACCTTCGGTCGACGCAGCTCGGAACCCGGGAAGCGCACCTTGTTGGCAAAGTGCGGCAACAGCATGGCGTCCTTCGAATTCAGGTCGCGCGGGTCATACGACACCGGCGGCGCCTGCGGCAAGGCCGGCGCCATTGATGCGCCAAGGTCCACGCCCTTGCCGGGATTGGTCAGCATCAGCGGACCGGTGGCCGCCGGCGCGAACGCCTTGGCGGTAGCCCCCAACGATGTACTGCCCAGCTTGGGCGCCATGTCCTTGCCGGCATTGGCCATCATCAAAGGCCCGGCGTCCGGGACCTTTTTCAGCGACTCGTCGGTACCGAACATCTTTTTACCCATGTAGCCGCCGAGCAGATCCCCGCCCTGACTGCCCAGGTACCCGCCAATCAAGCCGCCGACAATCGTGCCGATAACCGGCACCGCCGAACCGATCGCCGCGCCCGCTGCCGCACCGGCCAGCGTGCCCGCCAAGCCGCCAGCGGCCGCGCCGTACCCCTCGGCCTTCTCGTCCTGCGTCTCGGCGTTCTGATAGGTGTCATAGACCTTGTAGGCGGCCTCAGCCACTGCCACCACCGCCGTGCCCTTGACCACGCTCCCGACGCTCGGCTGCTTGTAGCCTTTCGCCCAGCTTTCCTTGGCGCCCTTTCCACCCTTGCCCTTGCCCTTTTTGCCATCGCCGGCATCGAGGTCGCCAGCATCCAGCCCGCCGCCCATGCCGCCGGCGCCCATGTTGGTCACGATGACTTTTTGCGGGATGTTCGGATTGCCCATCAGCGAACCCCGGCCGAGGTTCATCAACCCCTTGGCCATCTTCAGGCCGCTCATTGCCGTCGACAGGCCGATCAAGCCAGCCGTGGCCAGACCGATGCCGATCACCAGTCGCGGCGACTCGTCGGCCAACTTGGCCATGCCCTGAGCCACCGAACCGATCCCGTCGACCACGGCATCCGTCACCGGCCGCATGGCGTCGCCGATCGCGCGCATCGAGTCGTCAAGGTTCTGCACCATTTCCGACTGCTTTTGCGCCGACGACTGCCGGCGTTCTTCCAGGTTCTTATCCAGAATCCCGGTCGCGCTGGCAGAGTCCTTTTTCAGCTTCTCGTACAGATCCTTGTTCTGCATGTACGCGGTCAAGGCGCCCTTGACCTGCATGTCGGCGAACAGGTCGCCCGTTCGCAACGCTGACTCCAGCGAGGCGATCATCGCCTTGGCTTTCTCCGGATCAGACTCCTTGCTGATCGCGGCCGTGGCCTTGGCCATCTCGGCGGCCTTCTTGGGGTCGGTCGCCTCAATGTACTTTTGGGCCAGCGCAAAGCTGGACTCCAAAGTCGACTTGCCATTTTGAAGCCCGGTGTTCATCGAGCCTTGATAGTCGATGCCGGCCTTCTTGTACGCCGCGACGGTGTCGCCGGAGCCGATTTTCTCCATCCAGTTCTTGAGGTTGTTCGCCGCCTCGTCCGAGCCGCCGGCAGTCTTCATCTGCACCTGCAGCATCGCACCCAACTGCGTCACCGAGTCCATGCCGGTGATGCCCAACTTGCCCATGCCCGCCAACAGCTCGGGGAACCACTTGGCCATGTCGGCCGCTTCGAAGCTGCCCGCCTGCCCTTGGTAGGCGATCGCCTCAAGCGCTTTTTGCATCACCTCGGGGTCGGTGATCTTGGCGTTTTGCCCCAGGGCGTTGATCATCTTGGCGGTTTCAGTGCCGTCAGAACCCTGACCGACAGCGAACTTCGCCGCTGTCGGCGCATACGACAGCGCTTTATCCAGTTCCATGCCGGCGCCCACCAGGGCGTTGACTACCTCGGCCACCTGATTGCGCGCCATGCCGGTATCGCGCGACGTGTCGATCACGGTCTTGGACAGCGTCGCCTCTTCAGGCGCGTTAGCAATGCCGGCCTTGATCGCAATGTCACGAATGATTGCGCCATAGTCCGCGCTGATCTTGGCCGGCACCGCCATCGCGGCCGACGCGGCGGCAGCCCGGCCGATGCTACCGCGCATCTGCTGCTTGCCTTCGTCAAGCTGCATATGCCCCTTGGCCTTCAGCTCGGCCCCGCGCGCCGTCTTGCCCATCTGAGTGTAAGCCTTGCTCAGATTGCGGACTTCGACGCCTTCCTTCTTCAGCGCTGCCAGATTGGCTTCCAGCTTCCTGCGCAGGGCGTCGGCGCCCTTCTCGCCTGCCAAGTGCGCCTTACGCCACTCGTCACGCAGACGCATGGTGTCGCCAATGGTCTTTTCGAGTACCCGGGCTTTTTTCCCGGTGTCCTCCAATTTTTTGATGCGGCCGCTGACGTCCTTGAACGCCGCTCCCACCGTGGAACTGACCGCCCCGCCAATCACCAGCCCGAGCGCGAGTTTATTGCTCATGTGCTTGCCCTATCTTGCAGAGTCGAAAGCGGCTCAATCCCTGAGCCACCACAGCATCCGGTCAAAGGGCATGGCCTCGATCTCGGCGGCAGAGAAACCCGTCTCTCTCGCCAAGGTCTTGGCCGCCACCCGTTGGGTCTCGGCGTTAAAGCTCATCCTCTTCGACCAAGCGAAAATAGCCGGCCTGCAGGCGGTTGTAGTTGCGCGTGGTCAGGGCCGCAATCTCGGGTTCGGTCGCCTGCAGCAGACTGCAGAACATGTTGATTTCGAGCTGTTCGTAGTCGCCTTTGGCACCCGCCGAAGCGGCGCGCTGATCGCGCACAGTCGGCGCTCGCATGGTCACCTTGTCGACCTTGATGCCGCCGAATTCGGCGGTGCCTTTGAAAGTGATAACCGCGCCCTCATCGGTCACGGACAGCCACGACGGGTCAGGTTTTTTTGCGCTTACTTCAGTCATTTTCAAATTCCTTACATGCCCAGGGCAGAACGCTCTGCAGCCAGTTGGTCGACGCCATCCACCACAAAAATCATGTTCAGCGGATCAGCTTCGAACATCACACGGCCGTCAATTTCAAGCTTGTAGTAGGTGATCTTCACGCCGTGCTTGATTTCACCCACGGTCGCTGGCTTCCAGTCGCCCATGTCGACCTCTTTCACACCGCCGCGCATGGTGACGATCACCGGCGTCACGCGGCCTTTCAGATCCGCGAAGGCGCCACGGAACACCAGACTGGCCGCCGTCTGGTCAGCCAGACCGAAGAACTTCAGCGCCTCGCGGCGCACGCCGTTGGTGGTAAATGCC
Organism: Pseudomonas sp. Eth.TT006; assembly: GCF_054456575.1. Classification (NCBI taxonomy): domain Bacteria; kingdom Pseudomonadati; phylum Pseudomonadota; class Gammaproteobacteria; order Pseudomonadales; family Pseudomonadaceae; genus Pseudomonas; species Pseudomonas sp. Eth.TT006. The sequence goes on along the minus strand of NZ_JBTJEN010000012.1, from coordinate 119,937 downwards.
GATTCGATTTTTTCCAGACCCACGGCGAACTCGATCGGGGCGAACATGCCGCCGCCCTGATAGTCCTCCACCTTTTGGGTCAGCTTCGGCAACGACAGGGTCGGCACGTCGCCGGAGAAGCTGACGCCGTCGACAAACAGGTTCATGTTCTTCAGAACTTGAGGAATCATTGATAAGCCCCCTTAGGCTTCAAGCACTTCAGTCAGCCACTCGTTGGTGACCTCGATCAGGAAATTCGGGTTTTCCGCCGGCGGCACGTCGGTGAAGCGGATGCGCCAATAAATCTTGCCCTGCTCGATCTGGCTGGCCGTGTTCAGCTCGGTGTCCGCGTAGACCTCGAAGTTGATGATCGCGCCGTCGTTCTTCTGGTCGCGCATGAACGCCTGCAGGCCTTCGGTCACGTCCTTTACGTAGGTTTTGGTGATCGAGCGGTCGACCGCCCATTTGTGGCCTGCCTGAATCGCATCCATGAGGATGTCGCAGGTACGCACGCGGGTAACAAACGACCACTTCGGATCGCTCGACAGGGTGCGGTTGCCCCACAGGCGATAGCCGCCATCACGAATGATTGTGGTGACATTGGCGTTGTTGAGCAGGTTGGCCCGGCAGGTTTCGTCGCCGTCCAGAAACTCGATCGGGCGAGAGGTGCCGGTAATGCCGACGAACTCCTTGTTCGACGGCGAAGCCCAGTAGCCGTAAGTCGCATCGGTCCACGCGAACAGACCCGCCACCCACGCAGACCCCGGCGCGTCCACCGTGGCACTGGTGACGGTGTCCCAATACCGCACGCCCGGATCGACCAGATACAGACGCTTGCTGCCGAACTCCTGGGCGTAGGCCAGCACCGCCTCGTCGGTGGTATTCGGGCCGTCGATGATCGCGATCGCGCGCAGCTTGGCGGCCAGTGCGTCCATGGCAGTCGCCACGGCCTGAGTGGCCGAATGCTTCGGCGCGATCAGCAGCTTGGGCTGGGCGTTGTGCTTGCTCTTGCCATCGAGCAGCGCCTGCAGGCCGGTACGCTGATCCGAGGTCAGAACGCCGCCGATAATCGCTGAGGTTTGCAGCGCGGCGTCTTCCAGCTTGGGCACGCCGACAGCGACGATCACCGCCTTGGCGCGCACATAGATCGCCTGGGCGGCCTTGGTAATCGCCGAGTCAGCACCGAAGGCGGCGATCGCCTCGCGCTCGGACGTGAGCAGGATCAGTTCGCCAGCCTTGGCCGTGCCGCCGCCGAGAAGGCCGGGGGTGAAGGTGTCGCACAGACCAATGATCGAGGACGACGGCAGCGAGATAGTGCGCGCACCGGTGTCAATCAGCGTGGTCGTGACACCGTGAAAAAAACCACTCATAAGGGTCAATCTCCAGAAACGAAAAAGCCCCGCATAAGCGAGGCTGTGAGGGTGTTCGTGTTACGCGTAACGGAAAAGAAAACGCCCCGTCAGTGCGGGGCGTTTATTGAACCTGCTCGGCTAACCAGGGCGGCGCGATAGGGCGGTGTTCGGCGAGTGGGAATTGCTCGCCTTGCGGCCAATCGCGCAACAGCCGGCGGTAGCCTTGCAGCTCGGTATATTGCTCAGGCGTGATCGAGGTCGACCCGCCTTCCTCAACCTCGTCGCGATGGCGTGAAACCAGAGGGTCAGTAGTCGCCAATTGCCGATCGCGCCAAGCACGCTCAGCTGCGGCCATCACCTCAGCGCCAGGCGCCGGTCGCTCGACCAGGATAGGGCCGCCGAATTCGTCAGCAGCAACAACCATTCCGGCAGACTGACCATCCAGAATCGCGCGGCGGCGCTCATCGGAAACCTCGACGCCGTCATCAGGCACGTCGAGGTTAATGGTGTCGTCGTAAAAGCCGCGCTCAGACGCGCTGTAAAAGATCATGATCAATACCCCCACGCTCGCCAAGTTACGAGCTGACTGGCTGAAAGGTTAGGCCCGGTGTTTGCGTTTACAGAAATGGTACTGAGGCTGCTGCTGTTCTTTCTCGCGCCGGCCGTTGCGAACTCACCACCACCCGATATGGCCGAATTGGATACCCCCGCAATCATCCCAAGGACTGCATTCGGGAAAGCGATGGGCAAAGTGACAACTATCTCAGTGTTGTCATTGATCGTTACGGTTCCCCATTGCTCGATCAACCCAGACGGTAACTTCTGGTATCCGTTTTGCCCGAGGCTCGACATAAACCCTTGCCTGAGCTTCTTCGGCGTGACGATCGTCGCGTCATCGGTGCCGGCATCAAACTGCGCCTGCGTGGCGATCTTGGCCGTACCGAGCTTGATTTCGGTGGCCTGGGTCGCCAGCGCTGCGAGCGCGGCAATGTCGATGTTTCCCTGATTGATCGGCGCATTCCACGCCTTGATACACCACATCACCGCCAAGTTGCGCGGGCGGACGGTTCGCCAATAGGCAGCGCCGTAATTGCCGCTCAACATTCCCTGAGAGGTGTAGTTGATGTCGGCTGAGAAATTCGGCGCAGAGTCAGCGTCGATTTGCGCAACGTTGGCGATCCCCTGAACGGTTGGGCCTATACCATCATCCCCCTGCACTTTCGTGCCCGCCTGATAGCTGCCAACAGCGCGCCCAGCATCTACGCCCCGCCCATGGTCCCAGCCTCGCAGAAACTCGCCGCGCGAGTCAGGCAAGCGGAAGTTGCCGGCGCCCTCGTCCCCCTTGTTGAAAGCGGTGCCGAGGAACGCCGCCAGATCGGGATAGACAGCAATGCTCTTGACGCTGCCGTCCAGCTCCAGAAACCCGGGCGCCACCTTATCCAGCGGAAAGGCCACCGTGGCACCTACAGGCAACGCCGAGGCCTGCGCGATCATCGCCTCGATTTCCGGTTTGGTGTAGGCATCAGTGATGCCCATCCCGGCCAGCGTGGCCGGGTTGTCACCTGAGACGAAAACCCCGCGATCGTTGACCTTGACGCGGGTGTACTGACCCGCTTCCTTGTTCTTCGGCAGCACCTCCAGAATGACCGCGTCGACGTAGGCCCGCGAGGCCAGCACGATCGCCGGGTCGATCTTGAGCTGAATGTTGCCGGTACTGGTGACAACGAAGTTCATCCGCACGATCTGCGTGCGACCCGAGCCTTGCGAAAGCAACGGCTTGAAGCTCGGCGCGCAGTTGGCCACCGCCACCAGATCGCCGTCCGCATCGTAGAGGCCGATTTCGCGGATCCACTTACCGCCTTCATCGGCCGGAATGACCTGCTCGGCGATGATCACCGCCGGGTTGACCGGGTCGATCTTCAGTTGATTGAGTGGCTTTCGGCGCCACTCATTGAGCAGTTTGGCTTGGCCGGCCGAGGGCACAGGGTTGGGCGGATCGGCCAGCCCGTTGGGGTTGGCATCCCCCACGCCCATTTGCGTGATCAGCCAGGGAATGCCGAGCGCGTCGGCGTTCGCCTGCTTGGCCATCCCCACATTCGTGAGGATCGCGAAAAACTGCGAGTTCGCATCAATCATAGTAAACATCCAGGGTATCAATGGTGTGTTCGCGACCGACCACGCCAAAGCTGCCGGTGACCTCAATGTCACGCATGACGGGCGGGTAAACGTCGATTTCGTCGCCTTCGTAGAGGGACACGGCGATATTCAAATTGCCTTGAGTTTCCAGGCTGATCGCCAGCCCGGTCAGATGCCGGGTGACAGGCTTGGCGTCGTCGATCAGGCGCTCAAGCTCCTGATACATTTCTTCGGTGATGCCGGTATCGAGAACCCCGACCTTCAGCGCGAAGGTGCCCGGCTCGCCCTCGGGAACGGTCTTGAACCACTCGACGATCTCGATCAGATAGCCCAGCGGCTCGACCACGCGGCGAAGCGCGCCGATCGTGCCCTTGTGCTTGTGAATGTAGAAAGATGCCTTGATGGCCGCGCGCTTGGTCGCTTCAGACCATCGGTAATCCCAGCGATCGACCGACCATGCCCACGCCAGATGCGGGAGCAGTTCGACCGGGCAGGTGTCGGGGTTGTACAGGGTGCGCAGCGGGACAATCGTTCGGTCGTAGAAAGCCGCCTCGATTGCCCGCTCCAGAGGCGTGCTATTGCTCGGCAGCAGGCTTTTCATGTCGCCCCCGCCATCGTCACGTCATAACCGGTGCACCACGCTGCCTGCGCCTTCGTAGGTGCCAGATCCTGCCAGCCCACCAGCTCGACCCGGGAAACGCCGGCAATGTGCAGTTGAGCGTCCACAGCCGAACGGGCCACCTCAACCCCCAGCCGCTTGCGTGGGTTGATCCACGCGGCGAGCCGGCGCCTCGCCTCGGTCAAACTGGCGTCACCCTCAGGTCCGGCGCTGCTCATGTGCAGGATGGCGTCGATCCGGTACTCAAGAATTTCCGCGCTCTGCACCTTGACCCGATCGGCGACCGGGCGGGTGTCCTCGTCATCCAGTGCCTGGCGGACAATGTCCAAAAGCTCGGGGCTAGCCTCGCCTTTGCCTTCGGTACTCAGCACCGTTACCGTAACGTTGCACGGCGCCGGGCTTTCGGCCGAGGCGTCAGCCACCAAACCCGAGGCGTTACGTGTGTGCAGGATGTAGCTGTTACGCGGCCCCGCCGTGGTCAGCCCCTCATAGGCCAGTTGAATACGTTCTCGGTATGGATCGTCCTCTTCCAGCACTTCAGGCACTGGCGGCGTGGCCGTCAGATCCTCGGCCTGAATAACCAGGCGCGGCAGATTGACGTTGCCGCCAAGCTGATCGAGGTCACTCTTGATCGCGTAGGCCAGCAGCAGCGCCTTGGCCCCGTCGTTGACCCGGGCACGGTTGCCGAGCTTGTTATAGGCGCCCACCTCCAGCAGCTTGACCACCGGATCTGATTCAAGGTTGGCCGTCCAGTTGTCGCCCATGGACCCGCGAAAGATGCTCAGGGTGCCTTGATAGGTGTCCTCAAAGTCCAGCGGCTCCAGCACATCCGGCGCCGGCAGCGCTGACAAATCCAAGATACTCATGCGCTCACCTCGGCCAGAAAGTCGTTACCCAGGTATTCGCCGGCAACAACCAAATCAATTTTCCCGCCCAGCACTGCCACCACCCGGACGCTCTTGAGCTTCACGCGCGGCTCCCATCGATCGATCGCTCTCACCGCTTCGGCCTGCACCGAGCTTTTCCAGCCGGCATTGACCGGCAGGTCCACGTAGGTGCCCAATTTGCTGCCGTATTCGGGCCGCTCGCGTCGACTGCCGAGCGGCGTGCTGAGAATGTCGCCGATGGACTGAATAACGCTGTCGATGCCGGTAATGGGCTGGCCGGTACGGCGATCCATTCCGATCATCTGCGTTACTCCTGGGCTTCAAGTTCGGGATGGGACTTCAAGAAGGACACCGCCTGTTCATCGGATACCGACACCTCTACGGCGGCCTTGACCACCGCCAGCGTGCGATTCGTGCCGGGGATGCACAGCGTGCGCGAGATGTAGAGCTTGTCGCGAAACTTCAAAAGCAGGTCCGGTGCTAGCAGTTGTGCGGGCACGGGTTGGCGAATCGGTGACGGCAGTGGCTCATCTAGCGCTTGCTCTTTGTTCTTGGCCATGGGTTTCCTCCGGGCACAAAAAACCCGCACTTGGCGGGCTGGGTTGATTAATGCTTGTGGTGGTTGTCGCTGTTGCCGGCGGCTATGATGTTTGCGTCGCCGTCGATGTTGCCCGTTACGTGTAACGGCCCGTCGATTTTCACCGGCCCTTTGATGTTCACAGCGGCCTCAATGTCGACCGTACCAGACTTCACAGTCACCGCGTTATCCGTAACGACCAGCTCTGTACCGCCGACCTTGATTGTCACGGTCCCACTGGGCACGGTGATCGTGTAGCTGCTTGCTTCCCAGTCGTAGACCAGCGAACCCTCATCATCAAACCGCCAGACCTCGACGTGATCGCGATTGTCGGGCTGGGCGCCGGCTTGGCCGTAGAGCCCGGGGATAAACGTCCCGATTCCGGCCTGACCGCTGGGGTTGAACAGCACACCTTGCTCGCCGGGGGTCGGCGCCCGCCAGTGCCGAGCCTTGCCAGCTGCGAGGCTGTGCCATCGCACCCAGGCACTTGTCCATTCGCCACTCGATACCCGCACCGTCCCCGCTGGCAGATCGACCCCGACCACTACGCAGGGCATCAGCATGGCCGCGATCATGCGGTCATGCTCACCGCTCGGATAACTCATGGCAGGTCCTCCGGCGCGAAGAACTCACTGCCTTGGGCATCATTGATGCCGAACAACAGCGAACCCGGCGGCTCGTCCGGCCAAGGCCATTCCTCTGCTCCCAAATGAAGTTTGTGAGTCCACTCGACGACCCAAACGGTGTAGCCATCCAGCTCCGGTTTGGTCCAGTCCTGCATGGCCTGGACGAACTCAGCGGGTTCCACCGCAACGCCCCAGGTTTGCATGCGTAAGAGCACCGCCAATTGAGCCGCCAACTGGGCGGCTTGCTGACAATGCTTCGCGCGAATGGGGTCGACGATAATCCGTGCTTCAAACCTGCAGATCAGAGGTGTCTGCCCGGTACCGATATCAGTACCAGGTTCCATCTCTGCCATTTCAATGAACACCGCGGGCAGCGCGATACGATCCTTGATATCGGGCCATGCCGTGACAGCTCTGACGCCTGGCAGATGGCTCAACAGGTGCTGCTCGATCGCTTGATAAAGCTCATCAAGGGTGAATGCTTCGTCAGACATTAACCGCCCCCTTCAGGTACTTTTGAAACTCGAAGTTCAGCTCCTGCTGCAGGATCTCCAGCAAGCGGGCATGAGCGCGTTTGACCCATTCGTCGAAGTGCGGCCGTGCGCCTTCCAGCGATACTTTGGCCTTGGCCAGTGGAAACCGACTGCCGTTTTCTGCGACCCAGCCCGAACTGGCGCCACGACTCGCCGACACTGTCGTATCGGGGTAGTCGTCAGAATGGAAGTGCTTGCTCGCCGTGCGGATCCAGATGTCGGGCTTGTTGCCGTATACCTGTTTGAGGAAAGCGCCCTGATAGCGCCGACCAGCCACCGATACGCCTTTGCCGTTTTGCCGCGCTCGACCAATTCGGCTGGACTCAATGGCATTCAGCCCGAACCACAATTTGCCACTTGCGGCTCTGCCGGCTACCGGGTAGCTGCGCAAGCGCTGACGCACCGCCGCTACGGCAATGCGCTCCTGCCGGCCGACTGCACGCGCAATGTGAGTACGCAACCAGCCCAGCGTTTTGTTGATCGCTCGACGCTGAGCAGCAGCGGCAGCTTTCGGTACCAACGCAGCGAAACCTTCGAAGGCTTGCAGATCCGCCGCCGAGGACTGAATTGTGAGCATTCCACCACTGGCCGAGGATTTGTAATAGCTGCCGACGCTCATGCTCGCATCCTCAAAATCAACGTGACCAATCCGTCACCGCTCGGCTCGAGCTGAATCAGGTCGTAGTCACCGCCACCATCCAACGCAGGCAAGTCAACGCTGACCAGCATGCCCTGCTGCAGCCCCTGCGAATCGCTGACGCGGATCTCGAAGCGCGGTTCGCGCAACCCGGTGTTGAGCTTGCCGAACTTGGGTTGTAGCCAAGGCGCGGCGAACATGCCGAACACTGGCTCTTCGCGACCCTCGATCCGCGCCATATCACCCAGCGTTTCGAACACCACCGCGTCGACATCGGCGATCAGATCACGAAAGCCCATGGTCAGAGTTCCAGCAGGATCTGGGCGCGCGGTCGAGTGCACAGATGCAGCGGGTTCGACTGGGCTTCGCCGGCCATGCCTTTGTTGAAGGGCAGCGGCTCAATCATGCTGTAGTACGGAATGCCCTGCGTGTTGACCGTTTCCATGTAATCAGCCGGCGCGAACACCGAGATGTACAGGTCGGGAACGCCTTCCGGGACCAGCAGCGCCTTGTCGTCATGGACAAAGGAAACGCCGGCTACCTTGCCACGGTAGCGCTCCCAGATGATGCCGCCGAACTCGAAGCTTTCACGAGCATCACCGCGCAGAGCCGCTGCCTGTTGACTGTTCAGGTAGGTCTCTTTGACCGACTTGTGAACGATCAGCTTGTTCCAGAAGTTCTTGCCGCAGAAAGCGCGCGAGCCGGTACTGGTCACGCTGCCCAGCGCATCCTCCTGCATGTCCAACGCCTCACCGCATTTGACCCGCAGCTCGGTACCGGCTTCAGTCAGCCCCATGGACAACTTCTGACGCTGCACACCGAAGCGCTCATACAAATCCAGCAGAACCGTCGAGCCATCAGCGTCGAGGATCTGGCCGTTGAGTGCGCCCATGCGCTGGAACTCATGCGTGGCGTCCAACTGTCGACGCGCCTTAGCCAGACGCGCATTGACCACGTCCTGCACCGCCTGCAGCTCAGTGCGAGTGCCGAACGCGCGGATGCCTTGGATCTCATCCGCCTTAATGGTGAAACGCTCCGGCAGATGCACGGTGTTGAACGGGATCAGGTTGCGCTTGCTCGCAGCAACCACCAGGCCAGAACCACCGCGCTCACCGGCCGGCACCAGTGCCAGGGTGTCACCGTCCTTTTCAATCTGCACGGTCAGGGTGGTAATGCCTTCCTCGCGGAACAGGCCCAGGGCGCTGATGCGGCCCGGCAAGTAGGGTTGATCATTGAGTGCAGCGGTCAGCGAGGTAACGGTAAACGCTTCGTCTTCAAAAATGGCGATATCGGCCATGGGTACTCTCCAGAAACGAAAAATCCCGCACGCGGCGGGATGCATATAAAGAAGGAAACGTCTTAGCGGAGGATCAGGAAATGAGCGGCCAGATCTTTTTCGGCTTCAGGATCCAGCCCCGTCAGGTGCGCTTCGCTGACCTCAGCCATGCGTGCTACCGCGCGACCACGGCGCACGATGTCCGACTCGCCCAACGGCCCGTAAAGGATCGCGACAGCAGATTGGGTGCCGTCTTCGGCGGCCGGATCATACGGCGCAAACTCGCCCGTGGCCGTCACCAGACCGAGGACTTGGCCCGAATTCAGTGCCGGGCCGGCGGCGACATTGATCGTTTCCCGCGAAATATTTCCGGCGCCTTCGGACAGCAGGAATTCACCTGCGTGCATCGGTTCCTGTTTGATGTTCATGCTCGTGCTCCTTTCGCGCTTTGCGCGGTTCCAGTTTGGGCCGCTTGACGAGCGGCCCAAATCGAGTTGGGGTCAGGTTGTTTGGCCAGCACCTTGGGCGCCAGATCGTCCGCCAGCGGCAGACTGTTGTCGATTTCAAAGCCCTTACCGCTGGTGACAATTTTGTCGAACAGACGCGCCCGCACCGCCGGCGCATCCAGACCTGCCGCGACATACTCGGCGCTGAATTCAGGCAGCCGCGCGGCCACGCAGAGGTCGTTAATCGCCTTGGCGCGTGCCAGGCCGGCCAGAACAATTTCTTCGCTTTCGAGCTTGGTCGAACTGAGTAGCGACTCGACCAAGTTGCTGATGCCCGCTGCCGTACAACGCTGGGTGATCATCAGTGCCAACTTGGCCGAGTCGACTACAGGCGGTACCAGCGGAGGTTCTATAGGTTCGAGTTCGGGATCCGACTCAGGTGGCTCGTCGAGCTGCGCCACCAGCTCAGCCGGAGCGTGCTGGAACCGTTGCAAAACCGCGCCTTGACCTAGGCAGGCTTTGACCTTGATGCCGTCGCCGACTTCGTCTGCAAGACCAAGCGCCACTGCTTCGTTGGCAGTCAGCCAGGTTTCGGCATCAACCATTCGCCGTAGCTCGGCCTCATCGATGTCGGGCGCCTTGGCCTTATAGGCCGCGATGATCGCCTCCAAGGTTTGATCCAATACGTCAGCGACTCGGCGGAAGTCCTCGGCGCCCCCGCCTGCATAGGTGTATGGGTTGTGAATCATCAACATGGCGTTCGCCGCGATAACTACGCGGTGGGCACCGCACACAGCAACACTGGCAGCACTCGCTGCCAGTGCATCGATCCGGCCGGTGCAGCGCTCGCCCAGCCGCGACAGCGCGTTGTGCATGGCCAGCCCGTCGAACAGGTCACCGCCGATACTGTTGAACGCGGCGACCACCGGCGAAACACCGTCGTCCATGGCGCGCAGATCCTGCACAAACTGATTGGCAGTGATGCCCCACGCGCCGATCTCGCCATACACGAAGACTTCGATCACTCGCTCGATGGACTCGCCGCTGGCATGAACGGCGTACCAAGTCTTGTCCTTGACCTCGACGCGTTTGCCGGCGCGGTTGTAAATACGCGGTTTCGCGCGCTTGCTCATGGTTGCTCCTTGTCGTCGGTGTCTTCGACGGCATCAAGGGTGTTGTAGTTGAGGCCCAATAAGGTGGCGCGTGCCAGATCAGCAGCGTTTTCCAGATCGACCGTTTCGGCGTCGTAGCCAGTGCGCAAAACCATCTCGCTGCGCGACGAAAAACCGGCTCTCACCTCCATCGCTCGCGCCTGCACGTCCTGCACCGGCTGGATGTAAGCCCAGCCTTGTGGCACCCAGCGGGTGCGCAGGTATTGGCGGCGCTTCTGTGCGTAATCGTCCAGCACCAAGACACCCGACAGCACCGCCATGTCCATCCACGCAGTCCGTACCGGGCGGCAGAGTTGATGCACGTACACGCTGAACTGCAGCTGTTCCAGGCGACGCCGAAACTCGTTGAGTACCACCCGCAGCGCTCGATCGTTGATGCCGCGCATGTCGCCGGTGAGGATCTCGTAAGGCGTACCGCTACCCGCCGCTGCAGCCATCAACTGCTGACGCATGAAGTCCGAGTAGTTGTTACCCGCGTCCGGCGGTTTGGAAAATTCCACCTCTTCGCCCGGACCGAGTTCCTGCATGGTGCCGGGTTCGAGCGCAACCATGGGCGTGAAGCCGTCGCGGTCCAGATCCAATAACGCGCCGGTGACCGGATCGCGTGGAGCCGGCCCCGCGTCCGGCGACGGGCGCTTGATGAAACCGGCGAACAGGTTGGCCACCTCCTGACGGAACAGCACCGCGTCGTCGTAGTTGTCCAGACTGCGCAGCCGTTTGAGTACCGGCGACAATCGCGGCACACCGCGCAACTGGCCAGGTTCGACCGGTTCGAAGATGTGCAGCACCTGTGCGGCCGGGACGCGCACTAGCTGGTTGTAGCCGGCATTCAACGAGGCCGCATCACGCGGGTGCGACAGGTACATCCAATACGCTACCCGCTTGCCGCCGGGCGTGAACTCGATGCCGGCGCGGATGACGTTGCCGTTCTTGGTGCTCTCGAATTTGTCGTGCGGCACGAACTCCGGCGCCAGAATCTGCAACTGCAGCGGAACCGCCAAGCCTTCATCCAGACTGCGAGGACGCAAGCGAACAAAGCATTCACCCGATGTTTCTACCGTGCGCGCCACCAGCGCCTGCTGGCCGTAAAAGTCGGTGCGGTCATCCGCATCCGACTCATCGACCCAATCGCACCACAGCTCCTGCAGCAGTTTGCGCAGGGCATCATCATCGGTTGCTGGCCGAGGGGTGATGCCGGTGCCGATCAGGTTGCTGACCCGCTTGTCGATGACGTTGAAGGCATACGGATCATTGCGAACCGCCGCCCGGGAGCGCGACCGCAAATTGCGCAATGCCGGGGTGTTGATGCTGTTGATCCCGTTGTCAGGAGCGTCCCAGTTAGCGGATCGGCGGCCTTCACCAGCGCCTTCGTAACTGGCCTTGATGTTGGACGGCAGCACAAAGCCGTTACGGGTCAACGTCGGAAAATGTCGGGCCATTAAAGTCCCTTGCCCCCGTGATAAAGGCGAACCACGCGCGAACGCGGCCCGGCGGCGCTGGCCAGCGACGAGCGTATTTCTTCGCGCGCCTTGAGCAGCTCATCGACCGTGCGGTATTCCACAGTACGGTCGGTGTAGCGCACAGTTTTTTCACCGCGAGCAATCGCCGCCTCAACCGCGTCGAGGTGCTTTTTCGTAAATGACATATCAGCGTCTCTTCAGGTAGCCACTGGTGGAAATGCGGCGTTGTGGGGGAGCGGCTGCCGGACGTGATTTCACGGCTGGTTGCGGCGCCTGCGGTACTGCCGTTGTTACGACTGGCTGGCTGAGCCGTTCGCTCTGAACGGGTTGACTGTTATCGCCCGAAACCGACTGGTTGACCGCCTGCCGAATCCGCGCCCAATCGTGATCCTGGTAGCGATTGATACCGAGGTAGTGGGCCATGGCCAGGTTGTAAACCATCAGATCGAGCGCTTCGTTACGCTCGGATTTGCCCTTGGTCCATTCGATGCGTTTATGCCCCCTGACGTAACGAGTGACTTTGCGCTCAGCCACGCACTGGGCGAAAAAGTCATCCGGCAGGTCGTTGGCAAAGTGCAGCGCTCCCGGGCCGGTGTCGAATACATAGCGGTTATAGATCCAGTCCTTCGCCGTGTCGGTACCAACAATCCATAGCTCGGCGCCATGCCGTTCAGTCAGGCCCTTCCATGTCACGTCGACCATCGAAGGTCGCTGCGCGATCACCGGCCGGCCCCGCTTGCTCGCCCCCTTGATGGCGAACACGCTGCGCCAGCGGCGCATACGACAGAACTGATAGACCTCATCCGTATGGTTACCACCAGAGTCGACCGCCGTAGCCATGATCATCAGCTCGGCACCACTAGGGTGTCGGTAACGGGCCTTAAGCAAATCATCCAGCGCCGCCCAAGTACGCTCATCTGCGGGGTCGCCGGAGATCACTTGAAAGTCGACCACCCAGCGCTCCATGCCGGCACCCCAACCCATCACCATCAATTCCAAGCGGTTGGCTTGGGTGTCAACAGAAGCGGTCAGCATCAACACGCCGTCGGGCATTGAGCCAAGTCCGTAGCTTTCCAGCCGCGCCCGTTCCCTCAGCACATCGGCTGAGGTTTGCTCCTGAGCGCTATCCCAAACCTTGGCCAGACGGGTGTTGTAAAACACCTGCATCGGCTCCAGATCGCCTTTGGCCTGAGCCTTTTTAGCTTTTTCGAATTGCTTGGCCAACGACGCCCAACCCGTCCAGCCGGGCGGCGAGTACAGCGCATTCAAGTTGAAACCAATGGTTTCGCCATCGCCTTGGGTGTGTGCCCGCCACTGCCCTTTCGCCAGCATCTCGCCCTTATAGCGCTCCTCGATCAGGACGTCGCAGTCGGGACCGGCACATTGGTAATGCACAACCTGAAAATCCGCCGAGTAATGCAAGCGCTCCCATTCGAGAACCTGCATATGGTCACAGGTTGGGCACGGCACGTAGTAGTAACGCTGATCGCTGACCTCAAACAGATCAGCGATCCGGGACGCCCCCCTGACCGTCGGCGAACTGGAAAAGTAGAATTTTGCGTTACGGCCGAAAGTACTACCGCGAGTCTCGGCCAGTTCGACCGGGTCGCCCTCTTCACCCACGTCCACACTCCAGCGATCAACTTCGTCGCCATAGATGTAGCGGGCGGAAAGCTCCGCCAGGTTGGCCGCAGAACCGGCCGTGGTGATGTACAGCGAACCACCCTCGAACTCCTTCGTGTCCATGGTGTTGCGCGCATCCCGCGAGCGGTTGGACGCCACGCGCTCACGCAGCACAGGCGTGGCCTTGATGGTTTTACCAATCCGCGACGATACCCGCTTGGCCAACCCCAGACTGGGCAACAACGTGAGGATGTTGGACGGGGCCATATGGATCAGGCCGCCGATCCAGTTCAAGGCGATCTGCGTTTTCATCAACTGCGAAGCCACCATAGTCACCACCCGTTTGCACGGGTGGGCTGGTGACAGACAGCGCATCGGCTCACGCGCATAAGGGGTGCGCGAAGTGTGGTATTGACCAGGCTCGGCCGCACCCGTGTCGCGCGGAATGCGCATGTACTCGTCGGCCCACTGATCAATCCAGACATCTGGCTCTGGTCGTTGCCCACGGAAATACGCTTCGCGGTACACCGTCGCACCGTTCGATATTTCTAAGGACATAGGTTTAGCTCGGGGTAATGGCTTGTTGTAGATCTACTGCTGACAGCCGCTCAGCATCTTCCAGTGTCTGTCGCAAAGCGGACGTCAGACGCTTTTCGATTTGCCATGGATCTGACAGCGAGGCCAGTTCCGGCGATAGCTGTGGCGCCATTCCAAGCAAAAGATCGCGAAGTAAGCGACCGGCGTTATAGGCCGCATCTTCGACCGCTTTGCGCTCTACCAAGGTGCCTCGGGCTTTAAGGAAATTGTCTTTTTCCTGAAGCGATAGGTAGTGCTCACGAAGAGCGCGTGACTTTTGAAAGTCGGGTACCTGACCAGAGGGGTCATCTACAAAGTCTGCGATGACTATTTCCAGCGGTGGCTGATCACTCCGCTTCGGGCGATTGCGCTCATGTCGAGCGACGACGGCGGCCTTGCTCGGGTCGCTCGTCATGGCCAGAAGCTGCTCGCTGGCCTCCACATCAATCTGCCCGGCAGCATTCAGAACGAGTCGTTCATTCTTGACCAGCTTGCCAACGTACTGCCGAGACCACCCCTTCAGCTCGCAGTACTCCTTGCGAGTTACAAAAGCCATGCGGCCTCCATCGTCGTGGCTTGTTAAGTGTGTCAACTAACCCGGCTCAGTTGACAAGCCTTCTGGCCATTGCGCCGGGGCTGCTGTTTAAGAAAATGAACAGGCATGAAAAGGCCTGCAGCCCAATAGAACCGGGGGTACTTCACTAAAAAGCTTTTTTTGGATCACGAAAATTCTGTCGCTGAAAACCCGGCATTCCTTGTCAACCTGTCAACCGCTGTCAACTAACTTTCCAGCCCTGTGGCTAACGCTTTCCCGCGGGTTTCCGACCCCGTATCCTTTGAATATCCCTAGGGGCCCCGGCGATTTTCGGCGCCAAAACGGTGCAACGCTGCTCGCGTGGCCGAAATTGGCACACCGGAACCAACTCATTTATGGCGCATATTGGAATCTGATGCTGGAGAACTGACCCCCGCTTTTCTAGCCAAAAACTGGGTATAGAGGCCTCCCGCGACGTCTGCCCCAATCACAGCGATCACGATGCCCAGTCCCGCAGCCAAATACAGGTTGTTCCAGAGCGCCATTGCGAGCAGCAAAGTAGCCATTCCCAAAAGACCGGATGCGAGAAACCGTAGCGCGACGCGTTGCAAGATCTGTTGTAAACCGAGGTCACTACCTGACGCTCTCAGCATCTCCCCCGATAGGCCGGCCATACTCAGCAGTATCAGTAGCCATAGGGGTACATCCGCGAGAGCTTGCTGCTCCGTGCTCATCTGTAGTCCTCAAATAGGTTCGGCCTCCATGTCACTGTCATCCGGGCAGTGCAAAGAGCCAGGCATGGGGCCGAAAACGAAAAAGCCCCGCTCAATGCAGGGCTTGTATGTAGGTATAAAAAAACCGACTCAGTGGCCGATTTTTTAAAGCGTTTCGCTGCGTTCACAGCAATTCACGCTGCCATAAAAACAAATTTATTCCGCGCGGAAAAGCCTTTTTCTCTTCCGTCTGCTTTTTCTAACCACCTACAGATCTATTGGCGCTCACGCTTTCCGGCCGAATGACGCAAGGATAGCACTGTGCCATAATGCGCACACACCAAATTCGAAAGCCTTAGCACTATAAACTTGCATAGCCCAAAAACCACTACAAACCATTAAGGACGCTGCGATGCTAGAGGAACTTTTTAAATTGGCCAAAGAAGGCCAGCTCATTACATACTTGTTTGTAGCACTCCTTTATGTAGTAACAGGATATATACTTTTCAAGAGTGGATTCGCCAAGAAACTAATTCGCAGTATGGGACTAGTTTTCTACTCAGACTCTAGCAGCTTTCAATCCAAGCGAATGACCAGTCATTTATTTGAATTGGAAGAAAAGATTCAAGGCATCCAGAAACGTCTTGCAAACAAAAACCTAGAGGCCCAAAGAAGCGCAATTGAGGCTGAACTCGAAGACCAGCTTACTCGAGACATCCCCAAGATAGTCTCCCGAAAGCTTGAGAAAATTAAAACACTTGATAACGCCTTCGACTCTGAATTAAAAGCCACAATCGAAGAAGCGGTGTCCGCATTTCTTTTGGCGAATGAACCTTTAAAATTACTGGAGGATCGTCGAGAGCAATTGCGCTTGAAAGAGCGTGCAGAACGCGGAAATATACTAGAAAAAACGATCCAAGAGCAGTCTCAAAGCGCTGGCCGCCTCAAAGCTGTAATGATCAACCTATTTGTGATCTTCAACATCGGTGTCTTACTAATTTATTTATTTGCCGCTGCTTCATTAACAGATCGTGCAGTAACTGCAATCATTGGTCTTTACGTCAGCCTAGCAGCCTTCATTGTTTACATCTACCGCACGTCCAACTTTAGATCTTCCGTCCTACTTGCACTCCGGGAAGACGCAAAGAAATATTTCGATGCCGATGACTATATCAGAAGGCTTAAACCAGGAGCCTCGCCTAACGATAGAGATATCGAAGTTTTAAAATTATTACTTCTAAATCGAGCCGAGCGTGAAAAAATGGCAAACCACCCTTACGAGCTAATCTTAAAAGGAATAACGAACTCTAACATCCAACTAAAAGGTGGAAAGATGATAAGCTCTAAAAAACCAGCCAAGAACGACACGGAATCAGCTTAACAAGCAGACCATTAAAATGCAGTAGCTGTATTTAGCACAACACAGCTACTGATTTTTTCAAGCCGCTGAAACTTTGCGACTTGGTATCTATATCAAGCGACCTCCCGAATCTCACTCACTGCGCAATCAATCCAAGCAGCCCCTGCCCTCGCCAGCTCCCTCGCCTTACCTTCACTGATTCCATATTGCTTACCAACTTTCACCATCGCCCATTTGGCGCCGTAATAAAGCCAGATAACGTCGCCCATTTGTTGATCTCGGTGCGCAAGCCTAGCGACGGCGCTGTCGATAGCCATAGCCCATTCATCCGTGATGCAATAGTTATTGCTTGCAGACGGCTGTGCTACTGCTTGGCGCATCAGCGCGAACGTTGGAGAGGCGTAACTAGGCCCCCCCATCCCATCCATCCTCCACCAGCCCCACTGCTCCAGTAAGTATTCGGTGTCTCCCAATGGTCGGCCCGCCGGCTTACGAATCATCATTCCTTCAATCCCCTGTGTAATTTGTGCCGCCCGCCCCCAGGCGGTTCGATCGTTCGTATTGGCTTTGTGGTTCGCTCATCAGCGGCGAACCTTTCAGCGCTGCAATTTCACGCTGAGCGTGCTGCAATTTGAAACTCAATTGAGTGACCAACTCGTCGGAAGAAAGCACCAACTTGCTCCCCCAAACAACCCAACCTGAGCCGTTGCAATCAGTGCAAACCAGCTCATAAAACAGCCCTTTCACCACCGCGTTCCCCGCGCAGATTGAGCAAGGCTCCAGCTCGATCCGTTCCCGCTTAAAGCCAGGCACTCGCCCTTTTTGCATGATTTGAAACCTCGCCTATGGTTGTTTCTTCAGTGGCCTTACGGGCCTTATGTTCTGTGGCTTGCAGCGAATTACCGGAATCTTCAAATCTAAAGCCGGTCAATCCATGAATCGCAGCAAAGCCTTTCTGATCTAGATGTGCGTGCCACTGTTCAAGGGCATCCCGCTTGCGGCTCATTACGTCCGACTGGATGTAAACCTTCACGTTGTGGCCCATCGCGTGGTTGATCAGCAGCTCGCCAATCAGGTGGTCGACGCCGAGGTCTGCCCAACCGGTGCGAGCCACCTTGCGCAGGTCGTGGCTGGTCCACTCGCCCTGCCCCAACCGACGAAACACTGCGCAACCTTGAGCCTCGCCCAGCGCCTTGCCGTTGCGCGCAGGGAATAGGCTCTGGCCCTCATAGCCTCGGGCGAACTGGCCTTCGCGGTACCGGATCAGCAGCGTGCACACTTGCTCGGTCAGGGGCAGGTGATGCTCGACACCGGTTTTCGTGTTCTCGGCCGGGATGAACCATTCGCGCTCGGCAAGGCTGATGTGCGACCAGCGCGCCATCCGGGTTTCACCGATCCGCGTGCCATGGCAGAGCATCATCAGTGCGAGCATCGAATCCAGCGGCGCCGTGGTCATGACGTCGGCCAGTTGCCCGAGCAGGCCTTCCAACTGAACGCCGCGCAGACGGGACGGCTTGATGCCGACCTTCGCTTTGGATAAGTCGTTGAAACGGATCGCCGCCATCGGATTGGACGTGATCATCCCCAGCTTGGCCGCCTGCCGGAATGCCAGGGCCAGTAGCTGGAATGCGGAACGCACGTAGTCGATGGAAACCATCTCTTGCAGCGGCCACATCAGCAAGGTGTCGAGCGCAGCCTTGTCGATACCGATCAGGGGCAGTTCGCCGAGGCGCGGTTTAAGGTGACACTTGATGATCGAGGCGCCGGTGTTCTTGCGCTTGGTCGACAGATTGCGATCGCGCGACATGCGATCCGCGAACCAGTCCAGCAGTTCGCCAACAGCGTTCCACTTCGACAGGCTCGCGCCCTCCCCGGCGCCCAGACGCAGCCGAAGCGACGGCAGCGCCGCTACAACCTGTTTGTGAGTCAGCTCGGGGAACGTGCCGATGGGATTCCACTTGCCCTTCAACACCAGGTACCACGAGCCACCGGTTCGAGCCTTGTTGAAGCGCAGGTACAGGCCCTTATTCTCAATGTCGCGTACGTCCTGTACGGTGCCGGCCACTTGGCGCTTGATCTCAGCTTCGGTGATCTTCACCGCGGCGGTACTCATGCGGCCCCCTTAACGGTGAGAATTCCAGCCCTGATCAGGGCTTCGTGGGTTTCGGCGATGGCGCGCGGCACGTCCTGCCAGTCGATCTCGCCGGCGGCGCGCCCGCCGATTACGTCGTGGCAAGCGCTGCACTCGAACACCGCCACGGTGTCAAAGCCTTTCATGCCCATGCCCTTCTGCCCGCAAGGCAGATGCGCGAGGACGGTCGTTTCTGGATTGTGATTGCATATGCCTGGCATCCGGACGGTGCACTCTTGGCCATTGGCTGAGGCGCGAAGATTCTTCGAGCTCACTCGCATGCAGGCTTCCCCGTCACGACGTCGACGACTTCGTAGGTCCCAGGCCACATCCACGAGCCATAACGCTTGGCCATGGCCTCGTCGGCAAACAGCGCCAACGCGTGGTCAGGCGGCGAACTCAGATCGACCTTGAACGAGCAGCAGAACACTGCGAAGCGATAGGTATCGATTTCAGGAACAGCCAGGCGGCGGTCAGGCATGACGGGCAGCCCCCGATCTCATGGCGCGCAGCTCGGAGAGCGCTCTGTTTCCGATCTCAGGTGTACGGCGGCCGTCAACTCGGGCGGGCAATGCCAGCGGCATCTTTTGGAGCGGCAACCCATCGATCAAACGGCGCACGGTGATCACGTAGTTGCGCTCGAACAGCTTGCGCGCCAGCGAGGTTTCGAGGCGGTTCAGACTCTCGAAACCAGACTCCTTGGCCGTGTGCCAAATCGCATCATGTGACCAGTTCGCTTGGCCGGCCATCGACGGATGGACATTGCGGCTCGCTTCGCGAAACGCCGTTTCGAGCGGTGGCAGCCCAAGCATTTCAGGCGTGGGCTGGCACAGGTTTATGAACTTGCCTACGCTCGGCGCGAAGTCAGAGCCAAGCTTCCGGCACTGCTCGATGCCGAAGCGAATCTGCTCGACCTTCGTGATTTTCTCGGCCATGAACGCCTTGGTCCAGGTGGCTTTCGCGGCGTTGACGGCCTCTTGATCAGGCCAAGCCTGCTTCCACGCCGGGAAGATTGCCATCAGCTCGCGGAACAGTGCGTTGATGACTTGGACGGTACCCGCATCCGCCTTCACTGGCGCGACCTCAGCCGACGCCACATTGGGTAACATTTGCAGCACACTCGAAACAGACTTCATCACAGACCTCCCAGGTCATCACCCCAACTGGTGTCGTTGAAATCAGGCTCTTGACCACGACCTGCTGCCTGCACTCGCTCACGCTTCACCCACTGGACCAGGCGGTAGCACCAGCCGGAGCCGGAATCGAGAGTGTTTGGCTTGGCGCAGTGGAAGCCCTTGAACTTCCGAACCGCTTCGTCAGGGACGCAGTCGGCCGGAAGCCCCGCGATGGCGATCTGATCCGACAACGCTTTCTCGTTCGGCAACCAAGTCGCGAACATGGAAAAGCGCTGGTGATTATCCTGCGGCTCGATTGCGGCGTTGTTCTGCTCCGCGATCGCGGCATCAATCTCGCGCTGCTGCTCTTCGGTTAATTGATGGTTAAGTGACGGATTGGGTGCAGCCGCTGCACCCCGTTCTGTCTTAGCTTGCACCCCGTTCTGTTGTGGGTTGCACCCCGTGCCGTCATTTGCACCCCGCTCGGAACGGGGTGCAGCATTTGCACCCCGCAATAATTGGAGGTCGTAAACGACTGGGCGTCGGTCATGGCGATCAATGTGAACAGCAGCAATCGCCTGATTGCCCTGCTTGATCAGCCCCAACTTCTCCAGGTCATCTAACTTGTAACGCACGGTACGCTCAGAAAGACCGGTGTCCTGAGCCAAGGTGGAAGCTGACGGAAACGCGCCAGCACCGTTCGATCCGGCATAGTTGGCCAGGCACAGCAGAACGTGCCGTGCGCTGGCATCCTTGAGAACTTGCGTGGGCAAAGACAGCGCCCATGACATTGCTTGAACGCTCACAGCGAGGCTCCGATATTCAATTCGGCAAAACGAGATGACGTGTGTTGCGACACGCTTTGCGAACTCTGAAACCGTGTCGCGACATTGTTCTGGGTATTGCTAGAATTTGGCTGGCTCTGCATAATCGGGCCTCTTTAGTTTTGCGAATCAGCCGACCTTCTCCGTCGGCTTTTTTGTGCCCGGGATTCAGGCAGCCTTCACCGAGGCATACATCACGTCTAGGCTCTGCCGAACGTGATTGATCTCTTGGCGGATCAAGTTTTTCTCAAAAGAACTGACGTGGTTGTCATCCAGCGCCTGGTGAACCGCGATGGTCAGATCGGCGACCTCTTTGCCGACGTTGATCAGCGAATTGGTGAGCGCTTGCGGCTCCGGCGCCGACTTCGATACCAAGTCAAAGCCGAACTCATTGGCCAAGGCCAGCAACGGGCGCATATCGCCTGTATGCAACAAGACCCCGAACAGGTGCTCCACGGTAAGATGGTGTGCCTCATTATCCGGATTCGCGCGTTGAAGCAGGCCAACGTGCGGAATACCCATCTTTGCCGCCAATGTTTTGGGGCTATTGCCCTTGACTGCTGCCTGGCACGCGTCCAAAAAGTCTTCCATTCGTAAAACCTCAAATTTGTTTCCGTGGCGCCCTGCCGAGACTGGGGCGAATATTTCATCAATCGGTTGATGGGTAAGGCATCTCAAGCTGCGGACTGCTGATCCTTTTGGCGCGTACAGAGGTCTCGAGCCGTGATTTTTCCGCCCGTCAGCTCCTCCGCTTTAAATGCCTTTTCAGCCCCCATCGTGTGAATGCCGGCAACCCAGTACGAGACTGCGGCCTGGGAAACATCTAGGGCCAAAGCTGTCTTGGTTTGCCCGCCAAAAAAGTCGACGAGTTTTTCAATTGGGGTCATGCAAGAAACCTCCAAATAAGCATGCTTATATCCTAAGTAGAAGGAAACTTATTTGCAAGCCAATAAGGGAACTTATAAATTCCAACGAATGAGCACACTCGCCGAACGAATCAAATCCGCGCGGAATCACGCAAAGCTGACGCAGAAGGCCCTTGCAATGAAAGTGGGCGTTGAGCAGCCGGTGATTTCGCAGCTGGAAACAGGAAAAAACCTGCAAAGCGCACATCTGCCAAAAATCGCGCATGTATGCGGGGTTAATGCCATATGGCTCTCTGAAAACATCGGTCCTATGACTGGCGGGAGCATTAGAGAATCGAACGTTGGTGATACCCATCAACCTGTCGAGTCCTACCGTTACCCGGTGATTAGTTGGGTAGCCGCTGGCGCGTGGGCCGAAGCGGTTGAACCCTACCCTGCCGGATTCTCAGATCGGTATGAATTTTCCGAGTACGATTCGAAGGGGGCGGCTTTTTGGCTGACCGTCAAGGGGGACTCGATGACAGCGCCGGCCGGTCAAAGCATCACTGAAGGCACGCTTATATTGGTCGACACAGAGGCAGAGGTTGCCCCAGGTAAACTAGTAGTGGCCAAACTACCAGATAGCAATGAAGCCACATTTAAGAAGCTAGTCAGCGACGGTGGGCGATTGTTCTTGAAGCCGCTGAACCCAAGCTATCCTATTGAACTATTTGATGAACATTGCCGAATTGTAGGTGTCGTCGTTCGTGCATTGCAGAAATTTTAAAGCCTCTAAACCGAATGTTTCCATAAATTCGGCATCGCGCCTATGGCATTGTTTTCGCTCACAACAATTTCTCAAAACTATATGAGCAGTAATAGAAATGGACATCAACGAAAAGCTGAAAATAGTATTTGACGCAGGCAAGTGCGAACCAACCATACGCCACATTAGATTCCCATACTTCAAAAACTTAAGCCCTAACCTGCAATTGAACTTTACAACTCCGATTACCGCAATAGTAGGCAGCAACGGAGCAAACAAAAGCTCAGTATTAAGAGCTTTAGCCTGCTGCCCGCATCATGAGAACATCGGGGATCATTGGTTTTCTACTGACATTGACCCAATTGACGAGTCGGGAGGACGGCCGCGCTACATATTTGGATACATAGACCCGTACTCGCGTAAGACTGTTGAAGTAATTCAAGTGAGAATCAAGAAAGCCTCTAATCCAGACTATTGGGAGCCTTCGCGTCCACTGCTTCAAGATCAAATGGAGAAGATGCCCGAGATAAAACCGGGTGAAAAACTAAAAGGCCGCAGCAAAACCAGGTGGTCAGGAATAACAAAAGAATTAGAAATACTTGATTTTCGAAGCGAGATCAGTGCCTTTGACAAGCTTTTTTATCATGGCGATATGACAGGACAACTTCGAAACAGAACTGCTAAAGAGCACTTGCGCTCCAGATCTAAATATTTGAAGCGCGTTATAAATGAAGATCTGCAAAGTTTTCGACCGTTTAGGGCAAAGCAAGAGACAATTTTCTCAAACACTCAACTACCGAAACGTCAGCTAGATGTAATTTCAAATATACTGGGTCGCACCTACGTTAATATACGGCTTATAAAACACAGACTATTTGAAAGTACATCATACACTGCAATCATGCAGACCACGGCGCTTCAATATAGTGAAGCATTCGCTGGCAGCGGCGAATTTGCAGTAGTAATGTTGGTACATAAAATAATGGATTTAGAACCAAACAGCCTAATTGTTCTTGATGAGCCGGAGGTTTCTTTGCACCCCGGGGCGCAAGTCAAGCTAATGGAGTTCCTCACTCAACACTGTTTAGAAAACAAGCATCAGGTATTTATTGGCACTCATTCTAAATACATAATCGAAAAGTTATCCCCGGAATCCATAATTTTACTTCAAACAGATCCTGTCACCCAAAAAATAATTTCAGAACAAAATATCAAGCCTAGTGAAGCATTCTTCCATTTAGGGTTGAATACCGAACACAAAAAAAGAGTTTTTGTTGAAGATCAACTTGCAGCAGCACTTGTTAAAAAATGCCTAAGAACTTTAGGTGAAGCTGCAATGAACCAGTTCGAGATAATTGTTTTCCCAGGGGGCGCTCCATCAATATTTGGAAAGTGCATGACCGGCTTGGTGCAAACTGGGGACAGCAAATCTTTGTTTTTCCTTGATGGTGATCAGAAACCAAAGAAAAATATCATATTGCCTCAAGAAATTCCCGATATAAAACATGATGATATTCGCGAGCAAATCTTCAATCTTACTGGCATTAAGCATCTTGAATTCGCTCTAGACGGAGGAAATGATCCTAGCGCGGGCGAAAAAAGAAAGGTCTTGGAGCGCAAATATCTAGATTATGCTTTACCTAGAACATTTTATCTTCCTTGCGCCAATCCTGAGATTTTCGTTTGGGAAAATATGCCAGAAGATCAAAACACAAAAAAATGTGGTAAACTACAGCCTAAGGAACGATTTAACGAACTAACAAAACTTGAAAAAGGGCTCAGTGAGTTCGAAAAAACAACAAGCACCGAGATCCTAGAAACTCAAATAAGAAAGCTCGCATTAATCAAGGACAACAACCCTGACCTTCAAGCAATAACAAACATCTTAAAAGAATTTATTGAGTAAAAAAATGAGTATTGATGTATTTGACTTTTTTTCTGGATGTGGCGGAACCAGCTCTGGCTTTCGCCAGGCTGGGTTCAACATCAAGATGGGGTTAGATATCGATGCTGACGCGAGGGAGACATTCACTACTAATTTCCCTCGCGCGCACTTTATACAGGACGACATTAGAACTGTTGATGTGAAATGCATCTCCGACCTAGTAGGGAAGCGTCGCAATCCTATTTTGTTTAGCGGTTGCGCTCCCTGCCAACCATTCTCAAAGCAAAATAGACAAGCCAGCGCATCAGATACCCGAATCGATCTACTTGATGAGTTTGGTCGTTTTGTAGAAGAGTGGAAGCCAGAATATGTATTTATCGAAAATGTTCCTGGCATGCAAAAGAAAGCTGCAAAAAGTGAAACATTCAAACGTTTTACAGAGCTACTAATTCGCTTAGGTTACAAATATGATGCACAAGTAGTTGAAGCTCAATGGTTTGGTGTTCCTCAAAAAAGGACCAGATTGGTGCTTCTTGCAACGCTGCAGGGTGAAATTGTCATTCCTTCCCAAACACATGGCAAAGAGAATCGCAAGTATTCGACGGTCGCAGATTGGATTTCAGACCTTCCACCTCTACAGAGTGGGCAAACTGATAACAACGATCGCGATCATTTTTCTATGCAGCTATCGCAACTAAACTTAGAAAGAATCAGAGCAACGCCTGAGGGAGGTGGTCGAGAGCATTGGCCTGATAATTTAATCCTAAATTGCCATAAAGGCTATAGTGGCCACAGCGACGTCTACGGTCGACTCAGTTGGAATAAACCTGCCGTTGGACTAACCACTAAATGCATTAGTTATTCAAATGGACGGTTCGGTCATCCAGTAGAAGATCGTGCGCTGAGCTTGCGCGAAGCTGCATGCCTTCAAACGTTTCCTCGAGATTTTGTTTTTTTTGGCTCAAAACAATCTAGGGCTCGGCAGGTCGGGAACGCTGTTCCTCCCTTAATGGCTTACGCGGTAGCTGAGCAAATAAAAAAACACTTAAAATCGAAAAGCGTTGCTGATTAACAAAAGCTCTCTAGTGAGTTTTTCAGCACACGCGTTTCACTCATGCCTACCTTTATTTCATCCCTCCTCTGCGCCCCCAGGCTCTAGCCTCGAGACATACATAAAAGAACGTCGCCTCCTACAGCCTCTTGTCCTCATCGATCACGCCGACTTTCTTGTACGCACCCACTAGCTTCAGAACCTCCTCGTAACGCTCCCTAGCTTCCATTCGGATTTCGAGGCCCTCAAGGAGTTTTCGCGAAGCGGCCAACGCCTGTATTTCCCGGTTGTCGCTAAGGTAAGTCACTTGATGGGCTATGAATCGGAGGAGACCTTCATTCCTCGTGCTTGCTGCCGCCGAGATGCGGTTCCGACCCCAAAGTGCCCTTCCCCACCCTTGCCAAATTATAACGGCCGCAATACTGTATGCACATACAGCTTAAAGCAAGGAGCTATCAATGCCCGCTACCGCTTCTCCCGTAATGCAATCCCAAGATTCCTACGTAATGGTAGGTCGCCGCATCCAGAGACTGATCACAGCGCCGAATGTGCAAAAAGTTCAGGTCGTAACCGTCGCTCGCAATGACGATGAAAGCCCGGAAGCTTGGCAGCAAGTGATTCAAGAGATCGGAGAGACTAACGGGGTACGCATCGAACATTTGGACGGGGGCGCCGTAAGGATCGGGTGGCGAGGCTATTGCGAAGGTTAAAACGAGCCCGCCGTTGAGCGGGCTTTTTATCGTGCATACGAAAAAATATAAGCATGCTTATTGACGATCAAAATAAGTGCTCTTATATTTGAGCCCAAGGCAACGCAACACCGGCCCAGCAGCGAAAGCCGCGCCGCTCTTTCACAATCTGGAATCTTCGCGGATCGATCCCCGGAAACGGGAACAGCGCGAAACACAAATTTCGATCCCCATGCCAGCTCTGGAACTGGCCGGGCTCCCTCATGAGAGCACGCAAAGTTGCACAGCCACCCGATGTGACGCCAGTTGCGGCAGCGGGCAGAGAGAGGACTCCGGCGTTGAAGTGCAGCGAGAAACGGAAAGCATCACTGAGCAGCCTTCTCACGAGGGCTGCTTGGGATGACAACCGATAGGTAATCAACCATGAAGCACGCAACAGAGATTGCTCAGGTCGAGATGCACCCACTGATGCAGCAGCGCCGGGACATTCTCAACGCCTTGTTTGTTCGCTCCCACGCAGCCCGTGGAGAGTTCGCCCGACTTGCAGGTCTGGCGGCGCCAGATAAGAAAGTGCGCTTTCAGGTGAAGACAGTCGGCAATGCCTATCACATCATTGATCTGGTCACCGGAAAGACCAAGGCTTTCCGCTTCAATTACCAGGTAGCAGTGAACATGGCGATCGCATTCGAAAAGCAGGCTAATCGCTTGGCGGAAGGTGTGCATTGATCGGTGCACCAATGCCAAACCCACGAAACCAGTTGCTCGACAACCTGAACCAGCAACTTGATCAGTTCTTCGGTTCCAGCGGTAAGGCTCAGCAAATCCCCAGTGGCGTCACTGGCGATCCAAAGCTGGCATCCACACCGCACCACGACCGTCTGCGCGTCGAGCGCAACAAGATCGCCCCGAAGGTTCGCGAACTGGCCGAAGCCGGCAAAACCATCAGCGAGACGGCCAAGACACTGCACATGCACGTCAAGCGGGTTGCGCTAATCGCCAGCGAGAACGGATTCAAGTTCAACTCATGAAACGCATCAGTAACCGGGCGACGACGCGCCGCCGACAGACCTGGCTGGACAAGCCGGCCAGCGGAATTGAAGAGGTAGGCCATGGCTTCGACGCAGGAAGATCGAACAGCCAAGCTTGCCGAAAAACGGCAGGATCTGGGCGAAAAGGAGATGCGGCACACGATTCCGAATGTCGCTAGGCAAATGCTCGACGAGCTGATGCTTTGGCATAAGGTCGAGGAAGTCAGCGAGGCGGTTCAACTGCTGGTGCTGAATGCCAAGGCTGACGATGTTCCGCCGGCCCCGCCGAAGCCCAAAGGCCCATCGGCGATCGTTCGGCACTACTTCAGGCAGGGAATGCGCGGCCGACTCACCGCGCTCACCGCCGATCTGGGTGAGACGAAAGATCGAGTAACCATCTGGCGCCTGATCGCACACGCGCACTCGCTCGGCGCCGAGAAATCCGCGCCACTCTTCGAAATTAAGCGCCACGAATACGAGATATCGGAAACCGTGGCGCGCAAGTTACGGCAAGCGGGTTTCGCCGAGTCGCTCCAAATGAACGTAAAAGACCATGAGTGAAACGTAACGCTTTTTAGCTACTAAAATAATAATCAGGCTCAACCTCGCCCATCGGTATCATCGAGGTATCTCGATCGTATTAGACTGACAACGTCTACCATTTCCATATCTTCATAATCGGCGTAGGCAAGTTTATTAAATAGATCAGAAATATCTCCATTACCTCCAACAACTGACAGCTCCAATGTTTTCAACATAGAATATTTCTCTACGTAAAATTTAAGACCGTCACCTTGAGTCGCCAAGCAATTTAAAAAAAGACATGCAACCTCGCTACTACTCAATTGCGCCCTCAACATATTGGCATAGTTCCTCTGAGAGCGATATGAACGTAAAGCACGCCTAATCTCCATCCCAGCCCGTGATTTTTTTGACGAGCCGAAAGAAGCGCTACCGAAGGCATCAACATACTTCAGTATCTGATAAATATTCCTATAATAATGTCCTACAGAGCCTACATATGCATCAAGAAACGCCTGAGAGTTACCTCTAACTTTTTCTACCTGAATTTCAATTGGCACAAGAGAATGAGGAACAAGATCTAGCTTGCCCAAATAATATCTTGATAGATACTTAAATGCCTCCTCGCCCTCCAACACCCTGGCGTTAGGGCCAAATCCTAATTTAATTCTCATATTCCTTGAAAGAGAGGAGTGCATATCAAGCAACCTAAAAAAAACCGATTCAAAGTTTTGCTGTCTAAAAATATCGCTCTGTTTGTTTTGTATATCTTGAGCTTCCCTAGCATCTTCGCGGGCGAGCGAAAGCTCTTCTCTCTGTAGAGACAGATTATAAAGAACTGCAATAAGAGCACAAAAACTCAGCAAAGGATTTAATATTCCACCGATAAAATCTCCAAGCTGCCCCCAATATTGCGCCGTCTCAGGGTGCTTAATGGATACCCACCACAAGTCCAAACCGAATTGAAAGTGTGCAATAACTAACGCACCTACTAGTGCAGAAATCACTAACGCCAACAACCCAAGAAGATAGATGTAATTCCTGCGCATCCAATCCCATCGGCCCAGCTTCCTTGCCCGTGTTGAAAATCGCATCGTGTTTACCATTGAGATAAATGAACAACTATACCGGCCAGGAGCCATCATGCCCATCACATATGGAAGCGTCTGCAGCGGCATCGAAGCCGCGACACAGGCCTGGCACCCGCTGGGCCTGCGCGCCGCTTGGTTTGCCGAGATTGAGCCGTTCCCCTCGGCTGTCCTGGCCCATCACTACCCCGACGTGCCCAACCATGGCGACATGACCAAGCTGGCTGCCTTGGTGTTGGCCGGGAAGATACCCGCGCCGGATGTTCTGGTCGGCGGCACCCCGTGCCAAGCCTTCAGCGTGGCCGGGATGCGCGAAGGACTCACCGACCCGCGCGGCGCCCTCACCATCAAATACGTGGAGCTCGCAGATGCAGTTGACTATGTTCGAGCAGGCCAGCGAAAGCCGCCCTGCGTCATCGTTTGGGAAAACGTCCCCGGCGTCCTCAGCGACAAAGGGAACGCCTTCGGATGCTTTCTTGGCGCGCTTGCTGGGGAAGACTGCGAACTGCAGTCTTCAGGGAAGAAATGGTCGGACGCTGGTTGTGTGTATGGACCCAAAAGAACAATCGCGTGGCGGGTCTTGGACGCCCAATATTTCGGCTTGGCCCAACGACGCCGGCGTGTGTTCGTTGTCGCAAGTGCTCGAGACGGGTTCGATCCCACCGAGGTACTTTTTGAGCGAGAAGGCCCTCGCAGGGATCGGTCGCCGGGATGGCCGGAGAAGCTCGCAGTTCATCCTACTCTCACGGCACAAGGGGGAGGCTCTCTCGATGACCGAGAGGCATATGTATTGGAGTCCGCTGGAGTACGAAGAACCAGCGTGATTGAGTGGGAGCGCTGCCAAGGCCTACCTGACAATTACACACGGATCCCATGGCGTGGAAGCCTAGAAAATGCTTGTCCCGACGGCCCGCGGTACAAAGCAATTGGTAATAGTAAAGCAGTTCATGTTGTTCGGTGGATCGGAGCAAGGATCATTTCGGCGTGTCACCTTCTATAGCACGTTGTATTTTAAGTTTAATCTCCCGATAGGTATCCGAACTATTACGCATATGCACATGAACGACCGAATGACAGTTTGAGCATAACAAGGCAAAATCATTTGCAGTCACCTTTGTGCCAGAAGGAAGAGTCGAAACCGCGACTTTATGATGCGCTTCAATATATTCAACATTATATTTGACTCGAAAATCCAACTTGCAAATTTCGCATTCAAATCTTCCATTGGATTTCAAAAACGAAACAACCTCTTTACTACGCTCTGAAACCAAATGAGTTACGTACTTCTTGCCCCCCTCAACGAAATCCGGTTCGTATTTCTCAATGATTTTATCTCCCTTAAGATCCTTTCTTATTAACTCAACACTATCACTGCCTATTTCTGAAACCTCAAATACCCCTTCAAACCTCCAAAAAGCTCTGCGATCAGACAGCAACACGACAGGATAAGAATATTGAGGTTGATTAATAAGCGATCGATTTGCTTTCTCCGTCAAAGAGACGATCCCTTTCCGAGCTTTGAAAGAATATCTGTAACGCTCGTTATCAGCCCCCATCCAGCCGTCACCGCTATAACTTCCAGGCCGCACCTTCAGTATTACTCCTGCTAAAACTGGAAATTCTCCAACCCAATTTATTCCCTGCTGCGGAGTGTTAGCGATCAAAAGCTCTTTTCCGTACCAATGATCCGAGCCTTCTACTTTAGATAGTCGA
This sequence comes from Pseudomonas sp. Eth.TT006, assembly GCF_054456575.1. Taxonomy (NCBI): domain Bacteria; kingdom Pseudomonadati; phylum Pseudomonadota; class Gammaproteobacteria; order Pseudomonadales; family Pseudomonadaceae; genus Pseudomonas; species Pseudomonas sp. Eth.TT006. The sequence goes on along the minus strand of NZ_JBTJEN010000012.1, from coordinate 89,773 downwards.
ATTAAATCGAAAATTTCTCTTTTTGGAATCAATACGCCGAGATCGGCTTCTAACAAATCCAAAAAGTTGTCTTTTTTCATGGTTCCCTCCATACAAAAACGAAAATTATTTATGAGCCTGCATACTGACAGAAAACAAACCGGCGAGCCGCCGCATGCTAGCCGTTCGTCTGCATTTTTGATGGTTATTTCGCCAAGCCTCGCCCTCGACCGCTAGTAACGAGTTAATCAAAAACTGCAAATATCTACTCACCCTACATTTGCTTATTAGTTGCATTTCCCGATCTTGCAGAGGCCTGGTAAAAAACTGGGAAGATAAGCATTTCGCAATTCAGTAAGCTTTTCAGAATTTCTAGGAACTATCGAAATAACGCCATTGAACTGGTCGTCATATACACCACCCAAAACAATTAAATCACCATATGCAGAGAGGATCGCATATTCCCTTTCGTTCATACTCACCGTTTGGTAGTCACTCCTAAACTGAGCAAACCCTTGTCCCGCACCATGCACCATAAGCGCTAGAAGAACTAGCACAACGGCAAGTAAAATATGAAATATCCGCTTATTTCCCAAGTCCAGTTTTTTTAATGCCTCCCGAACTATTGAGCGCTCGGTTAAACCCTCGAGTTCAGCAGCTCGAATTAAAGTCCCCCTCAGTCCATATTTCAAACCTTTGAGCAGGATGAACGCGTATTTTGAGACAGCAAAAATGAAAGACGAAATAAATGCAATGATAAAAACTTTTGAGTGAAACCCTGTAACACAAACACCTATGAGCGCCATTACGGGTAAAAAAAACTCCAAACCCAACACCCTCACCTCTTTTGATTCGTCACTCATCACCCTGAACACACCAATAGAAAATAAGATTACGGGGATCAATAAAATCACTGAGCACGCTAGCGAGACAACCATTGTTTTTAAATCAATAGAAATGAAAGAGTAGGAGTAGCCAAACTCTCCAGCGTAACCGACTTCAAACATCAAAGCGCCTACAAATGAAATCAAAGGAAGGACGGCAAGGAGCACGCTTTCCCTAAGAAAAAAACTATTCACCATCACCTTCTATATTTTCCATATGAACTTCTACTCAATATACAAGATTGTAGATCCGCGAGCGAGGCTCACTTATGCCCAATCTACGAACGATATCCACAGCAACCTCTCGCTAGCACTTGTGAGTCTCCTATAACTAGCTAACAACATCTTACTCTAAGCGAAATAGCCCATCCCACTTTCCGCCGCAACGTGCGGTATGGAGCACCACATGGAAACAGAAATTCTCTCCGACGAAGAGCTGGCCGAACTCACTGGCTACAAGGCCAGAGCCTACCAGCGCCGCTGGCTGATTGATCGCCAATGGGTGTTCGTCGAAAGCCGGGGCAAGCGCCCGCTGGTGGGTCGCATGTACGCCCGCATGAAGCTTGGCATGATCAGCCCCACCATCGCCGACTCGAACCTGCCACCGGCCACGCCGGCATGGACGCCAGACTATTCGCGAGTGAACTGATATGCGCCCCCGCAAGGCCGACACACGTAATTTGCCACCTCGAATGTACCAGTGGACGCGAACACGAAAAAGCGGAAAGGTTTGGATCGCCTATTACTATCTGGACATGACAGGTAAGGCGATCCCGTTGGGCAAGGATCTGGACTCGGCCAGGGTCAAATGGGCGGAGCTGGAGGCGAAGGAAAAGCCGCTTGATCTACGCACCATGAAAGGCATCTTCGACCGATATATCCGCGACATCGTATCGAAAAAAGCGGCACGGACGCAGAAGGACAATTTGGCGGAGATCAAGCAGCTTCGGCCGATGTTCGACAGCGCTCCCATCGACTCAATCACCCCAGCAACTATCGCAGGGTACCGCGACGCGCGGACCGCCAAGGTTCGAGCGAATCGCGAGATTGCCACCCTCTCCCACGTTTTCAACATTGCTCGAGAATGGGGACTGACGACCAAAGAAAATCCCTGCCAAGGCGTGCGAAAAAACAAGGAAACGCCCAGGGACTATTACGCAAATGATGTGGTTTGGGATGCTGTTTACATAAAGGCAGCTCAAGAGCTGAAAGACGCAATGGACTTGGCCTATCTGACCGGGCAAAGACCGGCAGATGTCTTGGTCATGAGGAGGGACGATGTCGAGGGAAATTACTTGGGTGTGCAGCAGAACAAGACACACAAAAAGCTGCGTATCCAGATGACTGACGGTGATGAGCCAAACAGTCTGGGCCTGTTGATCGGGAAAATGGCTGAGCGCAATGCTCAGCATATTTGCAGCTATCTGATCTTGAGCTCGCGCGGCAAACGGATGACGGCGAAGATGCTTCGCGATCGATGGGACGACGCCAGAGAAAGGGCCAAGAAAGAAGCTGAAGAAAAAGGCGATGTTCAGCTGGCGGAGAAAATCGGAGGCTTCCAGTTCAGAGACATCAGGCCGAAAGCGGCGTCGGAAATCCTCGACGTCGGCGATGCGAGTTTACTCTTGGGGCACACCAAAGGAGACATTACCGAACGCGTCTATCGACGAATTGGCGCCATTGCCAAGCCATCGAAATAGCCCCAAAAACCGTTACAAAACTCAAAATCCGCCCCTTGTAGAATGCGGGCTGTAGAGGTGTCAAAAAATAAACGTATCGTAACGAAAAGTGGCTACAGGCCTCGGTTTCATTGGCTTTGCATATCGGTCTTGAAAACCGTCGACTGTAACAGGTCCATGAGTTCGAATCCCATCGCCTCCGCCATCTTATGTACGACAAAGCCCTGATTATTCAGGGCTTTGTCGTTTCTGGCATTCAGGAAATCAGCTCCGCTCTCCATGGATCGCTTCCGCATCTTTTCAGCTATTTGCGCAACCCTTCTCTTCCGACATCACTGGTTCGCCCTCGACACATCTGAAAATGTGGACGTTGGCATTTATCGCAATCCCTTCGACTCGAACAATTCGATTAGCCAATCGACGAAGACCCGTACGCGCGCGCTGAGGTGACGGTTTGGGGAATAGACGATGTAAATGGGGTTGGGCTCCAGTGACCAGTCTTCGAGCAGAGGCACTAATGCGCCGGACTGGAAATGTGGCTGTGCCATGAAACGCAGGGTCTGCAGCACACCCAGACCTGCCAATGCCGCAGCCAGCACTGCATTGGAGTCGTTGACGGCGACAAAGTAATCGGCGTCGATGTTCAGCCGCTCCCCATCCCTGACGAACTCCACAGCCATGCGGCGGTTGGTGCCGGCGAAGAAGTAACGCACCATCTGGTGGCCGCTTTGCAGATCGCTGGGGTGCCGAGGGGTGCCATGGGCCTCCAGGTAGCCCGGTGTCGCGCAGGTCACGAACTGCAGGCTGCCCAGCCGTCTGGCGATCAGCGATGGGTCCGTCAGGCTGCCGCCACGGATCACGCAATCGACCCTGTCGCCCAGCAGATCCACAGGCCTGTCACTGACACCAATATCCAACTGCAGATCGGGATAACGTCGTTGAAATTCCGGCAGCGCCGGCAACACCAACATGGTCGCCATCGTCGATCCCATGTCCACTCGCAAGCGCCCATGTGGACGCGCATGGGCGCTGACGAGGTCTGATTCGGCTTCGAGCCATTGATCGACAACCCGCACCATGCGCTCGTAGTAGGCGGTGCCATCGTTGGTCAGCGAAATCCGTCGCGTCGTGCGATTGAGCAGTTTCACCCGCAGGTGACTTTCCAGCGCCTGGATCTGCTTGGTTACCGTATTTCGCGGCAGATTCAGGGTCTGCGCCGCTTTTACGAAACTGCCCGCCTCCACCACCTGAATAAAGGCTCGTACCGATGAGAAGTAGTCCATGCAAGTGCCTCGGGCTAATGGCATACAGTCAATTAGCCTCGCTATGGGAACAATGGTGTCCTTTTTAGCTAATTTATCCCGCCGATTCCATCCCATAAATTGATCTCACCCAAACACAGCTACCCACAAAGGCGTAGCGAATCAGGAGGTCAGACAAATGACTCAGCAATTGCAAGGCAAAGTGGCACTGGTCACTGGCGGTTCCCGTGGCATTGGCGCAGCCATCGCAAAACGTCTCGCCGCAGACGGCGCCCATGTGGCATTCAGCTACGCGAAATCGGCAGAGCAGGCAAAACAGATCGTCGACGAAATCGAACGCCAGGGCGTGCGAGCCCTGGCCATCCAGGCTGATCAGGGCGACACAGCACAAGTGACAGCGCTGGTCCAACAGGTGCATCAACACTTCGGCCGCCTGGACATACTGATCAACAGTGCCGGGATGTTCGTCACCGGTGCGGTGGGTGCCGTCGATGCCGATATCGCCGCGTTCGATCGTCAGCAGGCGGTCAATGTGGGGGGCGTAGTCACCGCCGTACGCACAGCCGTGGGCCTGATGAACGATGGTGGTCGCATCATCTCGCTGGGCACCACCGGTGCCGATCACGTTCCTTTCCCGGGAGCCGCCGATTACATCGCCACGAAGGCCGCCATCGCTGCGTACAGCCGTGGATGGGCGCGCGATCTGGGCCCGCGCAATATCACGGTGAATGTGATCCAGCCTGGCGCCATCAATACAGAGATGAACCCTGAAACCGCCGGTCACGCACCTTTCCTCGCCGGCCTTGCCGCGCTGGGACGTTACGGCCAACCCGAGGACATCGCCGCCGCAGTTTCCTTCCTGGCCGGCCCCGAGGCCTCGTACATCACCGGCGCCACGCTCAACGTCGATGGTGGCCAGAGCGCCTGACGCTTCAGGCCGCACTCAACGAGGGCGGCCTTCCTCAAGCAGCATTCTTCGTCAAACATCCTTCATCGCCGAGGCGGTCATGACTCAACGCATCCGGATTTACCAACAAGGCAGTCCCGAAGTTCTGCAACACGAAACCTTCATCCAGGAATCACCGGCGCAGGGGCAGGTACAGATACGGCACGAAGCCATTGGGGTGAACTTCGTCGATACGATGTTCCGCGATGGCACGTTCAAGGTGCAGCTACCCTGGAGCATGGGGGTGGAAGCGGCTGGCGTCATCGAGGCCATCGGACCGGGCGTCGAAACACTGAAAGTGGGTGATCGAGTGGGCTATTTCTTCGCCCACGGTGCCTACGCGCGCACCCGTGTCATCGAGGCAGGAGCCTTGATCAAACTGCCTGACGACATCTCCAGTGAAGAGGCTGCGGGCCTGCTGGCGAAGGGGCTGACCGCCTGGGCGTTGCTCAAACGTGTCCACCCGGTCAGGCCCGGCGAAACGGTGGTGGTGCAGGGAGCTTCGGGTGGAGTCGGCTCATTAGTGGCCAGGTGGGCGAAATCCATCGGCGCCAGGGTCATTGCGACGGTCGGCTCGGCAAGCAAGATCAGTACTGTCAAAGGCTGGGGACTGGACCACGTGCTGCATATCGCCGAGCCCCGATTGGCCGAGCAGATCCGCGCACTGACCGCGGGTGTCGGCGCCGATGTGGTGTACGACCTCGTGGGGCGACAGACGCTCGATTCCTCCATCGAGGCGCTGCGCGCGGGCGGTGTTCTGGTCCATGCTGGCAACGCATCCGGAGCGGTGACAGCCGATACACAGCGGTTGGCCGCGCGCAGCATCCGCTATCAGCAACCGACTACCCCGCAGTACGTCAACCCACAGAACCAGGATGCCGCGGCATCCGAGTTGTTCGAGCGCTACCGGGAAGGTGCATTGGGGCCGCTGACGCTCACACGTTATCGGTTAGAGGAGGCGGCTGAGGCCCATCACGCGATTATCCAGCGCAAGCACAGCGGCTCGATCCTGCTGATGCCCTGACCGTGCGGCAATAACTCCATGCGCTGGACTCCGTGTGCATGAAGGAAATTAAAAAACCTCTACAAACGAAGCGTTCACGTATAGATAAAACCACCCTAAATGTGAGAAAAATCATTAATTTAGCAATTGTCAGACAATTCTTTGAATTTTCTCCAGCAGCAAAAATCACTACCTCATGAGCCAAAAAAGGAGCGGTAACTCGTGAGTTCGGTAGATATTTTTGTGATTGAGTACAAGCTTCATGGAAGACCGAAGTCGTTTGTCATCCGCACCAAACTGATGAACAACGCAGAGGCTTGGCAGTGGGCGAGTTGCGACGCGGGTATTGCTCCGATACCCAAACCCGGACGCCCTCCTCTCAAGCGGTTCACAAAACCCATGGCAGAACGATTTGGAATCGCCGACGTGAAGTGGCGGGCCACCAGTGCTGTCACCTGGGAGGACACCGGAGCGACGCAAATGGAAAAATAATGCATCGCAGGAAGCGCTCTACATTTCGATAGAGCGCATCTCAAATGAATGGGAGGACACATGAAATCCAGATCCAGCCCCATAACCACATCCGATTGGTACGCAGCGACCGGCCGCAGTAATGAACTGTTTCAAGAGGCTGATCGACTCAATGCCATCGCCTACGAACTGCTAACCCATGCGGCCGACTCCCCCGAGGCAATGGAACGCTACAAAAACGCCAGAGATGCCGCGGATGCCAAAACACTGGAAGGCAAAAAAGCCTGGGACGAGGCAAGAGCGAGACTTAAAAGGCGTCAGTAAAAAAGCCCGCGCTGGGCGGGCAAAAGGGAGTCCACTTGTTCAGGCCCCTGATTCAGGGTCGCTGGCGGGTATGCCGCGAGGCTCCTTCACGTCGCCGTCCTGGACATCTGTGGTGTCAGTCTTCACAGACACCGGGGCACTTGCGCCACTCCCGGCTTTCGGGTGCTCTGCAGATACAGAGTTTGTCGCAGCTACGTCCGTCATATCTTCATCAATGGGCGCTTCGTCATCCGGCGGTAGCGGGATCTCCGAATCTTTAACCCGAGGATCATGACCTGTTTCATTGTCAGTCGAGCGGGTCACTGCCTGTTGCGATTGATTGCCTGGTGCATTCTCGTCGATTTCCATGATGCCTCTCCGATCGGTGCACGGGGGTTCGTGCTTAAACGTGTGAGGGAGGAAGGTCGCGACAAGTGCCGGTTATTGGACGAATGGCTGATCCGAGCGGCTTTGTGCAAAAGGTTTTAATAGGAACGTTCGTCTTTCCGAGCTGTCGGCCTGAGGCCTTCTCAACGTCAACGCCCTATGCATCGATCTCGCTGATCCCGTCTCGCGCCACCCTGCAGCAGATGGTGGTGCCAGGGTGCGCGGGCTGCCGGTGTTGATTCCGTACGTCGCGCTATCCGGCTATCGACTTCCAGACCTTCCGGAGGCTGTCCTGGCTACAAGTAAATTCGAGGCATAAAAAACCCCGCTTGATAGCGGGGCTCCCTTGAAATTCTAATTAGAGGTCTGACTCTTTAACCCATTCGAATGGCAGCGCCGAACTTCGAGTGCCATATTCGCTTTTGGTATGCGCACAAACGATAGTTCCATAACTCAAAAGGCACCCCTTGTAGAATGCAGTCTGTAGAGGTGCTGCAAAACAAAAGTATTGGAACGAAAAAGCGTCTTAGGCCGCGTATTCAGCGGCTTTCCATAGCGGTCTTGAAAACCGTCAACTGTAACAGGTCCATGAGTTCGAATCCCATCGCCTCCGCTATCTTTGATAACGACAAAGCCCTGATTATTCAGGGCTTTGTTGTTTCTGGCATCCTCAGAATCCATTCCCTCAGAAGAAGCGTTCCATAACTTTACCGTTTTTCCCCTTCTCCGGCGTCCTGCCGAACGTAAAACACTCTTCATGTAACACAGTGCTACGCCGGGTTCTTTCACGGAGGAAACCCAATGACAAATTCAGATCTGCTCCCTTCCCTTCTCTTTAAGATCAACGAAAATCAGCTCGCCCTCGAATCAGCCATCATGGAGTCGACGATCTGGGTCGAACAGCGCGGCTCCGCGGATGTCGACGAGAATGTACGCAGCCCGCTGGCTGCGTTTGATCGGAATGAAGAATTCATCAGACGACCCTGGTCGTGTCGCTGACTGCTGATTGACCTCGTTATTAAATTCGCATCTTCAAAAAAACATCTATCGTAGGAAGTGCAACTCAACTTTGCATCACCAAGGAGATGGTCATGTCAAAATCAAGTAGCGGAAAAGCAGGGGCAAATTCAGCGGGCAAATCTGGTGGGTCGAAAGCGCCAGTTGTTCCTAATCTGCCTAGCAAAACCGGAGCACCTTCAGGCGGCGGTCGTGGTAATGCTGCACCGAAAGGAAAGTAAACTTTGCCCCGGTGCCCCTTGTAGAGCATCGGGGCCGTTTGAAACAACCACCAGGTCAAGGTGACCCAAAAACCCACGCAACCAGTTGATATTAAAAAAGACATGGAATTTTTTAGAAGGTACAAAACGGCGTATTGCCCTATAAGAATCAATAATTTAGCGTTGTATATTCCTACAGCAGTCTCCTTTCCCCGGCGTCCTGCCGACCGTTAAATATCCTTTTAAATGCAGTGTTACGCTTGACCTCAAACCAGAGGATTCGCGATGCCATATTACGATCTGCTCCCTTCCCAACTGCTCAAGATCAACGAAAACCGACTCGCGCTCGAGGCGGCGATCATGGAATTGTCAGATTGGGTCGAGAAACGCGGCGGCAGCGAAGTTGCCGAAAACGTCAGGGGCGCCCTGGAGGCGATCGACCGCAACGAGGAATACATCAAAATGACGCTCGCGGCGATGATGATGATGATGGCTCCAGAATGATCAAGCCTCACGCACCATGCGAATGATCCCTGACGCTGTGCGTCAAAACTCCCCATACGTGGAAGTCGCCCCCTTCCAGAATGAAGCGATCAGCAAACCGCTTGTTGGCCGACCTGAGTACCGGAAGCCCCTGAACGACAGGAACTTCACCATCGGCTCTGGGTTCACCACACCAATCACAACATCACCGGCCTAGGCATCGAGTCCTTTGTCAACGATCAGAATGTCACCGCTGAACACCCCTGCGTCCTGCATGCTGTCGCCTTCGCATTTGACGAGGCAGGTTCCAGGCGCGCGGATGTTTAGCAGGTAATCAAGTGATATTTCGAGGTGATCGGGCGAGTCCATTGCCAGCCTCAATGCTGGATAAATAACCAGCACCGTATACGAATGCACCCTATTCAGCGAAACCTGACGAACGGATTAGATATCGAGGGAACTTTCTAGAGGGGCTGATGTAACCAAAAATACACAAATCTGTGCAATCGGATAGAATCCGCGCCATCGGCTGCCTGCACGCCCGTGCATGGAAGCATTAACACATCAAGGACAGATGATGAAAGCATCACTCCCTGCTCTGACATCACTGCGATTCTTTGCGGCTGCAATGATCGTGATCCAGCATTCGGCAAGTCACTTCCATATATTGGAGGGCTTCACGCAGAGGTTCACCCTGATCCAAGGGGTGACCTTCTTCTTTGTTCTGTCGGGGTTCATCCTGACCTATGCCCACAGCAATCTGTCGGGTGTTGGAAATTCCCTGAGATTTATGTGGGCTCGAATTGCTCGGGTATGGCCGGCGCACATTTTTACGATGGGGCTTTTGTATGTGCTGTGGGTGTACCCGTTCGCGACGGGCTTGGTAGTAACTGCTGAGCAGACAATCCTGAGCGCAACCCTCACTCAGGCATGGAGTCCGTGGCCGTCTGATTTCTTCGCCTTCAATGGTGTGGCTTGGACTCTGTCCGTCGAAATGTTCTTCTATGCGATGTTCCCACTGCTGATCATGAACTTCTCGAAGACCTGGCACATCAAGCTGGCTCTGTCGTTTGCGCTGGCCATGGCTGCCGTGTTCATAGCAGTGACCACCAACGCTCCCGCATACGGCACCGGTGAAGTTGTGACTACGGCGTCGTGGGTCTATATCTGGCCACCTGCTCGCCTGTTTGAATTTGTGCTGGGCATGGTCGCCGGCAAAGCGTTCCTGCTTTACGGGCACAAGATCAAAGACTCTGGGTTCAAGGCGATCGGCATGTCGGCGCTCCTGCTGATACTCGCAGGCTCCTACATAATGCCAGCGATTGGCTGGAAGCTCGCCGTGCACGGCCTGATTGGCCCTGCACTGAAAGGCTGGGTAACCGTCAGCAGTTCTTCGGTGTTTTATGCGGTCGGGCTTTTCCTTCTGGCATCCAGCACCGGTGTTGTGGTATCGATCCTGAGTTGGCGCCCGCTGGTACTTCTCGGCGAAATCAGCTTTTCGGTTTACCTCATTCACCAGATCGTCATCCGCTCATTGATGATCAATCCGGCATGGACAGAAGGCATTGATCCCGCGCTGGTCATGATCGGCTACTGGGCATTCACCATTGCGGCGTCATACCTGCTGTGGGTTGTGATCGAGAAGCCATGTCAGCGTGCAATGCTACGGCTCACAAAGCGCAAGCCGGTGACGGCTCAGAGCCTTCAAAAGGCATAAAGAAAACGGCGGCTTATGCCGCCGTTTCTCATTCGTATCAGGTTAATGAGTATCTAGGGTCGGGCCTTTTGGATCTTGGCCCTGAGACTTTTTGAAAGCATCCAAGTCAAAATCATCTCGCTCGCCGTGACTGTTTAAGAGGCATTCAGGACAGCTTGCAAGGTCAAGTAACTCTTCTCTTTATAGGCTTGAACGACTGATTGCCAAAGCCGCGATGCTCACACTGAACTATTATTTTCGGATTTTGCTATGGGTTGTAGAGTATGAACCCCAATGTTTATTGGGGTTCAACTAGCATGCACCACCCACAGATCTACTGCGAAACACACGCAGTGATACAAATATTGGTACAGGATTCACCCCTCTCCGGCGTCCTGCCGACCGAGCGCCAATCCAAATTCCTAAAGCTCGTCGCCTCACCCCTCCAGCGTCCGTGCCTCGATTACTGTCCATGCATACAGCACATGTATAGTAAATCTCTTCCCATGAATTTCGACCAAGCCAAATCTCTCCGGCTCCAGCAATGGTGCGCGACTCTCGACCACCAGGACTTTCGTATGCAGAACCCGAAGGCGCACCGGGAAACGCTTCATCAAATGGCTGCTGCACTGCATACAGAGGGATTGATCGACCAGTTTGAGCAGTTCGACATGAACGAGATGGCAGACGCCCCCCTCTGGTACGCTGCCGAGGAGCTGCAAAACTCGCCGGGCCAGTACTGCGGAGCGTCGCCCTATGATGTCGGACAGATCGACACCGGAAGGCTGCTTGGCAATATCAGCCGGTCGATCATCAACTTCGAAAGCGACGCACCACGCGGCGCCTCCTTTCCCTGCGACGGCAAGGTCTACTCTGACGCGGATGGAGCGCGGCTCCTAGGGTCTCTCCCAGAAGATTGGGACAATCTCGGGCCTGATGCTGGAACTGAACGGGCACCGGTACCAGTTGATCGAGACCGAACGGGTGATCAGCGGCGTCGACTACAAACCTATCGACGACCCAGACGCATACCGCGCGATGGTTGATGCAGCTCAGGTCGCCAAGAAGAGATAGACCTACGCGCTTTTGAGAAGGTACGACCGCACATCGAGTCAACGGCCTTCTGCATGTGTCCTGCCTCTGGATCGGCTTGGCGCTGGGGACGACTGCCCAATCTGCACCGGAAAAGGTTTTGTAAAGCTCCTTTTTCAACGGTTAAAAGGTAACCTGTGGCGACGACTCGACAAGCTCCCTCGCCACAGGTACAGCGTTCATCCTTAACTGACTGGCATTAGGCCCGCAGGCCAGGTTCTGCCTGAATTTTAATGGTCAGTACCGCTCCAACTGCCTTGTTTCGGTCTTGTTGCAGCGAATACACGAAAGTGTTTTGTGCGTATCGTTGCGGGAAACCTCAGTCATGTAGTGGTCTTCCTTCTTCACCTGAGTGAAGCCGCATCTGATGCATTTCTCCTTCACCTTGCAAAAGTCATCTGTGCCCATCTCAACAAAATCTTCATGCCTCACCTTTGAATCCTCGTGGCCGCAATGTACGCAGTTCCGAATCATCGTGCAGGTGTGATGGTTTTTGTAAGTGAACTCGCCAAACTCGTGTTTGTGTTTGGTTAGATGATCAAGGCAGTCAGGGCATGTCTTTTCCAGCAGACATGCCGGGCCATCAACTGCCTTGGTATATTCCCCGGCGTGTATACCGACTCCGCATTTAGCTTTGAGAGCCAGTTCCTTGACCTTGTCGAAAAATCCCATTTATTTCTCCGCCGCATTGTTCTTAACACCGATATGTCGTCGGCGAAGCTGAAAGCTTTAATAAAAACCTGCGCCAACCGAGTGGTCGGGGGGTCCGCGTCATCGACGACTACGATGCCAGTTACCCGAAGGAGCACATGCGCGAAACGCGGGTAGTGCTGTGCGACCCGCCATTTACGCTGCTGGAAGTCTGATTCAACTTGGTCACGTTTCTGACCAGACGGCGACGCCATGATCCTCGCGCTGTTTTACATGCCTGGCCTGATCCAGGAGCAGCTGTTCTGATTCGACGTCAGGAACCGAGCGGCCCTTCCAGTGAACGACCGTCCAGCGCAGGCATGGGATCAATTGAAACGCCCGCTACGGCGCTAATCCACGCCGTATACGCGGCGCTCTGCCGTGAGAATGTTTCATCCCATTGCGTGCCGGAAATCTCACCCGCAACGACCAGCATCATCAATTGCGTTGTCGCAGCGTCAAGTTCGACAAGAAGGACGTGGGCTCGGAATCTGAAGTCGTCTGATGGAATCATGGCTGCACTCTGTAAACGGGGCTGTCCTGGAGCCGGTGAGAAATCTGATTCCTGCTTGTATTTTACGCAAGAACCTGTACAAACATGATTCATTTGTACACCTTATGCGCAGCAAGTTTCATCACGCAGAGCGCATTCGACGAACTGCACCGCCTGAGTTTGGCCAGGTTGCCCCCGAGAACCATCACCCCTTGCTGTGCTCCGGCGATGAAGGCCCCTTGGTAATGCCGCGCGGCCCCGACACGCCCCAGATCACCACGCCCAGCAACGGCACCAGGAAGATCAGCGCTGTCCAACCTGCCTTGGTGGCGGACGGCTTGTCGCTGCGCATCACGCTGTTGAGTGCCCAAAGGTCCAACAGCAGGAGCAGGACCGCAGCGGCGATCCACACATATTCGGTTTGCATGATGGTTTCCTCCGTGTTGTTTTTAAACGCCACGGCCTCCGTGATCGCCGTGGCGTTTATATGGAAAGCGCTTCACCCCCTCATTATTTTTCGAGGGTCGCCGCCTGATTACCGCCCTGCTCGGCGATTTTCGTCAGCTTTTCATCGGCGCCTTTTTCTTCTGCCAGCGTGGCTTGCAGCAGGGTGACGGCATCCTCGAGCTTGAGGTGCTTGGCCATCGCGATGAGCGTGCCGTAGCTGGCGATTTCGTAGTGCTCGACCTTCTGCGCCGCACCGATGAGCGCCGCGTCCAGTACCGCGCCTTTTTCGATTTCGTCGAGCAGTTCCTTGGACTCTTCGACCAGCCCTTCCATGGCCACGCACTTCATGCGTTTGAGTTTCAGCCCGGCCAGTTCCACCAGTTGGTCGATGCGCTCGATCTGGCCCTGGGTTTCCTCAAGGTGCGAGGTGAACGCTTCGGCAAGCAGTGGATTGGTTGCGGCGCGCGCCAGACGCGGCAAAGCTTTGGTGATTTGCTTCTCGGCGCTGTAAACGTCGGACAGCTCATGGATGAACAGATCATCAACAGTTTTTCTAGCCATTTCTAACTTCCTTCTGATGGTTGGATAGTGTTCGGGGCGAGACGTTTGGCTTGTCCACCAATGTGGCTTTCATTACAGGTGACTCACCCTGTCGAGCAGGTGTTCAAAACGTTTTTCGATTCACGGATGAAGTGTTATTTGGTTCAGCCCAACGCGGTATCGAGGAACATCATCACGCCGAAGCCCAGCATCAAACCGAGCGTCGCCGGGGTCTCGTGACCATTGCGATGGGTCTCAGGAATGACTTCGTGCGACACCACAAAAATCATCGCCCCCGCCGCCAGACCCAGCGCAATTGGATAGCCCAGCGCAAAGCCACTCGACACGCCCAGCCCGACCACCGCCCCCAACGGCTCCATCAAACCGGAGCCGATGGCGATCAGTGCTGCGCGCCAGGCCGAGATCCCGGTGACGCGCAACGCCAGCGCCACCGCCAGACCTTCGGGGATGTCCTGGATGGCAATCGCGGTGGTCAGTGGCAGGCCGACTTTCATGTCGCCATTGGCAAAGCTGACGCCGATGGCCATGCCCTCCGGCAGGTTGTGCAGGGTGATAGCCAGGACAAACAGCCAGACGCGATTGATGCGTTGGGCCTCAGGCCCGCGTCTGCCGATCTGCTGATGCTCGTGAGGCACGAAGCGATCGAGACCGACCATCAAGCCAACGCCCAGGGCCAGGCCTACCACGACCACACAGGCGGACAGCAACGGATTGCCACACAGCGCTTGCGCGGCCTCGATACCCGGCAGGATCAGCGAGAAGGAACTGGCGGCCAGCATCATGCCGGCGGCGAAACCGAGCATGATGTCCTGAGTGCGTGAGCTGATATCGCGCAGGATGATCGCCACCACCGCACCCAACGCGGTCGCGCCGAATCCCGACAGGCCACCCAAAGTGGCCAGGCGCAGATTCTGCTGGTCAGCGCCGACCAGCGCGGAGTAACCGCTGAACAACAGCAGGCCGCTGACCAGGATCAGCGATGCCCAGAACAGCACGCCCGGCCAACCGCCGCTGGACGCCATGCTCCAGCCGTTGCGCTGCGGCGTTGTCGTCGACGATGAGCTGAGTGACATGTCGCCTCCTAGCGTCCGGTAGAGCGTTTGCCGCTGGAGTCGAGCACGGATTGGCGCAACGTCTGGGCGATCCGCTGCGCGGTTCGATCAAACGACGTGACGCTTGCGTTAAACCGACTGGACAGCGACTGCGCCAGGTCGCTGCTGGAAATCCCGGAGTTCTGATTCATGTGCGGTACCTCGGATCGTATCGATTGAAAAACCGCACGCCGTTGCGGCGTGCGGTCCCGGTCATCACGCGTCGGGTTGCCCCTGCACACCCGCGCCCAGATCGGCACCGGTGATCGGGTTGCTGTCCGGGTCGGACATGGTTCGCGCTTTCATGTCCAGCAGCAGCGCCTCTTCCTCGGCACTGAGCTGGACGCTGGCGCTGCCGTCGCCGCCATCCACCGCAGGCTCTGGACTTTCCACGAACTCCCAGTCGTCGCCCTGGTTCCATGGACCGCGCGTGCTGCCCTCCCCCTGGGACATGTTGAAGTACACGTTGGTGAACTCCGGCATGCCGGGTTGCTTGCCCTGCGGGAAGTTTGGCTGGATCGCGTGCAGTGCTTTTTCGAAGGACAACTGGTGGGCGATTTCGCGGGTCATCAGGAAGCCCAGCGCTTCCTTGACGCCTGGATCGTCGGTGACGTTCATCAGCCGTTCGTAGACGATTTTCGCCCGGGCTTCAGCGGCAATGTTCGAGCGGAAATCCGCCGTGGGTTCACCGATCGTATCGACATACGCAGCCGTCCATGGCACACCCGCCGAGTTGGTCAGCGGCGCGCCGGCGCCGTACAGCAGACTGGTGATGTGCGAATCGTTGCCGGCCCCGTTAATGGCCCGATACAACTCGCCCTCTTCTTCCACGCCTTCGGCCACTCGGCCTTTGGCGCCCTTGTTGAGCATGACGATGATGGAGCCGACGATTTCGAGGTGGCTGAGCTCCTCGGTGGCGATGTCCATCAACAGATCCTTGCGACCCGGATCATCCTCGGCCAGCGCTTGAGTGAAGTAACGCGAGGCCGCCGCCAGTTCGCCCTGGGCGCCGCCGAATTGTTCGAGTAGCAAGTTCGCCAGTCCCGGATTGGGTTCGGCAACACGCACGGTGTATTGAAGTCGCTTGTTATGTAAGAACATGACAATTCCCTCAGGCTGTGTGAGATGAGATTCGTTATAAATTGCGTCACACAGTTCTGAATCGATACCACGAACTAAAATTTCATTTTTTTGATCAAGGGCGACGAGCGGCTAAACCGCGAAAGTTCTATTTATCGATAACGTTCTGAATCAATGAACAAACAGGCACCGCTCGTTAAGGTTCCATAATTATTCCTATCGGAAATAATTAACTTTATTTGTACAAAATCTACTTTCCTGTACAGGAATAATCCAAGAATTATGGCCCTTTGCCTTGATTTCGAAGTTTAATATTTCGAAAAAATCAGGATGCACACATGCCGCTTTCTTTCGATCCGCGCTTTAACGATCTTCTCCAGCGCCTCATTCTCATGGCGCCGCCCGTGGGCCAAATCAATCTGGATATGCTCGATTCCATTGAGCCTGAGGCGATTGCCATCCCGGACGAGGTGGTTGCGACAATCATCGAAGTCAGCACCCGACTCGCTGCAAAAAAATCTGACGCTCCCGACCGTTTTGTAGAACTATTGCTGAAGCTGGAAAGGATCAATGCGCTGCCACACGACAAGGCTCAGCACTTCACTGATCGTGTGCTGGGGTACAGCAGAGACAATGGATAAGCACGCGAAGTCAAATTTAAGACATTCGCAAGTGCACTCGGACAGAACTGCCCTCCTGCTTATGAAGGCTATAAACAAGTAACCCGCAATTAAGCCTGCCGACTGATCAGTCAAGTCTCGTTGGGAATCACCGAAATCTTCCCATTGCGTTCAATGATCGCAAACTTGATCTGTTCAATACGCTCAATACCTTGGCTGGAACGAGCCGCTTCCATGACATCCGCCTCGATCAGCCGTGCATGGCGCAAACGCCGGTGCAACAGCTTGCCGTTCTCGACGATGATCGTCGGCTCGCCATCGATCAGCCGCGACACCCAGCCCGACCGCTGTTTGAGCAGAGAGAAACCGACGTCGATGGCGATCAGCGTCACGATCACCACCATCGCGTTGGTCAGGGAGAAATCATCGCCTAACAAGGCCTGCTGCGTGGCCTCGCCGATGATCATCAGCAGGACGAAATCGAAGGTGGTCAGGTCCGCCAGCGAACGCCGGCCGGCGATCTTGAACAACACCATCAACGCCCCATACATCACCGCCGCACGCAGTACCGAGTCCATGGGTCACCTACGGAAAAATGAATTGAGAAAGCGTGACGCCGCTGGAGCCTGGCGTACTGATGTGGCTGCGATACAAGCCCAGGCCGTCGCCGCGCAAACTCAGGTAAAGACTCACCTGGCCTTGCCGGTCGGCCTGCAGCCAGAAGCGTACGCCATCGGCCGCACTGCGACTGCGCAGCGGTTCCGGTTGCAGGGTCTCGACACTGAAGCCCTCCAGCAGATCACCGGCCAGTTCAAGTTCCACCGCCGCTTCCGGCGCCGCTGTGAGGCTGATACGCATCGAGTTGGTCGAACCGTTACGGTGGAACATTTCATAGTGCACCCGGACGTGGCCATCCTCGGAGCGCACGTCACGGCTGCTGATCAGGCCTCTGGAAAACAACCCCGCCATGGCCAGTACCATCAGCAGCACCAGGGCATACCAGCCGCAGCGTTCGAAGCGCCAGACCTTCAGCTGATAGGCCATGTCTTCGCGAAACGGCACGTCCCGGCTGCGCAGATCAGGGTGGTCGGCATCGTCACTCATCAACCGGACACCTCATCTCCTGCAGGGCCGCACGGTGAAATCGCTGTATGCCCTGCAGCGCGTATTCCGTGGCCTGGTTTTGCACCTCACAGCGACTGCCGGAAAAACGCATTTCCCGGGAGTAGACAAACTGCCCGGCTGCGGACTGGAAAGCCCAGGCGAAGCACACCGTTCCGGCAGGGATACCGTCGACGTCATCCGGACCGAGAATGCCGGTGGTCGCCACCGCCACATTCGCGGTGCTGTCATGCAACGCCCCCACCACCATTTCGCGGGCGACCTCGACGCTGGTCAAGTTGAAGCGCTCGATGGTCTGCGGACTGACGCGCAACAGGCGCTGTTTGGCCTGCGGCGAATACACCACGTACCCGCATTCGATGAACTCACCACTGCCTGGGACCTCGGACAACAACGTTACAATCATTCCCGCCGTACATGACTCGGCGGTGGTCAGGAGCAGTGAATGTTCGCGCAGATAATCAACAGTCGCTTCAGCAATGGACATGGCAGGCTTCCCAAAACAGAACTGTCCGGTTGACCGTGGCGAGCGCATTTGAGTTTCGCTCGCTTATCCGCCGACACGATCACTTGTCCGACTCGGCCGCCTTGTCTTTCTGGATCTGCAGCGACGCCTTGCTTTTGTCGCCGTCCTTGTTCGGCGCATCATTGGAACCTTCGAAACAGCCCTGCAACAGCAGCACTGAACAAAGCCCCAGACAGGCACAGATGGTTTTCATGATCGTCTCCCGCTCAATGATCCCGTGGCGAGGGGATCTCGCCACAGGTCTGCTTGCTTACACCGCCGGCACCAGCGGCGCCGTGCCGTCCGCCTCGGCCAGCGGCACATCGCTGCGGCCCGGGGTCAGAATGACCTTGCGGCAGTCTTCCTGTTTTTTATCAAAAATCTTGTAGCCCTCGGCCGCCTGCTCGAGTGACAGCCGATGGCTGATGATCGCGTCCGGCTGCAGGCGCCCGGTTTCGATATATCCGAGCAGTTCGGGCAGATAGCGCTGCACGTGGGTCTGGCCCATCTTGAAAATCAGCCCCTTGTCGAAGGCATCGCCAAACAGGAAGCCGTGGATAAACCCGGTATACACCCCCGGCACGCTGACCGTGCCACCACGGCGCACCGCGGCAATGCATTGACGCAACGCCTTGCCACTGCTGCCTTCGAGCTTGAGCGTGGCAAGCACGGTTTCGGTGGTGCTGCCCTTGGCCTCGAAGCCCACCGCATCGATCACACCATCCACGCCACGGTTGCCGGGCGTCTGGCTTATGATGGTATCCGCCGGGTCGTCGTCCTCATCGAAGTTGATCGGGATCACACCGTAGGTGCGTTGCGCGTAGGCCAGGCGGTAGGCATGGTGATCGACCATGAAGATGCGCTCGACGCCAAGCATGCGCGCGCACGCCGCGCTGAGCAGGCCGACCGGTCCGGCGCCGTAAATCGCCAGACTCGAACCTTCGCCAACGCCGGAATTGATCACCGCCTGCCACGCCGTCGGCAGAATGTCGGAAAGAAACAAAACCTTCTCGTCTGCCAGCGTTCCCGGCACCTTGAACGGCCCGGTATTGGCCTTCGGCACTCGCACCAGCTCGGCCTGGCCGCCCGGAACGCCACCGTACATGCGGCTGAAACCGAACAGCGCCGCCGGCGGTGGAATATGCTTTTTATTCATCGCCGCGCCCGGCCCGGGATTGGTGGTCTCACACGCTGCGTACAGCGCATGCTGACAGAAGAAACAGTCGCCGCAGGCAATCACGAACGGGATCACCACCCGATCGCCACGTTGCACCGCCGTCACGGCCGAACCCGTTTCCTCGACAATGCCCATGAACTCATGGCCAAAGATGTCGCCGTGCTCGACGGTCGGGACCTTGCCCCGATACAGGTGCAGGTCCGAGCCGCAGATGGCCGTGGCGGTTACTCGCAGGATGATGTCGTCGGGCGCTTCAAGGATCGGATCCGGCACGGTTTCGACTCTGACGTCGTGGGCGCCTTGGTAGGTCATTGCTCGCATGGTGGAATCCTCTGACGATGGAAGAATTGAAGAACAGCCTCTTCAAGTTCCGAAGGACTCAGCCAGCGCGAGTTCAGTCTGTTTTGCATATTTCTGGATCAGTGGGGCGGCGGCACCCGGACCTTGCCACTGAACACCCGGAAGCCATAGGTGTTGTAAATCAGGGTGACCGGCACCAGCAGCGCGAAGCCTGCCAGCACAAATACCTGACTGTTGCGACTCGAAGTCGCCGCTTGCAAGGTCAGGTCGGGCGGAATGATCAACGGGAACAGCGCGACCAGCATCAAGCCGAACGCGAGGATAAAAATGCCGAGCGCGGCGAACAACGGCAGGCAGTCAAAGCGGCTGCGAAACCCTAGGAAAAACCCCGTCAGCAACGCGGCGGCGGCGACGGCTGCCGGCAATCCGATCAAGGGCGAGATCAGGCGCTCGGCATATTGCGCGTGCAGCGTCGATGTCCACAGCACCAGCACGATCAGCAGCCCGACCGTGACCCACGCCAGCATCCGCGCCTGACGTGCCGAGCGCTGCAGCAGTTCATCGACGGTGCGCCAATACAGCCAGCAGGCACCCAGCCACGTATAACCGCACACCAACAGCAGACCGCAAAACAACGGGAACGGACCGAGCCATTCCCAACCAGTGCCGCTGTATTGCCCGCCATCGTGCGGAACGCCCTGCACCAGCGTGCCAAGCACCACCCCCTGGGCCATGCCGGTCAGCAGCGAAGCGCAGAGCAGGCCGGCATCCACCAGACGTTTCATCCGTGCGCTCGAAGCATGATCACGAAACTCCAGGGCCATCGCGCGCAAGATCAACGCCAGAAACATCAGAATAAATGGCAGATACAGCGCCGGCAGAAGAATCGCATAGGCCTGCGGAAACAATGCGAGCAACCCGCCGCCACCGAGCACCAGCCAGGTTTCGTTGGCGTCCCAGATCGGCAGGATGCTCACGGCCATGGCGCGTCGGTGATCGCTGCGGCGGGTCAACCCCAGCAGCACGCCAACCCCGAGGTCGGTGCCGTCGAGCAGCACGTAATTGATCACCGAGAACGCCAGGGCGCCGGCGCACAGCAGCGTGATTGCGTCAGTGTCCATGAAAGCCATTCCTCAGGAGCGTCCGATTTCATCGGGCAGGGTTGGCTGCGGACCGGGTTCGCCATGGTGCGGTGGCTCGCGCAGCAGCCGCAGCAACACCCACAGCCCAACCGTGAAAATCACCAGATAGAACCCCAAGATCAGCCAGGTTGAGCCGAGCACCTGCGCCCGCGACACCGAGGACAGGCTGTCCTCGGTGCGCAGCAATCCGTAAACGGTGAACGGCTGGCGCCCGACTTCGGTCACCACCCAGCCACTGAGCATCGCGAGAAAGCCCGCCGGGCTCAGCAACGCGCACGCCCACAACCAGC
The DNA here is from genome assembly GCF_054456575.1 of Pseudomonas sp. Eth.TT006. Taxonomy (NCBI): domain Bacteria; kingdom Pseudomonadati; phylum Pseudomonadota; class Gammaproteobacteria; order Pseudomonadales; family Pseudomonadaceae; genus Pseudomonas; species Pseudomonas sp. Eth.TT006. Next base: position 68,853 of record NZ_JBTJEN010000012.1, on the reverse strand, counting down.
GGCGGGACGTGTAAAGACGATTGCGCCAGCGCAGCACCAGACTGACCACACCCTGCGCGAGCATCAGACATCCCAGCCCCACCATCAGCCGAAAGGCGAAGAACACCGGCGGCACTGGCGGAATGTCCTGCGGCGCAAATTCGTCAAGCGCGGCGATGGTGCTGCTCAAATCGTGGCGCAGGTACAACGAGCCGATGCGCGGGATCGCCAGCTCCCAGTGATTGCGCCGCTCGTCCATGTCCGGCCAGGCGAAGACCCGCAGCGGCTCGCCAGAACCTTGCGCGGGACGCGTCCACGAACCTTCGATGGCGGCGACCTTCTGCGGCTGCACCTGCATGCTATGTCGGCCGTGCAGATCACCGACCACGATCTGCAGCGGCGTCAACAGCGCGATCACCCACAACGCCATGGACAATTGCACCCGGGCCCGCGGGTTATGCGCGGCCTTGAGCAACTGCCAGGCGCTGACGCCGGCGACGAATGTCGCGGTGCCAAGAAACGCCGCCAGCGTCATGTGCGCCAGGCGATAGGGAAACGAAGGATTGAAAATGATCGCCCACCAGTCCGCAGCGTGAAAGCGCCCGTTCGCGTCGAGGGCGTAGCCGGCGGGGGTGTGCATCCACGAGTTGGCCGACAGGATCCAGAACGCGCTGATAAATGAACCGACCGCCACCGCGCAGGTGGCGAAGAAATGCAGACGCGGGCCAACCTTCTTCATGCCGAACAGCATGATGCCGAGGAAACCGGCCTCGAGAAAAAACGCCGCGAGAATTTCGTAAAACATCAACGGCCCGATAATGTCCCCGGCCTGCGCCGAAAGTCGCGACCAGTTCAGGCCGAACTGGTACTCCAGAATCAGTCCGGAGGCCGTGCCGATCGCCACGGTCAAGGCAAAGACCTTGAGCCAGTAGCGGAAGATATCCAGATAGACCTCGCGCCCGCTCCTGAGCCACAAGCCTTCGAGCACCATCAGGAAGTTCGCCAGGCCAATGGTGAACGCCGCCAGCACAATGTGAAAACTGATGGTGATCGCGAACTGCATGCGCGCGGCCATGAGTGCGGTATCGGCGGTTTCCATAGCACTTGCACCTCGCTGGTCAGCCTTGCTGCGCAATACTCGCCGAAGCACTTTTCGGAGCGTCCCGGTCGAAGATGTCGACCATTTATCAATCGTCAGAGCGCTGCCTTTTCGATCCCTTCGTCAGGGTCTAGTCTTAGACCCGGCTTCGCCTGACGCCACACGCCCTCCGCCTGATTCAAGGACAATGATGAGACTGCACGAGTTCATCCTGACGCATATCGAACAGATTCTCTCTGCCTGGGAACGCTTTGCCCGCTCAGTGGAAACCGCCCTGCCGCCTATGGATTCCAAGGGTTTGCGCGATCACTCGGAGCACATCCTGAGAACCGTCGCCGAGGATATGCAAAGCCCCCAGACAGAACGACAGCAGATCGCCAAATCACTGGGCCATGGCCCCGACACGGAAGGCGACTCTCCGGCCCAGACCCATGCAATGACGCGGTTTGTCGCGGGGTTTTCCATGGATCAGATGGTGTCGGAATATCGCGCGCTGCGCTCGAGTGTGCTCAGACTGTGGCTAGCCCAACAGCGCGTAGATGATGAGCACGATGTGCAAGACATCATTCGCTTCAATGAGGCCATCGACCAGGCCCTGATCGAGTCGATCGCCACTTACGGCGAGGCGGTGGAGGACACGCGCAAAACCGTGCTCGGCGTCCTCGGCCATGATCTGCGCTCACCGCTTGGCGCAGTAATGATGGCCAGTGATCTGCTACGCGAAAGCGCCAATGTGACTGACCGGGACAGGAAACTCGCGGTGCAGATCAGCACCAGCGTCCGGCGCGCGAACCAGATGGTCGGTGATTTGCTGGATCTGGCCCGCTGCAATCTCGGCGCGGGCATCCCCGTAAGTCCGCAGGACACCGACCTGAGCAGCGTGTGCGCTTCGGTGGTAGACGAATTGCGTACCGGTTTCCCTGGCGCACAGATCGTTACCCAACTGCATCAACGGGTGACGGGGCAATATGATCCGTTACGCATGGAACAGGTCTTCACCAACCTCATCAGCAATGCCGTGCGCCATGGCGATTCAGCGCAGCCGATCCAGGTGACCCTGGTGCAGGACAAGGATGGCTCGGTGTTCAGCGTGCAGAATCGCGGCGAACTGATTCCTGCGCAGGTGATTCCGCACCTGTTCAATCCGCAGGCGCGCTACTCCAGCTACGCGGCATCGGAAACAGGCGCGACCGCCGGTCTGGGACTGGGCCTGTTCATCGCCTCGGAAATCGTCAAGGCGCATGGCGGAGATATCGAGGTGGCATCGACCGCAGAGCACGGCACGGTGTTCAAGGTACGCCTCCCGCTCATGCGGTAACGTGGTCCCGCACGACGCTGGCAGGCGGTTCAAACGCGTGAAAGGGTTTTCAGGCGCTCGACCAAGGCCGCCTCGAAAATCACGTATAGCCTATCGGCATCGCCGTCCCGCAGCGCCCCACCGGTTTCCAGCCCCAGCACGAAGCCATCCGCGCGCGCGCCCGCCTTCACGGCGATGATCATCGAGTCTGCGCCGACAATCTGGGCCAGAAGCCGATCCGCTTCACGGCGCATTTTGTCGTTCAACACGACGCCTTCCATTTCAGAACCCTCGTATTCACTGCAACTTCCCCTAAATTACTGGATTCAATGGGGCCCGGCTACGCCGCAGGCACAGCGCTCCGGTGCGCGCGCAGGCGCTTCTTTCAGGACGATTGTTCCGGTGAACAAATTCCTTTTGTCTAAAATCAAAAAGGACAGCTTCAAACCCGTGTAGTGTGCCAGCTCTAAAATCCATTAGCGGAGAACATGCATGCCTCTGAGTGACACCATTCACCGAGCGTTGCTCAGCTCGGAGGAACGCTCCTCGATCGCTGAAATTGAAGCGATCACCAATATTCTGCAGCTCGTCACCCGTACCACCGGTACCCGCTTCGCCGCGATTGCCAAATTCACCGACAAGGAATGGATCGTCTGTTCCGCCTACGATCCCATTGAACTGGGGATCGACGCCGGCGACCGGCTGGATCTGGAGATCACCCTGTGCAGTGAATTTCTGACAGATCCCAAGGTGCTGCTGGTACCACAGATCAGCGAGGACCGTCGATTCGCGACGCGGCCAGTGGTCAAGCAGTATCTGATTGACAGCTACGCCGGTGCGCCGATTTTCCTTCCCGACGGGCAACTGTGGGGCGCGCTGTGCGCACTGGACTCGCAACCGGTGATGTTTGACCCGGATCTGGCGGCCACGCTGGGCCTGTTCGCGCGGCTGATCGGCTGCATCTTTTTCTCGAATCTGATCGAAGCCAACAGCGGCTACAGCCCTTGCGTTGCAAGTGTTACGCCATGACAACGACACAGCCCCGATCCCTCAGGGCTGCGTCGTTTCTGGCGCGTGAGTTTCAGGTTCCGCCTTACAAGGTGTAGGAAATCCCCACTTGCACGGTTCGCGGCGCCCCCGGATAGGCATAGACGTTGCCGAATGCGCCCTCTTCGTAATCCCGGTCAAACAGGTTTTTCACGTCAAGATTGAGCCGGACCTTGTCGTTGATCTTGTAGAAGCTGAGCAAGTCGACCACGGTGTAGCTGCCCATCGAAAACGCGGTGTTGGCGGTTTGGCCGGCGCGTTCGTCGACGTACTTGAGGCCGGTGCCCAGGCCAAGTCCCTTGAGCGTGCCGTCCTGAAACTCGTACATGTTCAGCAGGCTGAAGCTGTTTTTCGGGATATTCAACAGGCGCGTGCCAGAGCGCAACACGTTGTCCTTGGTCACCTCGGCATCGACATAGGCGTAACCACCAATCACCCGCCATTCCGGAGTCAGATTGCCGCTGACATTGACGTCGAACCCACGGCTACGCACCTCACCGGCCGCCACGCTGAAGGTCGAGTCAACCGGGTCGGTGGTCAACACGTTGCGCTTTTCGATCTGATAGACCGCCGCATCGACACTGAGCTGCTGATCCAGCGCTTCCCACTTGATCCCCATTTCGTATGACTTGCCTTTCTCCGGCTCGAAACCACCGCCCTGGCGGCTTGCGCCGGTGTTCGGCTTGAATGAGCGTGCGGTGTCGGCATACACTGCCAGCGTTTCGGTCAGGTCGTAACTCACGCCGATGCGCGGGGTCACCGCGTTATCGCTGGCCTGCCAGCTCTTGGCGCCAGGCACGAAGGTGTCGTAGTCATGTTCGAAGCGCTCGAAACGCGCCCCGGCCAGCACCTTCAGTTTGTCGGTCAAGGCGACCTGGTCCTGGACGAACGCGGCGTAGGTCTTGAGGTTTTCCTTGTCGTGCGTCGGCGTGCGGGTCAGTGCCGGACGCGACTGGCCGTACACCGGATCGAAGATGTCGATCGGGTACGCATTGATCGCGCCACTGGAGCGCTGGATGATCGACTTGTAGTCGTAATCCTCGTACTCGATCCCGGTCAGCAAGGTGTGCTGCAAACCGGCGGTGTCGAAATGCCCGGTCAGGTTGAGCTGGGTGTCCTTGTCGGTCCACTCCAGCTTGCGATAGTTGAAGTTGCGCCCCAAAGTGTGGCCGTCAGCGGCAATACCGTTGGCCTCGACCGCGTTGCCCTTGAGCGAACCATCGAGCCACTGGAAGCCGCCGCCCAGGGTCCAGTCGTCGTTGAGCATGTGCTCGAAACGCAGTTGCGCCATGTTGTTGTCGTTATGCAGTTTGCCCGCGTCTTTCTCGCCGAAAAAGCTGTCGCGCGAAGCGGAACCGATCTGTTTCGCATAACGGGTCACGCCGCGATCCAGAGGCGCGTTGTTGCGCATGAAGTCGCCTTCGAAAATCAGTTTGGTCGCGTCGGTCGCCTGCCAGCTGAGCACCGGCGCGATGCCGTAGCGCTCGGTCTCGACATGATCGCGGAAGGTGTCGCCGCCCTCGCCCACTACATTGAGTCGATAGGCCAGACGGCCTTCGTCGTCGAGCGGGCCGGACGCGTCCAGCGTGCCGCGCTTCATGCCCTGATCATTGAGCTGGCTGCCCAGAGTGACGCTGCGCTCAGGCAACGGTTGCTTGGACACCACGTTGAAGGTGCCGCCGGGATCACCCCGACCGTAGAGCATGGTGGCCGGGCCGCGCAGCACTTCCAGACGCTCGATCGTATTGGCATCCGGCATGTTCGGATAACCGCGATTGATCGGGAAACCGTTGCGATAGAACTCGCCGGTGGTGAAGCCACGCACGGTAAACGTGGTCAGGCCCTGACCACCGAAATTGTTCGCCCGCCCCACGCCACCGGCGTAGTCCAGCGCGTCCTGCAAACGGGTCGCGCCGAGATCCTCGACCGCATCTTTCGACACCACACTGATCGATTGCGGGGTTTCGTGAATCGAGGTGTCGGTACGCGTGGCACTGGCCGAACGCGTGGCCCGATAACCCTGCACCGGGCCGTCCGCCCGTTCGTAATTCGCAGTACCGACAACGTCGGTGGCGTCCAGCTCCAGCGTTGAGGGTGATCCCCCAATCTGTTCAGCCCAGGAGACAGGCGACAAGGCTTGCAGCACACAAATGGAAAGCAGGGTTCGACGCATGAAGGGAAAAAACCTTTACGAATAAGCCAATGCAGGGAGTGAAACCGCCAAAAACGCCCGCGCATGCTATACAAACCCATTCGCAATTAATAGATATTCCCATTAGCGACGATTGACGCTGATAACGCCGTTACCGGCGCTCAGTCCTTTTGGCCCGCGAAGTTTTAGGTCGCGCCCGTAAGTCCCTCGGTCGCCTGAACAAATTTCACCCCGGCCTTGCGCACCAGCTGACGCCATTCGAGCGCGCTGATCAGCCCTTCCTGCTCCATCGAATCAGCCATTTTCAACAACTCGTCATACTGATCCTCGGCGTCCATCCAGATCCCTGGCTGTTCGAGCAGTTTTTGCCACGCGGCCAGCGCCTGCTGTTTGCGACCGTCACTCATGGTGAATCTCCCCGGTATGTTGTAAACCGGTAGAGAGCGGCGGTTGTGGAGTGTTCCGTGGAGGTGACTGACGGTGTGGCTGGTGGGGCCAAAGATGAGAACTTGCTCCCACTTCAGGATGTTCCCGGTTGAAAATAGCGGGCAAACTGACTGCCCGATTTCAAATGGCTTTGGCAGCTGATCAAGTAAGGGCTGATAACGAATGGATTTTCTGGATCTTTTAGGCGAAGCCTGCAGCGTCTTCAGCAATACTCAGGGCTTTGAAAAACCGCGCCGCGTGTTCACCCGTAGATTTGTCGCCTTCTGCGTTTTTGTGGCGGTTTTCGAACTTATTGCTCTGAACCTCTACTACTGAAAGCGTGACACGATAATGTGGGAAGACATCTGGCCCGGATGCGTTGCTCAAGAACCAGCCTACCCCCGCAAACAGCTTTGAGAGTCGCCATTGAAGCCTGTCGACTGCATCAGAGTCATGAGTTCGTCTCCCCGCCGCTGCACCATTTATCTACGACAAAGCCCTGTGCAGTCAGGGCTTTGGCGTTTCCGGGCATGTCGGTTTTCTCTGATGAGCTGCCGGAGAGGTGATCAGTCGAACTTCACCAGATCCTTGAAGATCAGTGCCCCCCAACTGTTGCCGCGCGCCTGCACCAGCAGTCCACCTTCGGACAGCCCGCCGAGTCTGATAGGCGAGAAACCGAGGTTTTCTGCCAGCGAAGCGACTTGCGTTGCAGCCTCTTCATCGTCACTCGTCAGAAATACCACCCGCCTGCCGCCCTGTATCGCCGGATCCTGCTCAAGCACGCCAGCGACCAGATGATTAAAACCCTTGACCAGCCTTGCGCCGCTAAAGGCTTGCGCGATGACCTTCGACGAAGGCTGATCACCCAGCGTTTCGGGTGGCACGCCGTAGGCGTTGGTTACATCGATGAGAGTCTTGCCCTGCCAGTTCGGCAGGGCCATGGCGACGTCGCGATGCGACTCAAAACGGACCGCCAGAAACAGGATGTCCGCCTTGACGGCTTGCGCCAGCGTGACGGGAATAATCCCGGGGCCGATCGCGGCTGCAGTGCCGGCGAACTGCTCTGGATCGCGGGTGGTTGCAACGGATACTTCAATGCCGCTTCGAGCAAATGCCTTGGCCAGCGCCTGGCCGAGCTTGCCGAAACCGATAATGGCGTAACTCATGATTTTTTCCTCGGGTGACCCTGCCCGACCGCGGCGAAAAACCGGCGGTCATCGACCGGGCGTGGTAAGTCAGATTTGCGCCAGACCGCCGTCGACCGCGAGTTCACTGGCGGTCATGAAGCTGCTGTCCGGCGACGCGAGAAACGCAGCCGCCGCACCGATTTCCGCGGGCTCGGCCATGCGTTGCAGCGGATTCATCGAAGCGAAGACTTTCATGCCTTCTTCGCCCAGCGCGGCCTTCGCCAGCTCGGTGGCTGTCGGGCCAGGCGACAGCACGTTTACCCGGATGCCGGTGCCTTTGAGGTCCTCCGCCCAAGTTCGAGCGAGGTTGCGTACGGCGGCCTTGCTCGCGCTGTAGACACTGAATGCCGGTGCACCCGTGGTGCCGGCGCTGGATCCGGTGAGGATGATCGAACCGCCCTGCCCCATCAGCGGCAACGCCTTCTGCACCGTGAAAATCAGGCCCTTCACGTTAGTGTCGAAGGTCTCGTCAATGTGCTGCGCAGTAATGCTGCCGAGCGCAAGCGGGCTGCCCGCTCCGGCGTTGGCGAAAACGATGTCGAGGGTTGCGCGCTCGGCCTTCACCGCTGCGTAGAGTCGGTCCAGATCGGCCGGCTCCGAGACCGAACCCTTGACCGCACGAGCATTGGCTCCGAGTTCGGCCAAAGCGGCATCGAGCGCTTCCTGGCGGCGGCCGAAGATGAAGACAAAAGCTCCCTCTTCGATGAAGCGTTTGGCGGCGGCGAGGCCAATGCCGGTCGCGCCGCCGGTGATCACTGCGGTCTTGTCATTCAGTCTGGTCATATCTGCATCCTTCATTGAAATCTCACTCAAACAGGGACTGCTTGCTTGAGACAAAGGATGCGGCGCTGCTAACCTAACGACAAGTATGCACTTTTTGGTAAGTATGAAAAAAATAAGCAGAACTTCTGAAATCTGCGGCACCGGATGCGGGCTCAACGCCACGCTGCGCGTCATCTCCGGTAAGTGGAAACCGTTGGTCCTGTTTTTTCTGCGCGACGGCCCGAAACGTTACGGCGAACTGAAACGTTTGATTCCGGGCGTCAGTGACAAGGTGCTGATCCAGCAGTTGAAGGATCTCGAAGCCGATCGTGTATTGGCGCGGACCGACTACAAGGAAGTGCCGCCACGCGTCGACTACACGCTGACCCCACTTGGACGCAGTCTGGCGGATGCAATCATGCCGCTGTGCGCGTGGGGCACCGAGAATGCGGCACAAATGGCGGACATCTTCGCCGAGCGCGACGCATTGGTTTAAAGCGATGCCGACGAACCTCCGGGCGTGACGCTTTGGCGCAGGCGCGCACCATCCTTGCGCAGCGCGAACACCTGCGCCGCCACACCCAGGATCAGCACCAGCGCAATAAAAGCCAGCGCACCTTTGAGCAATGGCGAATTCGGGTCAGTGACGATCGGGTGGCCGTCGGGCACTCGGCGCAGTGTCTCCGAGACGGTCGGGACCACCAGCAAGAACGCGGTCAGGCTCAGCAGGATGGTTTCCAGGTACAGCCCTGCGCGGCCGAGTCGGGTCACGAAACCGACGCCGTAACCGGCGAGCAACAGCACCAGCGTAACTGCGCCGATCACCGGACTGACCGGTTGCCGGGCCACCAGAAACACGGTCAAGCCGCCGATCAGCATCGCGACAAAATAGCCGAGGCCGGCTCGCGAACGGGGCACGATGCGTCCGTGTTTGATGAACATGTAAGCGGCCAGGGGAATGGCTGGCAGACTGCCGAGGGTGTGTACCCAGCCGAGGGCGGAGATCCCGAACATGCTGATGGTCCTTTTGTGATTGGATGATGAGCATCACGCAGCGAACGCAATGGCGTTGCCGATCAACCGCGTGAAAGCGTTATGATTTCGCGGTTCAGACTATTGCGGGCGTGGCCGGACGGATATGACGGATCGACTTGAAGACTTGACCATTCGTCCAGAGTTGCAGCTGGAGGGCCTAGCCACCGGGGACCTGCTGTCGCAGGTATTGGCGCAGATCCGGCTGACCGGCGATCGCGTCTATTCCATTACGCTGGCGTCGGGGCAACGTCTGCAACTGGACGAAAAAAGCTCGCACATCTGCGTCCTGCAAAAAGGCCAGTTGCACATCGAAGGTGCTGACGGCCAGCTCCAGACCATCGAACAAGGCGACATTCTGCTGCTGCCCCACGACCCGTCATCCTTGAACATCACCGTGTCCGAGGGGCCTGCGTCGCTGGTCATCTGCCGCTTCTGGTTCGACGCCAGCAGCTTTCAGGCGATGCTGTTCGCGTTGCCGTGGCTGATCCATATCAGGCAGGCCGAGGCGGCAGCGTGGTCCGAAGGGATCCTGCATTTCATGCTCATCGAGGCCAACGACACGCAGCCGGGAGGTGCTTTGATGATTTCACGCCTGATCGACCTCACCGTCATTCGCATCCTGCGCACCTGGGTTCAGCACGGCACGGCCTCGGGCTGGCTCGGCGGTTTGGCCGACGAGCGCATCGCGCGCACCCTGCGAGCCATCCACGAAAAGCCCGGACAACAATGGCGCATCGACGCCCTCGCCACACTCGCCGGCATGTCGCGCTCCAGCTTCTGCGACCGGTTCAGCGCACTGGTGGGACGCTCGCCGCTGCGTTATCAGAATGAATGGCGACTGACCCTGGCCAAGAGCATGCTGGCCAGGCACAACAGCCGTATCGGCGAGGTGGGGTTTGCGATTGGTTACGAATCCGAGGCGGCTTTCAGCCGTGCCTACAAGGCGTATTTCGGCCGCTCGCCTCGGGATGATAACAGCCTGGGTGGAAGTGAGTAACAGAGCGGAAATTCAGCATTTGCTGGCCCCCCTCAGGCTGTCGCCTCAGCAAGATGTAGCGCAGTCGCACTGCGCCCCGCCAACCACGCCAACACCGACGCCACCACCAACACCGCCGCGCTCAGCTCGAAGGTGGCTTTATAGCCGCTCAGGTCAAAAGCCAGCCCCCCGACAATGGCTCCGCCGGCGATGGCCAGTTGCACAATCGCCACCAACAATCCGCCACCGGCTTCGGCATCGTCCGGCAGTGTTCGCGCCAGCCATGTCCACCAGCCCACGGGCGCAGCGGTCGCGACCAGTCCCCAGGCTCCGAGCAGTACGGCGGTGAACAGTGGCGATGCGCCGAAGTTGACCAGTGCCAGGGCGATGACCGCCATGATCAGCGGGATCACCGTCAGCGTGCGGTAGAGGCCATTGCCGATGAATCTCTCGATCACAAAGGTGCCGACGAAACCGGCCACACCCAACCCCAACAGCATCAACGACAAAGTCGTCACGCCGACACCGGTAACGTTTTCAAGAAACGGCCGCAGGTAGGTGAACAGCATGAACTGGCCCATGAAAAACACGCTGACGGCGATCATGCCCAAGGCCACGGGCAAACGGCTCATCAGGCGCAGGACATTGCCGCTGCCGGCCTGACGTTCGGCCTTGAACGACGGCAGGCTGATCAGCAGCCACACCGCCGCCAGCGCCGCGACCGGAACCACACAGAAGAATGCGCCGCGCCAGCCTATCAACGCGCCGAGAAAACTCCCAGCCGGGGCGGCGATGACTGTCGCCAGCGCGTTACCGCCATTGACGATGGCCAGCGCTCGGGACACCTGATCGGGCGCTACCAGGCGCATGGCGGTCGCCGCCGAGAGTGACCAGAAGCCGCCGATAGCGATGCCGATCAAGGCACGTCCGAACATGAATGACGGATAGCCTGGGGCGAATGCGACCACCGTCCCCGAGACGATCATCAACAAGGTCAGGCCCAGCAGCAGCTTCTTGCGTTCGACACGCGCGGCGACCGCTGCAATCAGCAGACTGGTAAACAAGGCGAAGGCACCGGAGACGGAAATCCCCTGCCCGGCTTGGCCTTCGGTGATCTGCAGCTCTGCCGCGATGGGGGTCAGCAGGCTGACCGGCATGAACTCTGAAGCGACCAGAGCAAATGCGGCCAACGACATGGCCAGCACAGCGCTCCAGCCGCGTTTTTCGGAAGAAAGGGAAGTCATTGGATTTACCTGTGTTGCGAGAGGCGTCCGGGCGATGACCCGGACGCGCGGTTTTTCACGGTGCCAGCGTCGCGTTGTCGATCACGAAACGGTATTTGACGTCACCCTTGAACATGCGCTCGTAGGCCTCATTGATCTGCTCGGCGCGGATCAGCTCGATGTCTGAAACGATGCCGTTTTCGGCGCAGAAATCGAGCATCTCCTGAGTCTCGGGAATGCCGCCGATCATCGAACCGGCCAGGGTGCGACGTTTCATGATCAGGTTGAACACGTTGGGCGATGGGTGCGGCGAGGCCGGCGCGCCCACCAGCGTCATCGCGCCGTCACGCTTGAGGAGCACCAGCAAGGCATCGAGGTCGTGCGGCGCGGCCACAGTGTTGATGATCAGATCGAAACTTTTCAGGTGCGCGGCCATTTGCTGCGCGTCGCTGGAGACCACCACTTCGTCGGCCCCCAGGCTTTTCGCCGCCTCGCGTTTCGATTCGGAGGTGGTGAACGCCACCACGTGTGCGCCCAGCGCATGGGCCAGTTTGATGCCCATATGACCGAGGCCACCGATCCCCACCACGCCGACCTTCTTGCCGGGGCCGGCGTTCCAGTGCCGCAGTGGCGACCAGGTGGTGATACCTGCGCACAGCAACGGCGCCACGGCCGCCAGCTGCGCCTCGGGGTGCCGAATGCGCAGTGCGTAGCGCTGGTGTACGACGATCGCTTGCGAGTAACCACCGAGGGTCCAGCCGGGAGCGTCCGGAGTCGGAAAGTTGTAGGTGCCGATCATGCCGTCGCAGTAGTTCTCGAGGCCTTCGGCGCATTCTTCGCAATGCTTGCAGCTGTCGACGATGCAGCCCACGCCAACCAGATCACCGAGGGCGAATCCAGTGACTTGTTGGCCGACAGCGGTGACACGCCCGACGATTTCGTGACCGGGTACGCAGGGGTATTGCGTGCCTGCCCATTCGGCGCGCACCTGGTGCAGGTCCGAGTGGCAGATGCCGCAATAGGCAATCTCGATCTGCATATCTTCCGGGCCGGGTTCGCGGCGGGTGATGCGCAGGGGTTCCAGCGGTTGATCGCCCGCATGGGCGCCGTAAGCGAAAACTTGCATGTGCACTCTCCTATAAGGGCTTTCCTGTAACAGTTCGACACATTCTCCCGGTCGATCCGCCTCTGCCCTAGTGCATTCCTCTTGAATGCTTGCCTGATCCTCTGAGGATGCAGGGTCATGGATAGGAAACCCTGCGGCGGCGGACTAGAGTTCGCTGACAGGAGTGACCTCACATGATCGATAGCCCCTTGCGCCGTGCATCCCCGCTGGCGTTGACCATTGACCCGCGCGTCAGCGCGCCGGGTGATTTCGCCACGGCCATTCCCGGGCTGTCGTTGTTTCGTCGTGATCAGCCGGCGCCTCCGGCCGTGTGCATGGTCGAGCCGAGTCTGATCCTGGTGGGGCGTGGTGAAAAGCGTATGTGGGTCGGTGGCGAGGGCTACAGCTACGACCCGACGCGGTTTCTGGTAACGACGCTCGACCTGCCGGCGAACTCCGAAGTGATGCAGGCCAGCCCCGAGCAGCCTTGCGTGGGGCTGGTGCTGAAGCTGGATGTCGGCATGCTTGCCGAAGTCCTGAGCAAGGGCGGTCTGCCGGCGAAACGTCAGCCGACCCTGAACTCCGGTGCGGGCATTGGCAGTCTGTCGTCCGCCCTCGAAGACGCGCTCGAGCGCCTGCTGGCGTTGCTCGATGAGCCCGAGGCGATTCCGGTGCTGGCGCCGCTGATCCTGCGCGAAGTTCACTATCGGTTGCTCAATACCGATCAGGGCGCGCGGCTGCGGCAGATCATCGCCGTGGATGGTCAGGGTTATCGCATCGCCAAGGCCATCGACTGGCTCAAGGTCAATTACACCGAAGCACTGCGCATCGATGAACTGGCGGCGCGGGTGCAGATGAGCGCGCCGACCTTTCACCATCATTTTCGCCAGCTCACTGGCATGAGCCCTTTGCAATATCAGAAATGGCTGCGACTGAACGAAGCCCGGCGGCTGATGCTGAGCGAGCACCTCGACGTCTCGCGCGCGGCGTTCGCGGTCGGCTACGAAAGCCCTTCGCAGTTCAGCCGTGAATACGGGCGCCTGTTCGGCACTGCGCCGAGCCGCGACATTGCCCTGCTGCGCGGGCAGCCACTGCAAGCCGAAGCACTTTACCGCTGAGGCGCCTCGCCGCGTGTCAGCGCTTATAACAATGCACCTCAACCGATGATCAGCGGGTGAACCATGGAACTACGAATCAACCAGAAGACCTATCAGGTCGATGCCGACGCCGATACCCCGTTGCTGTGGGTGATCCGCGATGACCTGGGCATGACCGGCACCAAATACGGCTGCGGCCTGGCGCAATGCGGCGCCTGCTCGGTGCTGGTGGACGGCAATGTGGTGCGCTCGTGCGTGACGCCGGTGGCCGGTGTGGTCGGGCGCGAGGTCACCACCATTGAGGCGATCGAGAGCGATGAAGTGGGCAAGCGCGTCGTCGAGACCTGGGTCGATCTGCAGGTCGCGCAGTGCGGCTACTGCCAGTCCGGGCAGGTGATGGCGGCCACCGCGTTGCTCAAGCAGAACCCCAAACCCAGCGATGCGCAGATCGAAGCAGCGATGGTCAATCTGTGCCGCTGCGGCACGTACAACGCCATTCATGCCGCCGTGCATGAGTTGGCCGGCAAGGGAGAAGCCTGATGAACGTACGCATCGATCCGACTCTCGAAGCTGCAGCATTGGACCTGCATGACCCGGTCAATCTGTCGCGCCGACGCTTTCTGACCGGCACTGCCGTCGGCGCGCTGGTGCTCGGTTTTGGCCTGCCGCTAGGTGCGACTCGCGTGCAGGCTGCCGCGGCGGCAACCACTGCCGAGCGCGGTACGCAGGTGCCGGCGTTTCTGGAAATCCGCCCGGACAATCGCGTGCGTCTGCTCTGTCCGTTCATGGAGGGCGGGCAAGGTACGTTCACCGCGATGGCGCAAATTGTCGGCGAAGAACTGGATGCCGATCCGGCGACCTTTCTGGTCGAGGCCGCACCGCCCGGCGAAGCCTATGTGGTGATGGAAAACGGCATGCGCATCACCGGCGGCAGCATGTCGGTGCGCATGAGTTACCCGGTGATGCGCCGCCTCGGCGGCCTCGCCCGCGCCATGTTGTTGCAGGCCGGCGCGCAGCAACTCGGGGTGCCGGTGAGCGAATTGAGCACCGAACCGGGCAAAGTCGTGCACGCCAAATCGGGCCGTTCGCTGGCCTACGGTGAACTGGCCGAGCAGGCAATGGATCTGCCGGTTCCCGATCCGGCTTCTGTGCAATTGCGCGACCCGAGTCAATTCCGCTGGATCGGCAAACCGGTCAAGCGCCTCGATGCCTACGACAAGTCCACCGGCAAGGCGCTGTACAGCATCGATCTGAAAGTCGACGACATGCTGCACGCCGCCGTGCAACACGCTCCGCGTCTGGGCATGACCGTGGGCAATCTGCGCAACGAAGATCAGGTCAAGGCAATGAAAGGCGTGCATTCGGTGCATCGCCTGCCGGGCGCCGTGGCGGTGGTCGCCGAGCGTTGGTGGCACGCCAAACGTGCGGTGGAAGCGATTCAGGTCGACTGGCAGGAGCCGGCGGCCGACAGCAAGGTACGCGTGATGCCCGCTGACTTTTCCAGCGATACCTGGCTCAAGCGCCTCGCGCAAGACAAAAGCCCGGCCAGAGATGATGAAAACCAGGGCGATGTCGCTTCGATTCTGACATCGGCCAAGACCCGCATCGACGCCACTTACCACAACCAATATTTGAACCACGGACAACTGGAGCCGCCGTCGGCGCTGGCCCGCTTCAATCCGGACGGTTCACTGGAGGTCTGGCTGCCGAATCAGGCGCCGGACATGTACCTCGCCGATATCGCCAAACGCACCGGGCTCGATCCGTCGCGCATCACGTTGCACTCGCCACTGCTGGGCGGATTTTTCGGCCGGCATTTTCTTTACGACTCGGCCAATCCCTACCCGCAGGCGATTGCCCTGGCCAAGGCTGTTGGCCGCCCGGTCAAGCTGATCTGGACTCGCGAGGAAGAGTTCCTGCGTGACGTGCTGCGTCCGGTGGCGGCGGTGAATTTCCGCGCGGCGCTGGACAACGATGGCTGGCCGCTGGCAATTGAAGCGGTCAGCGCCACTGAAGGTCCGACCGAGGCGCTCGCCGGCAAGCAAGGGGAAAAACTCGACCCGACCGCGCTTGAAGGCTTGTCCGGCAAGTCCTACGCAATCCCCAACAAACGCATCGCGCAGATCTACGTCAAAGGCCCGGCGATGCTCGGTTACTGGCGTTCGGTGGGCAACTCGCTCAACGACTTTTTCTATGAGTCGTTCCTCGACGAACTGGCCGACAAGGGTGGCAAGGACCCATTCGACCTGCGCCTGCATCTGCTGCGTGATAACCAGCGGCTGACCACGTTGCTGCACGCGGTGGCTGAGCTGTCCGGCGGCTGGAAGCGTGGACCGTTTACCGCCGAGGACGGCAGCAAACGTGCACGTGGTGTGGCAATGGCTTCGCCGTTCGGCACGCAGACGGCGGTGATCGCCGAGGTGTCGATCGAGCACGGCCAGGTCAAGGTGCATGACATCTGGCAGGCGATTGACCCGGGCAGCATCGTCAACCCGGCGATTGTCGAAGCGCAGGTCAACGGCGCGGTCGCGCTGGGGTTGTCGCAGACCCTGGTGGAGGAAGCGGTGTGGCTGGATGGCAAACCGCGCGCGCGCAATTACGACTTGTACCCGATCCTGCCGCCAGCGCGGATGGCCCGGGTCCATGTGCGAGTGGTCGAGAGCGGGGAAAAAATGGGCGGTGTGGGTGAACCACCGTTGCCGGCCGTCGCGCCTGCCGTGGCTAACGCGGTGGCGACGTTGACCGGGCAGCGTGTACGCAGCCTGCCGATGAGCCGACACACCTTCTCTTGATCAGCGCCGGAGCGTTCATGAATAACAGCCGATTCGCAAGAACCGCAGGCTGGCTGGCCGTGCCGTGCCTGGTCGCGGCAGGCCTGCTGGCCTGGTACGTCACCCGCGAGCCCGTCTCGCGTCTGGAACACAATCAGATCGCCGTGGCCGATATCGACCCGGCGCTGGTCAGCCGTGGCGAATACGTCGCCCGCCTCAGCGACTGCGTGGCCTGTCACAGCGTGCCGGGCGGTGCGCCGTTCGCCGGCGGCCTGGAAATGGCCACGCCGCTGGGCGCGATCCACGCGACCAACATCACCCCGGACACAGAAACCGGCATCGGTCGCTACAGCCTCGCGGACTTTGACCGCGCGGTGCGCCACGGCGTGGCGCCGGACAGCCGCCGTCTGTATCCGGCGATGCCCTACCCGTCCTACGCCAAGCTCAGTGATGACGATGTGCGGGCGCTGTATGCGTTCTTCATGAAAGGCGTGGCGCCGGTGAAACAGGCGAACATCCCCAGTGCCATCCCGTTCCCACTGAACCTGCGCTGGCCGATTGCCCTGTGGAACGGCGTGTTTGTCGACGCCGAACCTTACGCGGCCAAAGCATCGCAGGATGCGCTGTGGAATCGCGGCGCCTATTTGGTTCAGGGCGCCGGGCACTGCGGCAGTTGCCATACGCCACGTGGTCTGGCGTTCAACGAAAAGGCACTGGATGAGTCCGGCAAGCCGTACCTCGCCGGCGCCCTGCTCGATGGCTGGTACGCGCCGAGCCTGCGCGCTGATCACAACACCGGGCTGGGCCGCTGGAGCGAAGCGGAGATCGCGCAGTTCCTCAAGACCGGGCGTAATCAACATGCGGTGGTCTACGGCTCGATGACCGAGGCATTCAACAACTCCACGCAGTTCATGACGGATGAGGATTTGGCCGCGATTGCCCACTACCTGAAGCCGCTGCCCGGCGACCGTGAACGCGATGGCGCGCCGTGGCAGTATCAAAACACAGCGGCAGCGGAACGTCTGGACGCGCCCGGCGCTCATACCTACGTGACGCGCTGCGCTGCGTGCCACGGCCTCGACGGCAAGGGCCAGGCCGAATGGATGCCACCGCTGGCCGGCGCCACTTCGGCATTGGCCAAAGAAAGCGCTTCGGCGATCAACATCACCCTTAACGGTTCGCAGCGAGTGGTGGCAGCCGGCGTGCCGGACGCTTATCGTATGCCGGCGTTCCGCGAGCAGTTGTCGGATCAGCAGATTGCCGAGGTGCTGAGTTTCATGCGCAGCAACTGGGGCAACCAGGGCGGGGCGGTGGACGCGCAGGCGGTGGGCAAACTGCGTGAACACACCGGCCCGGCGAGCAGCAGCCCGATCATTCTGCAGATGCGCTAAGAGGAGAACCTGATGGAAAGTATCGACTTGCTGGTCCTGCGCACGGCGCGGGACTGGCTGGCCGCCGGCGAGCGAGTGCTGCTCGCCACCGTGGCGCGCACCTGGGGTTCGTCGCCGCGTCCGACCGGGTCGATGATGGCCTTGCGTGACGACGGCCGGGTGATCGGCAGCGTGTCCGGCGGCTGCATCGAGGACGATCTGATCCATCGCTACACCACGGCCCATGGCGGCAGCGGTTTCAGCGACGGCAAACCGCAAGTGGTGCGCTACGGGGTCAGCGCTGATGAAGCGCATCGCTTCGGTTTGCCTTGCGGTGGCACGTTGGAGTTGATCCTCGAATTCAACCCGGCGTGGCCGTCACTCGATGAGCTGCTGACGCAACTGGATGCCGGGCGACTGGTTCGGCGGCGTGTGGCACTGGATTCCGGCCACGTCATGCTGGAGCCGACCAAAACGCCGGAACAATTCAGCTTCGACGGCGCGCAGATGCTCAACACCCTGGGGCCGGGCTATCGAATGCTGATGATCGGCGCCGGCGCGCTGGCCGAATATCTGGCGACCATGGCGCTGTTCAACGGCTTCAAAGTCGCCATTTGCGATCCGCGCCCCGAGTACATCGAGACCTGGGCGGTGGACGGCGTGGAGCGCATCGTCGGCATGCCGGATGACGTGGTGCGCGACTTCGCCGTGGATCTGCGCACCTGCATCGTCGCCCTGAGTCATGACCCCAAACTGGATGATCTGGCGTTGCTCGAAGCGCTGCACAGCCCGGCGTTTTACATCGGCGCCATTGGCTCGCGGCGCAACAGCCAGCAGCGTCGTGAACGTCTGATCGAGCACTTTGGCGAGACCGAAGCGTCGCTTGCGCGCCTGCGCGGCCCTATCGGCCTGTACATCGGCAGCAAGACCCCGGCGGAAATCGCCGTCAGCGTGATGGCCGAGATTCTGGCGGTGAAGAATGGTGCGCAGCTGCCGCAAGCGTTTTCAATCGCCACGGCCAAAGCGCTGGCGGAGTAAGCGGCGCTGCTACTTCGCCTCCGTCTCAGCGGCCGGCAACGAAGCGAGCATCTGCGCGCGGCACACCTCAAGAATCTCGTCCGCCAATGCCGAGTCATCCGGGCAAGCCCGCGACAGGACGAGCGCGCCGACGGCCCGCGCCAGCAGGTCAATCATCCGCTTGCGCCCCTCACCCGCCACGGCGTCCGGCCCGGTCGGGTATTTCTCGCCCAGGGTTTGCACGGTGTGCTCGATGCCCTCGGCAAACGTCGCTTTCACTTCATCCGCCTGGCGCGCCGCGTCACCGCCCAGTGCGGCCATGGTGCAACCGCTGCTGCGTGCGTCGCGGTGTTCGCGGTTCACATAAACGTTGATGAAGCCCGGCACATCCAGCGCCTGCGCAGCGCTCAGCGATTTGCCCAGGCTGCACGCCGCCGCTTCGGCCATCAGGTCGGCCTTCGACCCGAAATGCTTGTAGAAACCCCCATGGGTAAAACCGGCGGCCGCCATCAGATCCGCCACACCGACGCCATCGAAGCCGCGCTCACGGAACAGCTCTGACGCTGTTTCAACAATGTGCTCTCGATTGGCCTGCGCCTGGGCCTTGCTCACTCTCACCGTGCAATACCTCTTGATTACGGGGAAATCCTGCGTCCGATGATACATAGATGTTGGCCGTAATCAAAACCGTTGACACTTTAGATTTTGATCATCATCCTAATTACAGCAACCAGCGTTGTTCTTCTCACACCCTGAAAGAGAGATCACCCATGAGCACTCGTCCTACTGTTTTGATTACTGGCGCCTCCACCGGCATTGGCGCGGTCTACGCCGAACGCTTTGCACAACGTGGCCACGATCTGGTGCTGGTCGCCCGCGATCAGGCGCGTCTGGACGCCCTGGCAACACGCTTGCGCAGCGAACACAAGGTCGACGTCGATGTGCTTCCGGCGGACCTGACCCAACTCAGCGACCTGCACACCGTGGAAAACCGCCTGCGCGACGACGCCCGTATCGGCATCCTCGTCAATAACGCGGGCGCCGCGCTGTCCGGGACCTTCGTCGAGCAAAGCACCGACAACGTCGCGCAACTGGTGGCCCTGAACACCACCGCGCTGGTGCGTCTGGCCAGCGCCATCGCCCCCCGTCTGGCCAAGGCCGGCGACGGCGCGATCATCAACATCGGTTCGGTGGTGGGTCTGGCGCCGGAGTTCGGCATGACCGTCTACGGTGCGACCAAAGCCTTTGTGCTGTTCCTGTCCCAGGGCTTGAGCCTGGAACTGTCGCCGCAGGGCGTCTACGTGCAAGCCGTGCTGCCCGCCGCCACGCGCACGGAAATCTGGGATCGCTCCGGCGTCGGCATCGACAGCCTGAGCGAAATCATGGAAGTCGGCGATCTGGTGGACGCCGCACTGGTCGGCTTCGACCGCCGCGAGCCAGTGACCATCCCGCCGCTGCACGAAGCGCAGCGCTGGGACGACCTGCAGGGCGCACGTCAGGGCCTGCTCGGGCAGATCCGCCAGTCTGCGGTTGCCGAGCGCTACCAGACGCCAGCCTGACCTTTTGCTCGCCACCCAAATCATCACCGACAAGAGCCACACCCGGATGAAAGCATTTCTGATTGATCGCTATGGCAAGCAACCCGGACGCATCGGCGAAGTCCCGGCGCCCACTGTGGGGCCTGACGATGTGTTGGTTGAGGTGCATGCCAGCAGCATCAACCAGCTGGATTCGAAGATCAGCAGCGGCGAATTCAAGCTGATCCTGCCCTACCAGTTTCCGCTGGTACTGGGTAACGATCTGGCGGGTGTGGTGGTCGAGGTTGGCGCGCAAGTCACACGTTTCCAGGCGGGTGACGAGGTGTACGCCCGGCCGCCGCAAGCGCGGATCGGCACGTTCGCCGAGTTGATCGCCGTCAACCAGGATGCGCTCGCGCCGAAACCGGCCAATGTCAGCATGGCGCAAGCGGCGTCCCTGCCCTTGGTGGCGCTGACCGCCTGGCAGGTGCTGGTGGAAACCGCCCGTCTGCAAAAGGGCCAGAAAGTGCTGATTCACGCCGGTTCCGGCGGCGTCGGCACGCTGGCCATCCAGCTCGCCAAACACTTGGGGGCTTATGTCGCGACCACTACGAGCACGGCGAATGTCGAGTGGGTCAAGGCGTTAGGCGCTGATGAGGTCATCGATTACAAAAAACAGAACTTCGCAGAGGTCCTGCACGACTACGACGTGGTGTTGAACAGCCTCGGCGCCGATGTTCTGGAAAAGTCACTCAAGGTGCTCAAGCCCGGCGGTCAGTTGATTTCCATCTCCGGACCGCCCACGGCGCAGTTCGCTCAGGAACAAGGATTATCCTGGCCCTTACAGCAAGTCATGCGTCTGCTGAGCTTCGGCATTCGGCGCAAGGCGCGCAAAAAGGACGTTCGCTACGCATTCGTATTCATGCGTGCCGACGGTGCGCAATTGCAGCAGATCACCCGGCTGGTCGAGGCCGGCCTCATCAAACCGGTGATTGATCGCGCCCTGCCCTTGGCCTCGACCGCCGAGGCGCTGAGCTACGTCGAACAGGGACGGGCCAGGGGCAAGGTGGTTGTCACGCTCAAATGACGCCGTCGATTCAAGCCGCCATGCCCGTGGCAAACTGGTTGCGACCCTGCGCCTTGGCGTTGTACAGCGCCTGATCCGCGACCTCGATCAGCGCCTGCAGGTCTTGCAGTTGTGCCCCTGAAGCCGTGGCGATGCCGATGCTCACGCTCAGGCGTCCGAACGGGCTGGCGGGGTGCGCGATGTTTTCCTGCTGCAGGCGATCGAGTATGAGCTGCGCCACCACCGTCGCGCCCTCAGCGTTGGTGTCCGGCATGATCACGCCCATTTCCTCGCCGCCGTAACGGGCCACCAGGTCTGACGGTCGGCGCACACACTCTTCGAAGATCTTGCCCACCTTTAGCAGGCAAGCATCGCCGCCAACGTGACCGAACGAGTCGTTGTACAACTTGAAGTAGTCGATATCGATCATCAGCAACGCCAGCGTCGTACCGTCACGTTGCGCGCGCCGGGCTTCCATGGCGAGGCTCTGGTCGAAGCAGCGGCGGTTGGCGAGCCCGGTCAGGGCATCCTTCATCGCCAGCAGCTCGAGTTGGCGATTAGACGAAAGCAATTGCTGCTGGGTGCCGCGCAATTGGTCCTCGGCCCGGGTGCGCCGGCGGATGTCCAGAATCAGGAACCAGCCGATCAGCCCGGTCAACCCCAGCAGCCCGCTGACCACTACCGCCGACAGCCACGCCTCCAGACGCCACGCGGCTAGGGCTTCGCGCTTGCCGAGGGCGACAGTGGTGATCAACGGCAGCCGGTCGCTCTTGCGGAAGGCATAGAGACGGTCCACGCCATCGAGGCTGGAGGTGTACGACGCGGTGCCGACCGAGCGATCCACCAGGTACTTGGCGTAAATCGGCGACTTGGAAAAGTTGCGGCCCATGTCCTGCTCGCGGAACGGATAGCGCACCAGCAACGTGCCGTCGGTATAGGACAGGCCAATGGCGCCTTCCTGGCCGACGTCGATCGTGCCAAACAGGCGCAGGAAGTTTTCCACCCCGAGGGTGACCGCCACCACGCCGGCGAACTTGCCGTCGGCATCGTTGAAGCGGCGGCTGAGGGTGATCACCCACTCCTGATTGGTGCGGCTCTGGATCGGCGGACCGATAAACGTCTCGCGGGACGGGTCGTCGCGGTGATGGATGAAATAGGCGCGATCACTGCTGTTCGCCCCGACCGGTATCGGCCGGTTGGAGGACATCAGCCAGCGACCCTGACTGTCATAGATGGTGATGCCGCTGAGCTGCGGCATCAGCGGTTCCTGGCGGTTGACCAGCGCCGTCAATCGCTCGATCTGCGCCGGGCCGCTGCCCTCGGTTTCCAGGCGCTCGACGATGCCCAGCAGCAACAGCGAACTCTGGCGCACGATGCCTTCGGAATACGTCGCCAGCGCCTGCGTCAGGTTCAAGCCATGGACGTTGACTTCCTCCAGCGCCCGCTCCCGCGCGGCCAGCACTTTCCACACTGTCAGTGACGCCAGGGAACAGCCGATCACCGCCAACAACAGCACTACCAGGTGAGTATCACGCTTCACATCACTACCTATGGGAAAGTCCGGTTTCCGTTCCAGCGACTCAAGATCGGTTCAAATGGCTGCAGCCGCCTGTCCTTGTGGCGTGCAAGGATACAAGCCGGCGTCAAACGCTGCAGCAACAGATTATAAAAAGGGAGCAGTCCGTGGGTGCCTTGCCGTATTCCGCCAACACGCGTCAGCGACTGCGACAAAAGCGTTTTGTATGGGACGAAAGAACCACAAGCATGCCAGCCCAAGCTATCGCCAGGCTTTCAGATGCAGAATCGCCAGGGAAATGCGCAGACGCAAAAAGGCCCGCAGTGCGGTAATGCTGTTCACTTAACCTGTGGCGAGGGGATTTAGCGAAACGTCGCACCGCCCCGATCGGCTGCGAAGCAGTCGCCGCTTTTGATGAGTTTAGGGCCGCTTCGCAGCCCATCGGGGATAAATCCCCTCGCCACAACGTTCTGTAAAACTTAAGTGAACAGCATTACGCAGCGCGGGCCTCGATTTTCAGCTGTTGAAGTTACGCCGGTTTGGCCGTTGCAGTCTGCTGCCCCGCGTGCGGGCGGATCTTGAACCAGATCGAGTACATCGCCGGCAGAAACACCAGGGTCATGATGGTGCCGACCAGCGTGCCACCGATCAGGGTGTAAGCCAGCGTGCCCCAGAACACCGAGTGCGTCAGAGGGATAAACGCCAGGATCGCCGCCAGCGCGGTCAGCAGCACCGGTCGCGCGCGCTGCACCGTGGCCTCGACCACCGCGTGAAACGGGTCCAGCCCCTCTTGCGCGTTGTGATGAATCTGCCCGATCAGAATCAGCGTGTTGCGCATCAGAATCCCCGACAGGGCAATCAACCCCACCAGCGCATTGATGCCAAACGGCTGATTGAAGATCAGCAGGGTCGGCACCACACCGATCAAGCCCAGCGGTGACGTGAGGAACACCATGATCATCGCCGAGATCGAACGCACCTGAATAATCAGGATCACCAGGGTCATGGCGATCATGATCGGCAGCAACGGCAGAATCGCCTTGCCGGCCTTGCCGGACTCCTCGATGGCACCGGCCTGTTCAATCCGGTAACCGGCAGGCAGCGACTCGATGATCGGCTGCAGCTGCTTCAGCAACGCAGCGGATACATCCGGCGGCTGCAGGTCTTCAGCAATGTCGCCACGCACGGTGATAGTGGGCGTGCGATCGCGGCGGCGCAGGATCGGATCTTCCATGCGCACATCGACCTCACCGATCTGCGACAGCGGGATGCGCTGCCCCGAGGCCCCGACCAAGGTGAAACCTCTGATCTGTTCTGGATCGAGACGGATATCGCCCGCCGCCCGGCCCATGACCTGCACCGAGCGAATATCTTCGCGCACCGCAGTGATCGGTACGCCGCTGAGCAGGAACTGCAATTGCTGGGCAACCGCCGCCGATGTCAGCCCCACCGCCTGCAGACGATCCTGATCAAGGTTGAAATGCAGGGCCGGGGTCAGCGGCCCCCAGTCGGTGTTCACCGTCCGCATCATCGGGCTGGCCTGCATCACCTCGCGCACCTGCTCGGCGATCAGGCGCAGTTTCGCCGGATCAGGCCCCATCACCCGGTACGCCACCGGAAACGGCGAGTACGGGCCGAAGACGATTTGCGTGGCGCGCAGACGCGCTTCCGGGGCCAGCCCTTCGGCAGCGGCCTGACGAAACCGCAGCTTGAGGGTTTCCCGTGCTTCCTGACTGTCGGTCAGCACCACGATCTTGGCGAACGACGGGTCGGGCAGCTCCGGGGCCATCGCCAAGAAGAACCGCGGCGCACCCTGGCCAATATAGGCGGTGACGATTTTGGCTTCGTCCTGCTGGCGCAGCCAGGCCTCGACCTTGGCGGCGGTGGCACTGGTCTGCTCGATGGAGGTGCCGTAGGGCATCTGCACCTCGATCATCACTTCGGGCCGGTCAGAGGTCGGGAAGAACTGCTTCTTCACCAGGCCCATGCCCGCCGCCGCGACGAAAAACAGCAGGACCACCGTGCCCGCCACCAGCCACTTGCGCGCAATCACCCGCGTCAGCAGCCGGCGAAAACGGTTGTAGCGCGGCGTGTCGTAAATCGCCGCGTGCCCGCCCTCCACCGCCTTGATGTCCGGCAACAGCTTCACCCCCAGATAAGGTGTGAACGCCACCGCCACCACCCAGGAAGCAATCAGCGCAATGCCGACGATCCAGAACATATTGCTGGTGTATTCCCCGGCCGTGGACTGGGCGAAACCGTTGGGCAGAAAACCGATGGCGGTCACCAGCGTACCGGACAGCATCGGCGCCGCCGTGTGGCTCCAGGCATAGGCAGACGCCTTGATGCGGTCGTAGCCCTCCTCCATTTTCACCACCATCATCTCGATGGCGATGATCGCGTCATCGACCAGCAGCCCCAGCGCGAGGATCAATGAGCCAAGGGTGATCCGGTCGAAATTCTTGCCGGTGGCGGCCATCACCACAAACACGATGGCCAAGGTCAACGGCACCGCGGCGGCGACCACCACGCCGACCCGCCAGCCCATGCTCAGAAAGCACACGAGCATCACCACCAGCAGTGCAACAAAGAACTTGATCATGAACTCGCCGACGGCCGAGTCGATGTTCACTGCCTGGTCGGTAACCTTGGACAGGCTCATGCCCAGCGGCATTTGCGCATTGATGCTCGCGGTCTCGGCATCCAGCGCCTTGCCCAGATCCAGACCGTTCCAGCCATCGCGCATCACCACACCGAGCAACAGCGCCTGTTCGCCGTTGTTGCGCACCAGAAAAGTCGCCGGGTCTTCATAACCGCGCTCCACGGTCGCCACATCCGACAACTTCAGCGTTCGCCCCTGTACGACCACCGGGGTCTCGCGAATTTTCTGCAGCTTGTCGAACGCGCCATCGATACGCACGAACACCTGCGGCCCGCTGGTTTCAATCGATCCGGCCGGGGTCAGGAGATTCTGACTGTTCAGTGCGGCGAAGATGTCCTGCGGCGCCAGGCCCAGGGTCGCCAGGCGGTCATGGGAGAACGACACGAATATCCGCTCGGCCTGCTCGCCGATGATGTTGACCTTCTTCACCCCCGGCACGTGCAACAGGCGCTGGCGCATGGACTCCGCATCGCGCACCAGCAGGCGCTGCGGTTCGCCCTTGGCCTTGAGCGCGAATAGCGCAAAGGTCACGTCGGAATACTCATCGTTGACCATCGGCCCGATCACGCCGGCCGGCAATTTTATCGCTTCATCAGCGAGCTTTTTCCGCGCCTGATAGAACTCCTCCTGCACTTGTGAAGGTGGCGTGCTGTCGAGCAGCGAGACCATGGTGAACGCGAGTCCGGGGCGGGTGTAGGTTTCCGAGCGGTCGTACCACTTGAGTTCCTGCAGGCGTTTTTCCAATGGTTCGGCGACCTGATCCTGCATCTCCTGTGCGGTCGCTCCCGGCCACGCGGTGATCACGGTCAACTGCTTGACCGTGAACGGAGGGTCTTCGGCGCGCCCCAACTTGAAGAACGCCAGGGTGCCGGCGACCGCGATCAGAAAAATCAGAAACACCGTGATCGCCCGCTCGCGCACGGCGATCGCGGAAATATTCAAGCGTCCTTCGCTCATGGCTGGCTCCCGGCGACGCTGGTCGCATCCGGCGCCGGCAGTCTGACCGGTTCGCCTTCGTGCAACAGATGAGCACCGAGCGCGACAATCTGCTCGCCGACCTTGAGCTGGCCGGCCACTCGCGCCGAATCGTCGCTCAAGCCGAGCACCTGAACCGGGCGCCAGCTCACCGCTGGCGGCGTGCCGGTAATCACCCACACGCCAGGTCCCTGCCCCGCGTCATAAACCGCAGCGATCGGCACTTGCAGCGATGCGGCGGTTGTCGAACCCTCGGCGATGCGCAGGGTGACCGTCGAACCGATCGGGGCGTTGGCCAGCGGCCCTTCCAGCACATAGCGTGCCTCGAAGGTACGCGTGGTGCGATCCGCCGAGTCCGACAGCAAGCGCAGTTTTGCGGTGACCGCGCCTGAGCCGTTGCCATACAGCGTGGCCTGCGCGGTGGAGCCTGCGGCCGGACGCAACGTCTCGGGCAGGTGCACGATGGCCTCGCGCTGCCCGGCCCGTGCCAGACGCACCACCGGTTGTCCGGGGCTGACGACCTGTCCGGGCTCGACGAGGGTGTCCACCACCACGCCGTCGGCATCGGCGACCAGCAGCGCATAACCGGAGGCGTTGCGCGCCACGTCCGCTTGCGCTTCAGCGGCGCTGAGCTGCGCCTTCGCGGTATCGGCAGCGGCTTTGATCTGATCGTAGGCCGAGGCCGAAATGGCGCCGGCGCTGACCAGGGTGCGATAGCGCGCTTCGTCATCGGCGGTCTGTTTCGCCCGAGCCCGGGCGGCGCTGACCGCCTCCTGCTGCGCGCGCGCCTGCAGTCCGAGGTCGATGGGGTCAAGGCGCATCAACGGCTGACCACGCTTGACAGTCTGCCCGGTGTCAACCAGACGCTCGAGCACCTTGCCCGCTACGCGAAACCCCAGGTCGCCCTGAACCCGCGCGGTCACCACCCCGGTGAAGGCGCGTGAACCGTCAGCTGCCGCTTGTACGGCGCTGGTCCGGACCAAAGGCGCCTGCGTGCGCGGGTCTGCAACAGAAGAGGAATCGCCACACGCCGCCAGGACGAGTGGCAACAGGCATGCGGCAAGGGGGAAAGATCGGAGCCGACGCATTGGGGGGTGCCTTACTGGAATAGGATGATCATCATATTCTCAGGATCGTGACCAATATCGTCAAGAGTCACTTCTAGAAAATCCTTCACCGCGTACTTTGTAGCAGCGTATCTGCGAACGGCTCAAGGAGCTGAATTGACAGCCCGTGACCATTACGTATTATGGTCACAATATTTTTCCACAGGGAATTTCGCATGTCGCCTCTTCGCCCGATTGCTCTGTTACTTGGCGCCGGCCTGCTGGCCGGTTGCGCGGTAGGCCCAGATTACCGGCGTCCAGACGCGCCGCTCTCAGACCATTACCTGGGTCACTCCGCCGCCGATTCAAAATCCGCAACATCGCCGGCCAGCCTTGCCACCTGGTGGCAAAACTTCAATGATCCGCTGCTGACGTCCCTCGTCAGCCAGGCATTGCAGCAGAATCTCGACCTGGCGCAGGCGGCGGCGCGGGTCACTCAGGCACGGGCCGGGCTGGGCGCGGCAAACGCGGCCCTGCTGCCCTCAGCGAACGTCAGCGCCCAGGCTGCGCGGGCATATCAGTCGGTCGAGACGCCACTCGGTCAGGTGCTCAATTCCACCCCGGGCTACGACCGCTACGGCAATGCCTACGAGGCCAACCTTGAAGCGGGTTGGGAAATCGACGTGTTTGGCGGACTGCGTCGCGAGCGTGAGGCGGCCCTGGCCGAGTACCAGGCCTCGGCTGCCGGCGTCAACGCGACACGGCTGGCCGTCGCCGCGCAAACCGCAGATATCTACATCACCCTGCGCGGTTTGCAGGCTCGTCTGGATATCGCCAACCGCCAGGTCGACACCCGCCGCGAGTTACTTGAGAAGGTTCGTCTGCTTTACACCAAGGGGCTGGCTGCGGAATACCAGGTGCGCCAGGCCGAGGGTGAGCTGGCGCAAGTTCAGGCCACGGTTCCGGTACTGCAAAGCGGTCTGGAAGCGGCGATGAATGCCATGGACGTGATGCTCGGCACGCCGCCCGGCACTCATCGCACGCAACTGGCCGGCGATGCCGATATTCCACTGGCGCCGTCACTGAATGCCCTGGGCACACCAGCGGATCTGCTGCAGCGCCGCCCCGATCTGATCGTCGCCGAGCGCCGTTTGGCCGCCGCCAACGCACACATCGGCGCCGCGATTGCCGAGTACTACCCGAAATTTTCCCTCAGCGCCTTGCTCGGCAGCGCGACGGCGGTTTCCGGCGGCAATCTGTTCAGCAGCGGCGCGAGCCAGTCATCCGGGGTTTTAGGGTTGCGCTGGCGGCTGTTCGACTTTGGGCGGATCAACGCGCAGATCGATCAGGCCAAAGGTCAGGAGGCGGAGGCGCTGGCCGCATATCGCCAGTCGGCACTGCGCGCCACCGAAGAGGTCGAGAACGCGCTGTCATCCCTGGTGAATCGACAAACCCAGACCACCACCCTGACCGGCGGTGAAGCGGCGCTGGCCCAGGCACGTCAGTCCTCGTTCAGCGCCTATGAACAAGGTACCGCCAGCCTGATCGATGTTTTGCACGCCGACGAAACCTTGCTGCAAGCCTCCGATGCCCGAGCGCAGGCCCGCACGGAATCGGCGCGCGCTGCAGTGGCAGTGTTCAAGTCCCTCGGTGGGGGCTGGCAAGCACAAGAGTCGGGGTCGGTGGCGGTGCGCTGAGCTACATCGCAAGACGCGTTTCAGATCGAGACAGCGGATCCGGGAGACGCACGTGCTCCCGGTCCGCATCCGTGGCGTAAGCGCTTGCAACTAGAATCGGTAGCTCACCGAAGTACCGAACCCGCTGGCGCTGTTCTTGTACTTCGCACTGTATGCACCGCGACTGGCCGACGTGTCGTTGATCTGCACGCTTTCCTCCCAGAGATAGGAATACGCCAGATCGATGGTGACATTGTCCATTGGCGTCCAGCCGGCACCGAAGCTGACCACCTTGCGGTCGCCAGTCGGGATGCGGGGCCCGCGATTGGTATTGTTGGTGGGTGACTGATCAACCGAAAACCCGCCACGCAGCACCCACTGGTCATTCAATCGATAGGCCGCACCGATCGCGTGAGCCCATGTGTCGTGCCAGTTCTGCTCTTCGCTGATGGTGCCCAACTGACCGCTCAGTAATGGCGGCAGCCCGCTGTTCTCGATCGTCAGTTCCTTGAAGCGGCTCCAGCGCGTCCAGGTACTACCGACATACAGCGTCCAGTCATCGTTGAATTGATGGGTCATGGAAACATCCACCGACTCCGGCGTATCGACATCCAGCGAGGCGTCATAGCTTCGCCCGCTGACGCCCAGCACGCTGAAGATGCCGTCGGTGACTTTGCTTTTCGCGTCCAGGTGATAGCTGACCTTGGAGTGATAGGTCAGGCCCAGACGGGTCTGATCAGTGGCCTGCACCAGCACCCCGGCGTTGAAGCCCAGGGCGGTGTCGTCGCCATTGCTTTTGAGCTTGCCGTCATTGCGCCCAGGACTGAGCGGGTTGGGCACCATGCCCGAGATCTCTCCGCTGATGCGGTTAATGGTCGGCCCGAATCCGATCGATACCTTGTCGTTGAAGGCGTAGCTCACGGTCGGCTGGAACGTCAGGGTGGTGACTTCGCTCTTGTTGGCGTAGTAGCGCCCGGCAAAACCACTGCCGTAATCGGTGATCAGCCCGAACGGTACATAAAACCCGAGGCCGAATGCCCAACGCTCATCGATGGGTTTGACGTAATAGCCCATCGGCACGGTGGTCGTGGGCACCATGTCGCCGTCTTCCTTGCCGCCGAACGTACTGCGAGTCCGGCTGATATCCGATTTGGCGAACAGTGTCGCCGCGCCCACGCTGGCCTGCTCCTGCTTGAGCCGCGCCATGCCCGCCGGATTGCCGAAAACCGTGCTGGCGTCTTCAGCCGATGAAGAACGACCGGCAAAACCGGAGCCCATCGCGCTGATGCTTTGTTCGTTAAGCGCAAATCCACCGGCGAGCACATTGGAGGACGCCAGCACGACGGCCAGGCCAAGGGTGTTCTTGAGCGTTATTTTTTTCATTATCCGGACTCTATAGGGTCGCTGAAATAGAACATCGAGAGCGACAACGACGCCATATTATCCAAGTGACCATATCAGTCAATGGTCACGAACAGCAAAAATCAGCGCTGCTCCGGCACGCAGGTGCCGGCATCAGAACGTAATAAAGGGGGACATCGCCTTGGCTCAAATCACTTGAACAGTGATCAGCGCTGGCTCAAGGCATCAGACTGCGCAGGATAAGGTTGGTGGTGAGCGTCGGCGCCACCTCGACAAAATCCAGGTTGTGCTGCAGCAGCAACGGGTTGACGAAGGGCCGCAGGGTCAGATGGATCGCTTCGACCGTCTCATCCAACGGGGTCTTGCGCTCAAACTCGCCGGCCTCGCGCCCGTCACGCACGATCTCATGGATAAAACCCTTGATCTGCTCCTCATAGCGCTGCGCACTGGGCCAGCGCTCCGAGGCGGAAAAGGCCGCAATGTCGTAGAGCTTGCGATCGTTGAAGAACAGGTCCACACCGGTGGCGATCACGGTTTTCACCAAGCGACGCAAACGCTCGGTCGGCGCCAGTGCTTCGGCGTTAATCGCCTGCTCGACGGCGGCAACGATCTGTCCCAGGCAGTTCGCGCAGATCGCTTCGCCAATCGCCTGTTTCGAATCGAAGAATTTATAGATGTACGCCTTGGAAAACCCGATGGCCCGGGCCAGATCGGACACCGTGGTTTTGCCGTAGCCGTACTGGCTGAAATGCTCGTTGGCCGCCGCGACGATCTGATCGCGAATCTCATGATCGGCGGGGCCGCGAGTGCTGGGTGGGGATGACGCAAGGGATGTCTGGTTCATGCCAGCAGCTTACTCACCCGCCTGCGGGCTGACAACGTGTGACCGCCGGCGAATCGAATCAGGTCATTTCCACCCCCTCGCCATCACCCTCAAGCCAACCTTTTGACGCCTGTTTTACGGCCCTGTACGCCGGTGTCTACGCGGCTGAAATTTTGGCACTTTTGCACAACAAGTTGACCTGCAAAAGCATGCCACACGTCGCCGATGTCTTTAGAGTATGCGCCCTTAAAAAGGAAAGGACTCTTGATGACTCAGTCACTCTCACGGCGCGTTGTGGCGATTACCGGCGCCCTGGGGAACCTCGGCGAGACCCTGGCGGACATGGCCGCAGCCCAGGGCGCCGATCTGGTGTTGATCGATCGGGCGCCGATCGGCCTGCCCAGTTCGCACAACCGACTGGTGTTGTCCGGGATTGACCTGGCGTGCCTCGCCGATTGCCAGGAGATCGCCCGGCAGATCAGCCGTTACTTCGGCCGCCTCGATGCGCTGATCAATGGCGCCGGCGGCTATGCCTGGGAACCCTTGCTCGGCGGCACGCTGGACGCCTGGGACCGGCTCTATACGCTGAATCTGCGCACCGCGCTCAACGCCAGCAAAACCCTGTTGCCGTTGCTGCTGCAGTCCTCGGCGGGACGCATCGTCAATATCGGCGCGAGCATGGCGGCCAAGGCCGGGCTCGGCATGGGCGCTTACGCCGCGTCGAAATCCAGCGTGCTGCGCCTGACCGAAAGCCTCGCCGAAGAACTCAAGGACATGAGCATCACCGTCAACGCCGTGCTGCCAAGTATTCTCGACACCCCGCAAAACCGCGAGGCCATGCCCGACGCCGAGCATCAGCGCTGGGTCACCCCGGCCCAACTGGCAGCGGTCATTCTGTTTCTGATCTCCGAGCAGGCTTCAGCGGTCACCGGCACCGGGATTCCGGTGATCGGGCGCCTGTAAGGCTTATCGACGCCACGTGCCTTGGCGATGTCGCGTCCCTCACTTTTCGGCCAAGCAAGATCACCGGATGACCGGACTTCCCCTCCCCCCATGCGACCCGCCACTTCCAGCGCTGCCTTCGTTAACCATGTCCTTGATGTCGCCGAGCAACACGGCGGCGATCGCGATTCGCTGCTGCTTCAGAGCGGACTGACTCGCGAGCAGTTGTCCGATTCGATCGTGCGCATCCCGATGACGCAACTGCGCACTTTGCTGGAGCTGGCGGCGCGCAATTGCGAGCTGGCGCATTTCGGTCTGCTGGTCGGCGCTGCGGTGCGGCCCGGCAGCTATGGCGTGCTCGGTTATGTGCTGATGACCAGCGCAACACTGGGCGAGTCGCTGAACATGATTTTGCGCTTCGGCAAGATCGTCTACGACAGCCCGTCGAGCCAGAGCCGAATCATCATCGAGGACGGTCGCGTGACCCTCGAAGCTCAGCGCAGCAATGAACTGGAACCCTACTGCGCGCTGCATCAGGAAGCGCTGATGGTCGGCTGGGTGGCATTCGGGCGCTGGTTGATCGCCAGTCACCCGCCGATGCTGGAAGTGCGCATGATGCATGCGGCGGTCGGAGAGCCGGCGCTGTACGAAGATTTTTTCGGTTGCCCGGTGCAGTTCGGGGCCGCCAGCAACGCCCTGGTGTTTGCCGAATCGACGCTCTCGACAAGAATCCAGGGCGCCGACCCGCGCATGCATCGCAGCCTGTTGCTGGAGGCCGACTGGCAGTTGTGCCTGTCATACCCGGCGTTCTCGGTGACCGACCGCTTGCGTGCGCTGCTCACCGAACAGCTGCCAACCGGCGACTTCAGCCTGAAAAGCCTGGCCCGCCAGTTAGCGATCTCACCGCGCACCTTGCAGCGCAAACTGGCCGCCGAAGGGGAAAACTTCAATCAGGTGCTGGAAACCATGCGCATGGAATTGGCCGACCATTACCTGCGGCGCACCGACACCAGCATCATGAACATCGCCCTGATGCTGGGTTACTCGCAGGCCAGTTCGTTCAGCCACGCCTTCCGTCAGGCACGCGGGATTTCACCGGTGGATTACCGCAAATTGCTGCGCGCCAGATAGGTCGGTTACGGCTTCAATTGCAACAATGGCTGGCCCTTGCTGACGACGTAGGTCGCCAGTTCGACGCCCTTGTCGCTGCCGACATTCTTCGCCACATGGGCCACACCGGCCGGGATGAACAGCGAATCACCGGCCTTGAGGATCACGGCTGGCTGCCCCTCAAGCTGATATTCAAAAGTCCCGCTGAGCACATGCGCCACCTCGACACCCGGATGCGCATGCCGTGGCGCCGTCACCCCCGGCTCGAAATCGATACGCGACTGGATCACTTCCCGATCCGCTGCGCCGAGGTCTTGCTGAATCAGATCGGTACGGCTCAGGCCTTGCTGCCAGCTCTTGGCTGGCGCGTCCGCCGCCTGCGCCAGACCGGTGAAGGAAATCAGTGCGGCCACGCTGGCCAGAATCAGTGTGCGGTGCATGGGAATGCCCTCTCGACTGTGGTGGTGTGAAGGTCACCACTGTGCGGACGGTTTGTAGCGCTGATGTGTCGGGCACTGGGGGGTTGGTCGCAGCGTGTATCGCGCCCGGCGCTGGATACACAGGCATACAAAGCACCTGCGCCAGCGCAGTAGTCGTGTATCGCAGTGTGTACAGACGCGCCAGCGATACACGCGCAGGTGTTTCGGCGTTTTTTCGACATGAGCCAGATACTCCCCGGCGTTGCAATGCCTGCACGGTTTGCAAGGCTCGGCCCGAACCGCCACTCCCATAGAAGGCTGGCCAAGGAGACATTCCCCATGAAAATCGCAATCCACCACAGCCGCTCAATCCTCGCCCTCGCCCTGTTCGGCGCGATGGCGGCGACGCAGGTGCAAGCCGCCGCACAAGCAGAATCCAGCAGCAAAAGCGTCAGCTACTCCGCACCCTCACCGTTCGGCCCGCTCAAGCATGTGAAAGCCGGGCTGCTGGACGTGGCGTACGCCGAAACCGGTCCGGCGCAGGGTCCGGTGGTGATTCTGCTGCACGGCTGGCCGTACGACATTCACAGCTACGACGCGGTGGCGCCATTGCTCGCCGCCAAGGGTTATCGGGTATTGATGCCGTATGCGCGGGGTTATGGCGACACGCATTTCCTCTCGGCGCAGACCCCGCGCAACGGCCAGCCGGCGGCGCTGGCCAGCGACGTGATCGACTTCATGGACGCGCTGAACATCCGCCAAGCGGTGCTCGGTGGCTACGACTGGGGCGCACGATCGGCGGACATCGTTTCGGCGCTGTGGCCGGAGCGGGTCAAGGCACTGGTGTCGGTCAGCGGCTACCTGATCGGCAATCAGGCCGCCGGGCAAAACCCGCTGCCGCCGAAAGCGGAATTGCAGTGGTGGTATCAGTTCTACTTCGCCACCGAGCGTGGCCGCGACGGCTACCGCAAAAACACCCACGATTTCGCCAAGCTGATCTGGCAACTGGCCTCGCCGAAGTGGGCGTTCGATGACGCCACCTTCGAGCGCAGCGCCAAGGCCCTGGAAAACCCCGATCACGTCGAGATCACCGTGTTCAACTACCGCTGGCGGCTAGGACTGGTGCAGGGCGAAGCGAAATACGCGGCGCTGGAACAGAAACTCGCCGCCGCGCCATCAATCAGCGTGCCGACCATCACCCTCGAAGGCGATGCCAACGGCGCACCGCACCCAGCGCCCGAGGATTACGCCAAGCGCTTCACCGGCAAGTATCAGTTCCGCCTGATCAACGGCGGCATTGGCCACAACCTGCCGCAGGAAGATCCGCAGGCGTTTGCCCAGGCGGTGATCGACGCCGATCACCTCTGAAACCGGCGCAAACGTCTGGGCTATTTGACCAGACGTTTTTCCTTGGACGGCCGATAGCCGAAAAACGCGCTGTAGCATTTGCTGAAATGGCTTGGGGAAACAAACCCGCAGGCCACCAGCACTTCCATCTGCGACAGCTCGGTGTGCTGCAACAGGCGCCGGGCTTCGGTGATGCGCAGTTCCAGGTAATAGCGCTGCGGCGTGGTGCCCAGTTGTTCCTTGAACAGTCGCTCCAGCTGCCGCCGCGAGCGCCCGGCATACACCGCCAGTTGCTCCAGTTCCAGCGGTTCTTCGAGGTTGGCGTCCATCAGTTTGACCACCTCGCGCAACGGCGCGCTGACGCAAAGATTTTCGTCAGGCTTGATCCGCCGATAGCGCGATTCCTCGAACGCCAGAATGTCCTCGATGCCTTCGACCAGTGCCTTGCCGTGCAAACCCTTGATCCAGTCCAGCGCCATGTGGAAAGCCCCGGACGGACTGGACGCGGTAAGCCGGTCACGATCGATCACATAGGGTTCGCTGCTGACTTGGGTGGACTTGGCAATCTCCGTCAGCGCCGGACGATGTTCCGGATGAATCGCGCAACGATAACCGTCGAGCAATCCGGCGCGCCCAAGAAACCAGGCACCGTTCCATAAACCGGCGAGGCTGACCCCGCGTTCCGCGGCCGCGCGCAACAGGTTGATCAACTCTTCGCTGGCCTTGAGCTCCGTGCGGTAACCGCCGCACACCACCAGCAGATCCAGCTCGGCAAGGCTGGCCGGTTCAATGCGCGCATCCGGACGAATGACCAAGCCCAGATCGCTGATCACCTCGCCCTCGCCCAGGCCGAAAGTGCGCGAGGCAAACAGCCCGGCGCGCAGCAGGTTGGCGGTGATGATGGTGTCCAGCGCCTGGGTGAAGGCCGGCAGCGAAAAGTGTTCCAGCAGCAGAAAACCGGTGCGAGTGAGGCGCGAATCTGCGGAGTGCTCGTTCAGATAGCGCAGGTTTTTACCCTTCATGCCTCCGCTGAATTGACGTCGTTCGATCAAGGTCTGGCCCATCGGTCATGTTGTTATGCGCCGATAGTTGGCTCGATGGGCCAAAGAGTCAATCACGCTAGCGTTTGAGCAACAACCTCAACGAACAATGACCGGCGCATGCTGCGCCATCACCTCGACGATCCAGTCGATGAACACCCGCAGTTTCAGGCTGACATGCCGATTCGGCGGGTACGCCACGTAGAGCGGCATCGCTTCCAGTTGCCAGTCCGCGAACAGCGGCACCAGTTCACCGCGTGCGACGTGCACGTCGGACATGTACCGTGGCAACCACAACACGCCCATACCAGCAAGACCCGCCGCCAGATAAGCGTTGCCATCATCGACCGCCAGGACATGCCGGCCCTTGACCAACAAACGCTCATCGCCGTTGTGCAACGCGTAAGCCAGGGGTCGGCCGGTGCGCGCCCAGAGAAACGCCACCACGCGATGCTCCGAATCCTCGAGTTCCAGCGGATGCAGCGGCGTGCCGGCGCGAGCCAGGTAACTCGGCGCGGCGAACACCCCGAGTTGCAGATCCGCCACGCGCCGGGCCATCAGCGACTGATCCAGCAACTCACCGCCGCGCACCACGCAATCGACGTTCTCATCAATGATGTCGACGATGCGATCGCTGACGCCCATGTCGATCTGGATGTCCGGATAGCGCTGGTGAAAATCCGGCAACGCCGGGATCAGAATCAGCCGTGCCAACGGACTCGGCACATCGACTCGCAGGCGTCCCTTGGGGAACGCTGAGGCGCCGGACAGTCCCGTCTCGGCCTCCTGCAGATCCGCCAGCAAGCGGATCACCCGCTGATAGTAGAGCGCGCCATCGGCGGTGACATTGACCTTGCGCGTGGTGCGATTGAGCAACCTGACCCGCAGCCGCGCCTCCAGTTGCTGCACCAGTTGCGTCACCGTGGTCTTGCTCATGTGCAGGGTCTCGGCGGCCTTGGTGAAGCTGCCCGCCTCGACCACCCGGGCGAACGCCTGCATTGCATCGAAACGGTCCACTTTTCGCCCTCTGATTGTTTGGCATCCGCAAACAGTGAAGGCCAAGGTTGCGCGTTTATCGCCGCCGCGCAAGCCCCTACAGTCGCTCCATCGCCAACTTATCAGCCAATGATGGAGACACACCCATGACCCAGCGCGACGTCGTTTTCCCGCCAGCCCGCCACGCCCTGTACGAGCGCCATCGCTACTCGCCGGCAATCCGCTCCAACGGTTTTCTGTTCGTCTCCGGACAAGTCGGCAGCCGTGAAGACGGCTCCCCCGAACCGGACCTGCAGAATCAGGTGCGCCTGGCCTTCACCAACCTGAATGCGATCCTCAAGGCCGCCGGCTGCAGTTTCGACGACGCTGTGGACGTGACGGTGTTCATGATCGATCCGCAAACAACCTTCGAAACCATCTGGGAAGTGGTCCCGGAATTTTGGGGCAACGCGCCCTATCCGACCGTTACTGCGGTTGGCGTGACCTGGCTGGCGGGGTTTCAGTTTGAGATCAAGGTGATCGCCAGACTGGCGGAAAATCATCCAGCGTGACCTGAGGTAAAACATCGTCCGACACCGCGGCTGGCCTTTGACTGCCCGGCTGCGTATAACCTCGCCGTTTCGTCTAACCTGATTGAGCCCCCGGGCGCGACACCTCGCGCCGGGGCGCTTAGAATGCGACGCTCATGAAACGGAGATTTCCATGCTCAAACGCACCCTCGCACTGACCGCTGGCCTGGCCCTGTCTTTTTCCGCTCTGGTGGCGCACGCCGCCGATGTGCTGCGGGTCAGCGCGATTCCCGATGAAGCGCCGACCGAATTGCTGCGCAAGTTCGAACCATTGGGGGCTTATCTGGAGCAGCAACTGGGGATGAAAGTGCAGTTCGTGCCGGTGGCCGATTACCCGGCGGTGGTCGAAGCGCTGGCGACCGATCGCCTCGACATGGCCTGGCTGGGTGGTTTCACCTTTGTTCAGGCACAGCTGAAAACGCAGGGCGAAGGCAAGACTTCGGTGATTCCGCTGGTCCAGCGCGAACAGGATGCGCAGTTCACCAGCAAGTTCATCACCGCCGACCCGAATGTGAAAAGCCTCGCTGATCTCAAGGGCAAAACCTTCGCTTTCGGCGCGGTGTCGTCCACCTCCGGCAGCCTGATGCCGCGCTACTTCATGCTGAAGAACGACAACATCAAACCTGAAGGCTATTTCAGCCGCGTCGCCTACTCTGGCGCGCATGACGCCACCGTCGCCTGGGTTCAGGCCGGCAAGGTCGATGCCGGTGTGCTGAACGCCAGCGTCTGGCAGAAACTGGTGGACGCCGGCAAGGTCGACACGACCAAGGTCAAGGTTTTCGCCACCACCCCGGCCTACTTCGATTACAACTGGACCGTGCGCGGCACCCTCGATCCGGCACTGGCGGCGAAGATCAAAAAAGCCTTCCTCGCCCTCGACCCGGCCAACCCGGAACAGAAGAAGATTCTGGATCTGCAGGCAGCCAGTCGTTTCATCGACACCAAGCCCGAGAATTACAAGGGCATCGAGGAAGCAGCTCGCGCCGCCGATCTGTTGAAATGACCCTGAGCCTCACACAAGCTCGCCTGCACCACACCAACGGGGTCGACGCGCTACGCGGCGTCGATCTGCAGATTGACGCTGGTGAACAGGTGGCAATCATCGGCCCGTCCGGGGCCGGCAAGTCGAGTCTGTTGAACCTGCTGGCCACCGCGTTGCGTCCCAGCAGCGGAGAGATCGAGGTGCTGGGCGAACGGCCCTGGCACCTCTCCGCCCGGCAGCGCCAACGCCTGCGCGCGCGCATCGGTCTGGTGCATCAGGCCCCGCCGCTGCCGCCACGCCAACGCGTGGTAACCGCGGTGCTGGCCGGCAAACTCGGCCAGTGGAGCCTGGGCAAAAGCCTGTTGAATCTGCTGCATCCACTGGACATTCCCGGCGCCCGTGCCGCCCTCGTGAAGCTGGATCTGGGCGACAAACTGTTCGCCCACTGTCAGCAATTGTCTGGCGGGCAACTGCAGCGCGTGGGCATTGCCCGGGTGCTGTATCAGGCGCCGGAGATTCTGCTGGCGGATGAACCCGTTTCGGCGATGGACCCGGTGCTGGCCGGGCACACGCTGTCGATCCTCGCGCAACACGCCAAGGCGCATCGCGTCACGCTGGTGGCGAGCCTGCACGCGGTGGAGCTGGCCCTCGCGCACTTTCCGCGAATCATCGGTTTGCGCGACGGCCGGATCCTCTTTGACAGCCCGGCCGAACAGGTCAGCCGCGACATGCTTGATGCGCTGTACGCCAACGAACAATTGCAAAGCCCGACAACGCCCAGTGCGCCACTGATTGTGCAGATTCCGCGATGCTGAAGGCCGATTCACGCGACCCGGCCAGCGCGCCGCGATTGCTGCTGACGTTGTTGGCGCTTGCCTTGCTGTGGCCGGGCATTCAGCTCAGCGAACTGGACCTCGGTGTGCTGCTGCACAGTGACAGCCAGAGCGAGATGGGCCGGTTTATCTCGGGCTTCTGGCCACCGGCGCACGACGCCGAATTTCTCCAGTTGCTGCTCAAAGCCACCCTGCAAACCCTGGCCATCGCCACCGCGGGCATGGCCTTGGCTTTGCTGCTGGCAGTGCCAGCCAGCCTGCTTGCCAGTCGCGCACTGTCACTGTCGGCGGCGTCACGCGGCGGCGTTCCGAGCCGGCTCGGGCGCTTGTTGCGTTGGCCGGTACGCGGGCTGCTGATCTTCCTGCGCAGCGTGCCGGAAATCGTCTGGGCGCTGCTGTTCGTCCGCGCTGTGGGCTTAGGCCCGGCGGCGGGTGTGCTGGCGATCGCCATCACCTACAGCGGCATGCTCGGCAAGGTTTACGCGGAGATTTTCGAGTCCACTGATCAGCGTCCGGCGCATGCCTTGATGCAGGCCGGCAGCGGTCGGCTCGCAGGTTTCGCTTACGGCATTTTGCCGAATGTCGCGGCCGAGCTTTTGTCGTACACGGTCTATCGCTGGGAGTGCGCGATTCGGGCCTCGGTGGTGATGGGCTTTGTCGGCGCCGGCGGCCTCGGACAACAGATCGATTTGTCGTTGCGCATGTTCGCCAGCGGTGAAGTGGCGAGCATGTTGCTGACCTTCCTGCTGCTGGTGCTCGGCGCCGACCAACTCAGCCGTCTGCTGCGCTGGAGGCTGACATGAACCGCCTGCTCAATCTGCTGCTGATGGTGGCGATCGGCGCGGCTGTGGTCGCCTCGTTCGGCTATCTGCAACTCGACCTCGATGAATTGGGCAGCAGCACCAGCCTCAAGCAGATGGGCGCCTACGCGCAGCGTTTTTTCAGCCCGGACCTGAGCGCCACGCACCTGCAAGCGATCCTCAAAGGATCAGCGGAAACCCTCGCCATGTCGG
Organism: Pseudomonas sp. Eth.TT006; assembly: GCF_054456575.1. Taxonomy (NCBI): domain Bacteria; kingdom Pseudomonadati; phylum Pseudomonadota; class Gammaproteobacteria; order Pseudomonadales; family Pseudomonadaceae; genus Pseudomonas; species Pseudomonas sp. Eth.TT006. The sequence continues at coordinate 28,416 of NZ_JBTJEN010000012.1, read as the reverse complement.
CCCTCGGCACGCTGCTCGCGGCGCTGTTCGGCATCCTCTTGGCGCTGCCTGCCGCCGGGCGTTTCGGCTGGCCGCTGCAAAGCGCTTCGCGCCTGCTGCTCAACGGTCTGCGGGCGATTCCGGAACTGGTGTGGGCGGCGTTGATGGTACTCGCCGCCGGCCTCGGGCCGAATGCCGGCACCCTGGCGCTGGCGTTGCACACCACTGGGGTGCTCGGTCGGCTGTTCGCCGAAGCCCTGGAAAACACCCCGCCCGAACCTGCCGAAGGGATTCGCTTGCAGGGCGGCAATCCGTTCCTCGCGTTCTGCTACGGCACCCTGCCCAACCTCGCCCCGCAGTTGCTCGCCTATTGCCTGTACCGCTGGGAAAACAACATTCGCATGGCCAGTGTGCTGGGCTTTGTCGGTGCCGGCGGACTGGGGCAGATGCTGTATGTCAGCCTCAGCCTGTTTCAGGAGGCGCAGGCGAGTACGGTGATTCTGGCGATGCTGATTCTGGTGCTGGGCGTGGATTCGCTGAGTGCCTGGAGCCGGCAGCGTTGGGTCAAGGCCTGACGGACTCCTTCACGGCGCCGTCGCCAACCGATACTCGCGCGGGGTAAACCCGGTCGAGGCCTTGAACTGCCGAGTGAACGCGCTGTGGTCGGTATAACCGCACTGCAGCGCTACTTCAGTGATCGGCAAGTCGCCGTGCAACAGCCGATGCGCATGCTCCAGACGGACTTTCTGGATCATCTGCCGCGGCGTCAGATGGAACACCCGCTTGCAGTAGCGCTCCAGTTGCGCCACGGAAATCCCGGCGATGCGCGTCAGTTCGCCAAGGCTGACGCGACGATTGAAATTCGCCCGAATGTACTCGTCCACTGCCGCCAGCCGTTGATAGGCCGGATGGGTTTCGCTGGCGGTTTGCAAATCCACGGAAATCCCGGCGAGGCCGATGATCCGGTTGTCGCGGTCGTACAGCGGACGCTTGTGCGTCAGGCACCAGCCCGGTTCGCGACTGCCGTACAGATGCAGTTCCAACTGATCCTCCAGCACCCAGCCCTCCTCCAGCACCCGTCGATCCTGCTCGGTATAGCCCGGGCCCAATTGCGCCGGAAACACCTCGGCGCTGGTCTTGCCGAGCAATGGCCGCAAGTCTTTCAAACCACAGCGCTGCACCAGCGTGCGGTTGGCCATGACGTAACGCGCCTGCAGATCCTTGATGAAGATCGCCGCGTTGGGAATCACGTCGAGCATCGGTAGCAACAGCGCCATCCCCGCCAGCAAATCATCAAGGGTCTGCGGCCGGCTCGCCTCGTTTTGCTGGCTGAGGATCGCAAAGGCGTTGTGTGGCATGTCTCTTACTCCCAGCCGATTTGCACGCAGATTGCCCCATGGCTGACGGCCTGTCGAGCCGGGCCTTTGGTGTTGGCCATTGTGCTGATTTCGTCATCGCTGCCGGCAAAAAACATCAATCGCGCCGCATTCGATGAGTTCACTGTAACGCCACTGCACGCCCCTCCAACAACCAACAAGAAGGCGACGCTATGACAGGCCAAGGCAAGTTCAAGAAACAACTTTCACTGATAGACCTCACGTTCATCGGGCTGGGGGCGATCTTCGGTTCGGGCTGGTTGTTTGCCGCCAGTCACGTGTCTGCCATCGCAGGTCCCGCAGGGATTTTCTCCTGGCTGCTCGGCGGCTTTGCGGTGTTGCTGCTGGGCATCGTCTACTGCGAATTGGGCGCCGCACTACCCCGTGCTGGCGGTGTGGTGCGCTACCCGGTTTATTCCCACGGGCCGCTGCTCGGCTACCTGATGGGCTTCATCACCCTGATCGCGTTTTCCAGTCTGGTGGCGATCGAAGTGGTCGCCTCGCGACAATATGCGGCGGCGTGGTTTCCCGAGCTGACCAAGGCTGGTTCCAGCGATCCGACAATACTTGGCTGGTTCGTGCAATTCGGCCTGCTATGCGTGTTTTTCCTGCTCAATTACCGCAGCGTGAAAACCTTCGCCATGGCCAACAATCTGGTCAGCGTGTTCAAGTTCATCGTGCCGCTGCTGGTGATCGGCGTACTGTTCACCTTCTTCAAACCGGCGAATTTCCAAGTGCATGGCTTTGCTCCGTTCGGCCTGTCCGGGATCGAAATGGCGGTGTCGGCCGGCGGGGTGATCTTCGCCTATCTGGGCCTGACGCCGATCATTTCGGTGGCCAGTGAAGTGAAGAATCCGCAACGCACGATTCCGATTGCGCTGATCCTCTCGGTGCTGCTCTCCACCGCGATCTACGTGCTGCTGCAAACCGCATTCCTCGGCGGCATCCCGACGGAAATGCTCGCCAATGGCTGGGCCGGCGTGGCCAAGGAACTGGCCCTGCCGTATCGCGACATCGCCCTGGCCCTGGGCGTCGGCTGGCTGGCGTATCTGGTGGTGGCGGACGCGGTGATCTCACCCAGCGGCTGCGGCAACATCTACATGAACGCCACCCCGCGAGTGATCTACGGCTGGGCGCAGACCGGAACCTTCTTCAAGCTCTTCACCCGCATCGATGAAAAATCCGGCATTCCGCGCCCGGCACTGTGGCTGACCTTTGGCCTGTCGGTGTTCTGGACCCTGCCGTTCCCGTCATGGGAAGCGCTGATCAACGTGGTCTCCGCTGCGCTGGTCTTGAGCTACGCGGTGGCGCCGGTGACCGTTGCTGCGCTGCGTCGCAACGCGCCGGACATGCCGCGCCCGTTCCGGGTCAAGAGCATGGGCGTGCTCGGCCCGCTGTCGTTCATCATCGCCGCGCTGATCGTCTACTGGTCGGGCTGGAGCACCGTGTCGTGGCTGCTCGGTCTGCAAATCCTGATGTTCGTCATTTACCTGCTGTGTGGCCGCCTGGTGCCTACCGCGCACCTAAACCTGGCTCAGCAAGTGCGCTCGTCGGCGTGGCTGATCGGCTTCTACGCGCTGACCATCGTCCTCTCCAAGCTCGGCAGCTTCGGCGGTATCGGTGTGCTCAGCCATCCGTTCGACACATTGATCGTCGCGGTTTGCGCGCTGGGCATCTACTACTGGGGCGCCGCCACCGGCGTACCGGCGCAGCTGATTCGCCTGGAAACCGAAGACGACGAAAGCGAAGCCGCGCAATCCTCAACCCGCACCGTCAGCGGCCAACGCCCGGCGCACGCCTGACTTTTATCCAAGGGACGCAATCATGAAGCGACTGCACATCATCGACTCCCACACCGGCGGCGAACCCACGCGGCTGGTGATGCAAGGTTTCCCCGAACTGCCCGGCGCCAGCATGGCCGAGAAGCGCCACGCCTTGCGCGAAGGCCACGATCAATGGCGCCGCGCCTGCCTGCTGGAACCGCGCGGCAATGACGTACTGGTTGGCGCGCTGTACTGCGCGCCGGTGTCGCCGGACGCCACCTGCGGGGTGATCTTCTTCAACAACGCCGGCTACCTCGGCATGTGCGGCCACGGCACCATCGGCCTGATCAACTCGCTGCAGCACCTGGGCCGTATCGAACCCGGCGAGCACAAGATCGACACCCCGGTCGGCCCGGTCAGCGCCACGTTGCATGAGGACGGCACGGTGACCCTGCGCAACGTGCCCGCCTACCGCCATCGCCAACAGGTGCCGGTGGATGTGCCCGGTTACGGCCGCGTGCTTGGCGATATCGCTTGGGGCGGCAACTGGTTTTTCCTCGTCTCCGATCACGGCCACGACCTGCAGATGAGCAACGTCGAGACCCTGACCGATTACACCTGGGCGCTGCTCAAGGCGCTGCAAGCCCAAGGCATTCACGGCGAGAACGGCGCGCTGATCGATCACGTCGAACTGTTCGCCGACGACGCTCACGCCGACAGCCGCAACTTCGTCATGTGCCCGGGCAAGGCCTACGACCGCTCGCCGTGCGGTACCGGCACCAGCGCCAAACTGGCCTGCCTGGCCGCCGACGGCAAACTCGCCGAGGGCCAGATCTGGACTCAGGCGAGCATCACCGGCAGCCAGTTCACAGGCCACTTCGAATGGGAAGGCGAGCGCGTGCGCCCGTACATCACCGGCCGCGCCTACATGACCGCCGACGCCACCCTGCTGATCGACGAACAAGACCCTTTCGCCTGGGGCATCTGACCTGCCCCGTTTTTTAACCGATCTGAATCAATGATGCGAGGAGCTACAACCATGAGCGATAACATCTTCACCGGCTGCATTCCGGCCCTGATGACCCCGTGCACCGCCGCGCGCAAGCCGGACTTCGACGCGCTGGTGGCCAAGGGCCGCGAGCTGATCGATATCGGCATGAGTGCGGTGGTTTACTGCGGTTCGATGGGCGACTGGCCGCTGCTGACCGAGGCCGAGCGTCAGGAAGGCGTGGCGCGGCTTGTCGCCGCCGGGGTTCCGACCATCGTCGGCACCGGCGCGGTCAACAGCCGTGAAGCAGTGGCCCATGCGGCGCATGCGGCGAAAGTCGGCGCGCATGGCCTGATGGTGATTCCGCGCGTGCTGTCCCGTGGTGCCTCGGCGACCGCGCAGAAAGCCCACTTCGCCGCCATTCTGCAAGCCGCGCCGAACCTGCCGGCGGTGATTTACAACAGTCCTTATTACGGCTTCGCCACCCGCGCCGAGCTGTTCTTCGAGCTGCGCCGCGACTACCCGAACCTGATCGGTTTCAAGGAGTTCGGTGGCGCCGCCGACTTGCGTTACGCCGCCGAGAACATCACCTCGCAAGACGATGCGGTGACGCTGATGGTTGGCGTCGATACGCAAGTGGTGCACGGTTTCGTCAACTGCAACGCCACCGGCGCGATCACCGGCATCGGCAACGCCCTGCCCCGCGAAGTCCTGCAATTGGTGGCGCTGAGCAAGCAGGCGGCCAAGGGCGACGCCAAGGCCCGGCGTCTGGCGCGCGAGCTGGAAGCGGCGCTGGCGGTGCTGTCGTCGTTCGATGAAGGCTGCGATCTGGTGCTGTATTACAAGCACTTGATGGTGCTCAACGGCGACCGCGAGTACGCGCTGCATTTCAACGAAACCGATGTTCTGAGCGACGCCCAGCGCCGCTACGCCGAGGCGCAGTACGCGCTGTTCCGCCAGTGGTACAAAAACTGGTCCGCCGAACACAACGTCGCCTGACCGCTGGCCCTGCCCCGGCACCCGCCGCCGGGGCTTCACTCGAATTATCAGGAAGCGCCATGACTCTGACAGGCCACATGTTGATCGGCGGCCAAGCCATCGCCGGCAGCCATGAAACGATCCGCGCGATCAACCCCGCCACCGATGCCGCACTGGAACCGGCCTATGCCGGCGCCAGCGCTGAGCAGGTCGAACAGGCCTGCGATCTGGCGTGGCAAGCGTTTGACCGTTATCGCGATACGTCGCTGAGCGCTCGCGCCGAATTCCTCGAACGCATTGCCGCCGAGATCGAAGCCCTCGGCGATGAATTGATTGACCGCGCCGTAGCCGAAAGCGGCCTGCCGCGCGCGCGGATTCAAGGTGAGCGCGGGCGTACCTGCGGGCAACTGCGCACCTTCGCCCGCACCGTGCGCGCCGGTGAATGGCTCGACGTGCGCGTCGACCCCGCGCAGCCTGAACGGCAACCTGCGGCGCGTGCGGACCTTCGTCAGCGGCAGATTGCACTGGGGCCGGTGGCGGTGTTCGGCGCCAGCAACTTTCCCTTGGCATTCTCTGTGGCCGGCGGTGATACCGCGTCGGCACTGGCTGCCGGTTGCCCGGTGATCGTCAAGGCGCACAGCGCGCATCCCGGCACCAGCGAACTGGTCGGCCAGGCGCTGAGTCGCGCAGTGAATAAGTCGGGTTTGCCTGCGGGCGTGTTCTCGCTGCTGTTTGGTTCCGGCAACGAAGTGGGTATTGCATTGGTCAGCGACTGGCGCGTCAAGGCCGTGGGCTTCACCGGTTCGCGCAGTGGCGGTCTCGCCCTGAGCCAAGCCGTGCAGGCGCGGCCCGAGCCGATTCCGCTGTACGCGGAAATGAGTTCGATCAATCCGGTGCTGCTGTTCCCCGCAGCGCTTGCCGCACGGGGTGAAGCGCTGGCGCAGGGTTTTGTCGCCTCGCTGACCCAGGGCGCCGGGCAGTTCTGCACCAATCCCGGCTTGGTCATTGCCCGGCAAGGACCGGCACTGCAGCGTTTCATCGCGGCGGCGGCCGAGCATGTCCAGCGCAGCCCGGCACAAACCATGCTCACGCCGGGGATCTACCGTGCCTATGTCAGCGGCGTCGCCGCGCTGGCCGAGCATCCGCAAGCGCAGTGCGTGGCCAGTGGCCTCGCCGCTGAAGGGCCGAACCAATGTCAGACGCAGTTGTTCACCACTCAGGCGGGGGACTTCCTCGCCGACCCACGCCTGCAAGGGGAAATTTTCGGCGCGGCCTCATTGATCGTGCAGTGCGAAACTGAAGATGAAATCCGTCAGGTTTGCGAACATCTCGAAGGCCAGTTGACCGCCACCCTGCACCTGGATGACGCCGATCTGGATCTCGCCCGAAGCTTGTTGCCGACCCTGGAGCGCAAGGCCGGACGCTTGCTGGTCAATGGCTGGCCGACCGGAGTGGAAGTGTGCGACGCGATGGTCCACGGCGGGCCGTTCCCGGCCACCTCGGACTCGCGCAGCACCTCGGTGGGCACGGCGGCGATCCAGCGTTTCCTGCGCCCGGTGTGCTATCAGGACTTTCCCGACAGTCTGTTGCCGTCGGCATTGCAACAAGCCAATCCGCTGCACTTGCGGCGCTTGCTCGATGGTCAAAGGGAAGCCTGAACCATGTCCGACATCCTCACAGCGGACAACGCCGACATCGCGGTGGTCGGCGCCGGCATCATCGGCGTCGCCTGCGCCCTGCAACTGGCGCGTCAGGGCCGTCGGGTGCTGGTCATCGACCGTCAACCGCCGGGCCACGGCGCCTCGTTCGGCAATGCCGGGCACCTGGCCACCGAGCAGGTGTTTCCGATTGCCGACGCGTCGATCCTCAAGCGCCTGCCGGCGATGCTGATGGACCCGATGGGGCCGCTGCGCCTCGACTGGCGATACATGCCGCGCGCGGTGCCGTGGTTCACCCGCTTGCTGCTGAACCTGCGCCCGGCGCCGTTCCAGCGCACCATCGCCGGCCTGCGCGCGCTCAACGAAAGCAGCTTCGCCGCGTGGAATCGCTTGCTGCAGAGCATCGGCCAGACTGATCTGCTCAAGGCAGACGGCTCGCTGCTGGTGTTCGAACGCGGCGAATCGCGGCCAGCCATCGACGCCTTGCAGGCACGCATGCGGCAGCAACAGGTGCCGGTGGATTTCTGGTCGGCCAGCACCGTGCACCGCAGCGCGCCGCAACTCAGCGCGCAGATTCAGGGTGGCCTGTTTTTCCCGCGCACCGGGCATTTTCTCGACCCGTATCGGCTGGTGTGTGAACTGGTGAACGCGGCGAAAGCGGCCGGTGTGCAGTTTCTCCAGCAGGAGGTTCAGGACGTTCAGTTGCAGGAACACGGCGTGGCGCTGATCACCGATCAGGGCCGCATCACTGCGCGTAAGGTGTTGATCGCCTGCGGTGCACATTCGGCAAAACTCACCGCCGCGCTGACCGGTAAACAGGTGCCGCTGGACACCGAACGCGGTTATCACCTGATGCTGCCGCACGAGCATGAGCGCTTGCCGTTCGCCGTCACCTCGCTGGAGCGCAAGTTCATCATGACGCCGATGGCCGGCGGCTTGCGCCTGGCCGGGACGGTCGAGTTCGCCGGTCTGCAGCGCCCACCGTTCATGGAGCGCGCCTGGCAGTTGCATCGCTTGAGCAAGGGTTTATTCCGCCATGAGCTGAACGCCGAAGACGCAACCCCGTGGATGGGCTTTCGCCCATCGCTGCCGGACTCGCTGCCGATCATCGACAAGGTCTGCGACGGCAAGGTGCTGCTCGCTTTCGGTCACCAGCATTTGGGGCTGACCCAGGCGGCGGTGACGGCGGAAATGATTGCGCAGCTGGACGCGCCGGGAACCTGTTCTGACTTGCCGTCACTGCAGGCCTATCGACTGGACCGTTTCTGAGATATCGACAAAGCGTTTTTGCTTTCATAATGGCGCTCGACCTCAGCCCCGCGCCTATGGAACCGACGATGACTTCAGCAATGGATACCCCCGAACCGCAAGCGATCTGCAACCCCATCACCAGCAGCGCGATCTTCATCGTCGCCACGCTGATGCCCGGCAGCGATGCCGCCAGCCAGGTGCGCGGCTGGTGCGGCGACATCGCCGCCCTCACCCGCTCGGTCGGCAAGCGCGTGCCCAACGGCAACCTGTCGTGCATCTGTGGTTTCAGCGCCAGCGCCTGGGACGCGCTGTTCGGCAGCCCGCGCCCGGCATCACTGCATCCGTTCCGTGAGTTCGGGGTCGAGGGCCGCCGCGCCGTGGCGACCCCGGGCGACATTCTGCTGCACATCCGTGCCGACCAGATGGATCTGTGTTTCGAACTGGCGACGCAGTTGTGCAGCGCGCTCAATGGCGCGATCACCGTGGTGGATGAGGTGCAGGGTTTCCGCTATTTCGACATGCGCAGCATCATCGGTTTTGTCGATGGCACCGAGAACCCGGTGGGGCGCAAAGCGGACCACTTCACCCTGGTCGGCAATGAAGACCCGGCGTTCGAATCCGGCAGCTATGTGCTGGTGCAGAAGTACCTGCACAAAATGGAGGCGTGGAATGCGCTGAGCGTCGAAGCCCAGGAAAAGGTGATCGGCCGGACCAAACTGGCCGACATCGAACTCGCGGAAGAAGTGAAGCCGAGCAACTCCCACAGCGCCCTGACCACCATCACCAAGGACGGCCAGGAGCAGAAGATCCTGCGCGACAACATGCCGTTCGGCCGCCCGGGGGCTGGCGAATTCGGCACCTACTTCATCGGCTACGCGCGCTCGCCGGAACCGATCGAGCAAATGCTGGAGAACATGTTTGTCGGCAAACCCGTCGGCAACTATGACCGCCTGCTGGATTTCAGCACGGCGGTCACCGGAGGGCTGTTCTTTGTGCCGTCAGCCGACCTGCTCGAAGATCTGGCGGAGCGCGAACCCGAGCAAGCGTGACGGCGTAGCGCCACGCCCGCCCGTGACTCAGTGTGGCGCGCGGGGGATGGTTTTCAGCAGGTCTTCGGGGCTGATGTGGCCGACCACGCTGCCCGGCTGCGGCATGTTGAGGATGTGACCTTTCATCTTGCCGATGATGTGCATCTCGCACGGTTTGCAGTCGAACTTCAGGGTCAGCACTTCGTCGCCATGAATCAGCTGCATCGGCGCGACCTTGGTGCGTACGCCGGTCACGCCCTTGGCCTGTTTCGGGCACAGGTTGAACGAGAAGCGCAGGCAGTGCTTGGTGATCATCACCGGCACTTCACCGGCTTCTTCGTGGGCCTCGTACGCCGCATCGATCAGCTTCACGCCGTGACGGTGATAGAAGTCGCGGGCCTTCTGGTTGTAAACGTTGGCGAGGAACGTCAGGTGCGACTCCGGGTACACCGGCGGCGGCGTGGTTTCGGCCTTGCGGCTGCCACGCGGGTGCGCTGCGACACGGGCGGCGGTCAGCGCTTCGATCACTTCCCGGCGCAAGGCCTTGAGCTGCGAGTTCGGGATGAAGAACGCCTGCGGCGCATCAAGCTTGATGTCGGTGGCGTGGTACTGGGTGGTGCCGAGCTGACCGAGCAGATCGTGCAATTGCTCCAGCGCCTGCTCCGGCTTGTTGGCGACACCGAACGGACCGTTCAGAGTGACGCTGGCACTGATGCCCTCTTCACTGGTGGCAGTGACTTCCAGTTGTTCTTCACGCAGACGCGCGACCCAGCTCAGGGCCACGCGGCGCTCGGCGGAAGTCTTTTGCAGCGCCTGTTGCCAGTTGTGGTCGAGGTTGCGGTTCAGCGGATGGTTCGGGCGCAGTTTGTACAGGCCTTCCGGCATCTCGTTCGGCTCGACGCGGTAGCGATAGCGCTTCTCGCCGTCTTCTTCGAACTCGCCTTTCGGCTCGGCGATGTTGGCGCGGAAACCCACCACTTCACGCTTGACCAGCACGTTGAGACCATCGCCATTGGACAGCGGCTCGTGGGTCACTACCTGCATGTCACGCTTGCCGACTTTCTCCACGGTGCCCACCGGCAGGCCGGTGAAGGTTGGCGAGTCGAATGCGCCGATGTCGATCTTGCGATCGGTGACGAAATAGTCGGTGCTGCCGCGGTGGAAGGTCTTTTCCGGGTCCGGCAGGAAGAAATGCGCGGTGCGGCCGCTGGAGGCGCGGGCCAGGTCCGGGCGGTCTTCGAGCACATCGTCGAGGCGCTGGCGGTAATAGGCGGTGATGTTCTTCACATAGCCCATGTCCTTGTAGCGACCTTCGATCTTGAACGAGCGCACACCGGCCTCGACCAGCGCGCGGATGTTGGCGCTCTGGTTGTTGTCCTTCATCGACAGCAGGTGTTTTTCGTAGGCGATCACCCCGCCCTTTTCGTCTTTCAGGGTGTACGGCAAACGGCAGGCCTGCGAGCAGTCGCCTCGGTTGGCGCTGCGCCCGGTCTGCGCATGGGAGATATTGCACTGCCCGGAGAACGCCACGCACAACGCCCCGTGGATGAAAAATTCGATGGCGGCATCGGTTTCGTCGGCGATGGCGCGGATTTCCTGCAGGTTCAGCTCACGGGCCAGCACCAGTTGCGAGAAACCGGCCTGATCGAGGAACTTCGCCCGCTCCAGGGTGCGGATGTCGGTCTGGGTACTGGCATGCAGCTCGATCGGCGGAATGTCCAGTTCCATCACGCCCAGGTCCTGGACGATCAGCGCATCGACACCAGCGTCGTACAACTGGTGGATCAGCTTGCGCGCCGGCTCCAGTTCGTTGTCGTGCAGGATGGTGTTGATGGTGGTGAAAATGCGCGCGTGATAACGCCGGGCAAACTCCACCAGCTCGGCGATTTCGCTCACCTCGTTGCAGGCGTTATGGCGCGCGCCGAAGCTCGGGCCACCGATGTACACGGCGTCGGCGCCGTGCAGGATGGCTTCACGGGCAATCGCCACGTCACGGGCGGGGCTGAGCAGTTCCAGGTGATGCTTGGGCAAGGACATAGTTTTTTTAATCAGGCGGTCACGGTTAAGGCGCGCATTGTAGCTGCGAAACGCCCGGGCGGCACGCCTGTGCTGCCAAGTGGCAGCTCGATCTGCTTTTGTAGGAGCTGCCGCAGGCTGCGATCTTTTGATCTTCCGAAGCAAAGTCAAAAGATCGCAGCGTGCCGCAGCTCCTACAGGGTAGGCGGTGTTGCTTCAGGCCTTGGCCGCCATCGCGGTGACTTCCACGCGCATGCCTTCAACCGCCAGCGAGGCCACGCCCACGGCGGCGCGCACTGGCCATGGCTTGGCGAAGAAGCGCTTGTAGACCTCGTTGAACGCCGCGCGATCGGCCATGTCGGTGAGGTAGATGGTCAGGTGCATCACACGATCCATCGAACTGCCCGCCCGCTCCAGCGCCACTTTCAACGCCTGCAGGGTGCATTCGCTTTGCAGGGTGATGTCGCCCAGCTCCAGGCTGCCGTCGGCGTGGGTCGGGATCTGGGTCGACACCAGAATGCCGTTGAAACCGACCACGTCGGAGGAAATCGAATCCGCGTCCGGATCAGGGGTGAAGCTGAGGTCTTGATTGGCCATGTAAGTCTCTTGTCTGCAGAGCGTGAGGGTCGCCGGCGAGCAACCTGCCGGGCTTGTCGCGGGGCAGTTTACAACAGTCCTCCGCTGCGGCTCAGGCCAGCATCGCGGCCAGCGCCAAATCGCGCGCATAAAAAAACGCCAGCCCTTTCGGACTGGCGTTTTTTCTGAATATGGCAGGGGCGGCTGGATTCGAACCAACGCATGGCAGGATCAAAACCTGCTGCCTTACCGCTTGGCGACGCCCCTGTATCTCAAACTCTGTAACAAGCTCTGCGAGAATGGGCCGCAATTTACCAACCTTTTCCCGAACTGGGAAGCCCCGAGTGCAAAAAAATTTGTTTTAAAACAGCCAGTTATTTCTGGAGCATGGCGGGCGCCGGGATTCACTGCGGCAAATCGAATGCAATTGACTGGTGAATCGGGGCTTTCAAGGACTGCGCATCGCCCCTGCTGCCCTCTTGAAAAGGGCTCGTCACCCAGAAAAAACCGGTCGCATGCCTTTACCCGTGAGCGATCAATGCCGCATGCAATGCTCGATACGCCGCTACCAGTTGTTCAAGAGAGAACGCGCGATTGCGCCCGCTCGGATTCGGCAACACCCACACCTGCGCGCCGCTAAAGGTCTCTTCCTGCGCCCCCCATGCCACGACTTTCTGCCCCGACAACGCGGCATACCCAGCCTTGCCAAGAAACGCCACATAACGCGGCGCATAGCGGCTGATCTTCTGGTCAAAGCCCATAGCCGCTGCGGCAAATTCATGCGCTGCCAACTGATCCGCCCGCGCCGTCGGTCGCTCGACCACCGCTGTCAATCCGCAGCCGAATTGCATGAGGCTGCGATCATCCTCTGCCCGCAGCTCATGCGGGGTGAACCCGGCCAGGTGCAAGGTGCGCCAGAAGCGATTGCCACGCCCTGCAAAATGATGCCCTTGCGCCGCCGCGAGCAATCCCGGATTGATTCCGCAGAACACCACGGAAAGCCCCGGCGCCAGAATGTCTTCAAGCCCTTCACCCGCCATGCGCCCGCCCTCGTTCGCAAACATTTGCATCTCCCCCCACGGCAAACCCTAGAATGGCTGCCCGATCCACAGAGACCACGCCACGATGGACGTTATTCAGACCCTGCGCTGTTTCGTCGCCGTCGCCCAGAGCGGCAGCTTCACCGCGGCGGCCGAGGTGCTCGACACCACCACGACCAACGTGTCCAAAGCCGTCTCCAGCCTCGAAGCCCGGCTGCACACGCGCCTGATTAACCGCACCACCCGCCGCCTCGCCCTGACCGAAGCAGGCATGCGTTATTTGCAGCGCGCCGAAAAAATCCTCGATGACCTGCGCGAAGCCGATGAAGAAGCCGGCACCGCCCAGACCCTGCCGGTCGGGCGCCTGAAGATCCACGCCATGGCCGCTATCGGCAACCACTACGTGATCAACGCCATCGCCCGCTACCGCGAGATTCACCCGACGGTGATGTTCGACCTGACCCTGAGCAATCGCCTGCCCGACCTGCTCGAAGAAGGCTACGACATGTCGATCGTCCTCGCCCGCGACCTGCCCGATTCCGGCTTCGTCGCGCAGCGTCTGGGCAGCACTTACAGCATCCTCTGCGCCGCGCCATCGTACCTGGCCAGACGCGGCCACCCCGCCACACCCGCCGACCTCGCCGCGCATGACTGCCTGCGTATCGTCAACACGGTGATGCCCGCGGAAAACTGGGTGTTCGACGGGCCACAAGGCATGCAAACGCAGAACATCCCCGACTCGCCCTTCCATATCAACACCGCCGACGGCATGGCCACGGCGATCAGAAATGGCATGGGCATCGGCATTCAGCCGCTGGCCTCCGCTGTCGAAGGATTGGTGGGAGGAACGTTGGTGCGGGTTCTGCCGAAATACCGCCTGGAGGAATACAACCTGTTTGCGATCTATCCGTCACGCAAATTTGTGGACGCGAAGATCAAGACTTGGGTGGAGTTTCTGAAAACCGCCATCCCGCAATTGCTGGCGTCCGATGAAGCCATGGCCGGCGCCGGGGAGCGTGCCAGCGCTTGATGCCGCAGACCTGGAGTGTCGACCCTCCAGCCTCTGCGCAGGCATCAACCGTTGGAACAACCGCTGCCCATCACCTGGTATTGCACGACATGCCGCGCACCGGTCGAATCTTCATAAGTCATCTGCACCGGCACCGGACCGCACTGGTTGGCCGCATCGGTAATCGAAACCACATGGGCGATGTCCGGTTTAGCTGAAGCGTTATAGGCCTCGACCTGAGCGGTTTCGTCCGCCGCAAAAGCTTGCGCGCCGATACCGCCAAGGGCCAGAAGAAGAGCGATTTTTGCAAGTTTCATGATGTTCACCGTCTTGTGGGGAACCGTGCTGGGTCACGGGTTGCAGACGATGTTAGGGGGTGAGGCGCGGGGTAAAAATCGGCGGGCTGGACAAACACTGTGTCCAAAAGAGTGATGAATAAATCCACACACCGTGGGTGCCCCATTCGCGAGCAAGCCCGCTCCCACAGTGGTTTTTCGGTGTTCACAACATCTGTGTCCGACACAAAACCTGTGGGAGCGGGCTTGCTCGCGAAAACGCCAGCCCAGCCAACGCATTACTGGAGCCTAACGCCCCCCACGCGCCCCCGGCCGGAAGCCATGCCCCCGCGCCCACCACGCAATCGTGAAACTCGCGCCGACCAGCAGCACCATCGCCCAGGGAAACGCCGCAACACCCCATCGATCCAGCAACACGCCACCCACCACGCCGCTGCCGGCAATCGCGCTGTTCCACGCCACCACGTTCAGCGACAACGCGACATCGGCGCCGTCACCCGCCGCATCCGCCAAGGCCGTTTGCAATAAGGTCGCCGCGCCGCCGAACGTCAGTCCCCACACCGCTACGCCAAGGTAGATCACCTCCGGCACACGCCCGAGCAAACCCAGCACCACGCAGACTGCGGCAAACGTCGCAAGACTCATCAATACCGTTTTACGCAGCAGCGGCTCCACCAGTTTCGCGGTTAGCCAGATCCCCGCCAGCGCAGCGATTCCGAATACCAGCAACACCAGATCCACCCGATCCTGCAGCCCTGCCGGTGCCACGAACGGCGCGATGTAGGTGTAGAGAATGTTGTGCGCCAGCATCCAACTAATCACTACCGCCAGCACCGGCCGCACACCCGGCGTCGTCAATACGCTGCGCAGCGACATGCGCTGGTGCGCAGGTTGCGGCGGATAGTCCGGCACTTTCACCAGCACCCAGACGATCAAGATCAACGTCATGCCCGACATGATGCCGAACGTCGTGCGCCAGCCCACGAGGTTGCCCAGCCAGGTCCCGAGCGGCACCCCCAGCGACAGGGCAATCGGCGTACCGACCATGGCCAGCGCCAGTGCCTTGCCCTGTTGCTCGGGCTCGACCATTCGCCGCGCGTAACCGGCCAGCAGACTCCAGGCCAACCCCGCCGACACCCCTGCAAAAAACCGCGCCACCAGCGTCACCCCATAGTGCGACGACAGCGCCGTGATCGAGTTGAACAGCAGAAAACCCACCACCGTCAGCAGCAACACATTGCGTCGGCGCCAGCCGCGCGTCGCGATGGTCATGGGAATCACCGCCAGCACCGAACCCAGCGCATAAGCAGTGACCATCTGCCCGGCCATCGACGGCGAAATCTCCAGACCCGCGCTGATCAGCGGCAGCAGCCCGGCGGGCAAGGTTTCGGTGACGATGCAGATGAATCCGGTCATCGCCAGCGCCAGCAACGCGCCGACAGGCAAGCGTTTGGGCGCGGCCGATAAAGTGATTGAAGGTGTCACGGGAAGCTCCTTGAGCAGAGAAATTCAGACTTAGATACCGATCGATATAAAATACTGGCCGCAAGCGTCGCGCGTTGTCAACGACTTATGTATCGATTAGTATCCAAGTTATCTTTTCGAGGAGTTCCGACATGGCAAGAATGGGCCGCCCCCGCGCTTTCGACCGCGACGACGCCGTCGATCAGGCCATGCAACTGTTCTGGCAACACGGCTACGACTCAACCTCCCTCGCCCTGCTGAAGGCCGAACTGGGCGGCGGCATCTCCGCGCCGAGCTTCTACGCCGCGTTCGGCTCCAAGGAAGCCCTGTTCGACGAATGCGTGCAGCGTTACCTGGCAACCTACGCCCAGGTCACCGAATGCCTGTGGGACAAAACCCTGCCACCGCGCCAGGCCATCGAAACCGCTTTGCGCCAGTCCGCACGGATGCAGTGTGACGACGGCCACCCCAAGGGATGCATGGTGACCCTCGGCGTAATGAGTGCGCCGAGTCCGGAGAATGCCGGTGTGGTGGAGGCGCTTACGCAATCGCGCGCGCGTACCCGGGCGGGGATTTTGGCGTGTGTTGAGCGTGGCGTGAGTGAGGGGTTGCTAGCGGACGACACAAATGCCGTTGTCATGGCGACCGTGTTCGACAGCTTTCTGCAGGGGATTTCCATCCTCGCTCGGGACGATATGCCACTGGAAAGCATTGATGCGGCGATTACGCAGGTGATGGGGGCCTGGGATGCTAGCGCCGCCAGCACGGATTTCGGTTCAAAACCAACAACAGCCACGCTCTAAATCAAAACTACAAATCTCAGCGCATTTGCCTACAAATCTTGCGGAATTGGCTGGCTTGTACGCTTTGCGAAGCGGCTTTATCTTTTCGCCGCGTCGACTTCTTGATCTGCGCTGACTCCGCCCAAGGCAGTACGCCGTCCTAACCATCCAGGATGCGCCAAACCCTTGAGAGTTTTACTGTCCGAAATCCACTTTCTTCCCCACCAATCCAAATCCCTGTGGTAAGGGGATTAGCGAAACATCTCACCGTCCCGATGGGCTGCGAAGAGGCGAGCCTTTCCCTTTGCCAAAGCTCCAGTAAAGCTACAGTGGTGCATCCAAAAAGCATGTCCAATTTTTTGGCCAATGAATCTACATCGCAGCGTCATTTACCTGACATTACTTCTCGGCACTGGCTGTGTAAAAACAACGAGCATTCCCCCCGCAGACTTGACTTTGTCGTCCTTTGAATTAGGACCAAACAATCTCACCGGAAGGAGTTGAACCGAACGCTTGAGCGTGAACTCACTGAAGTACACCGTTCATTCATAAAACTTCCCAGCCAACAGAATCTCCGCACACCGTTGCCAGACATTCGAAACGGCAGCATCCGCGTGAGTAATCCTCGAAGTCGCCATAGCCCAGGCAGCCGCCGCATCAAGAAACGTATCGACCGCCCCATTTTCCCAACCCGACGCACTCGCTTCATGAGACGACGGCGTGGTCTTTGCGCGCGCCCGCTCTTGGGAGAAATCAGCACTCAGCGCCGCGACGAACTCGATGAACGATTGCTCATCGGTGACACGTACCAGTAACTCATCAAGATCTACAGACATAGTCATCCTTGCATTGAAAGATTAGCGCCGAGCAGCAGGCGAGCGTCACAGGATGTCCCATCGCTAATCGACCACCTCAACATAACTCGACTCCCCGCCGCCCTCGGCTCCTGACAACCAACCCCACACAAACCTTAGCGTCGTTCGCCCCGCCTCATCCATCCCCACCACCCCGCGCGACCAGCCTGCGCGAATTTCTCCATCCGTGGTGATGCACTGATAAAGCAGCTCGATACTGTCAGCCCCGGTCACCCGGCCGACCTGATTGCCCATGCGTATATGCCCGCCCGCATAAGTCCCCCAAACCGCCGCGCCTTCGACGAAGTAGTCAAAAACCGTGCGTGCATCTGACAACCCCTTAGCGTTGTTCGCCACGCAGAAGCGGCGGTTGTGCAGACGCTCGGTGACTTGCGCAAAAGCAGATTCCATAAACCACATATCCTTAGTTGAGAAGATCCATTAAGCCTTGAGCATCCTATTTGATCGACACGCTGATTTCGATGGCGGACTGCACACGCCGTCCCCATTTCATTCCGCCACCAAGTGACTTGCCCCCCCTCTAGGACGGGGCCTTTACTTCGACGTTGTCCAGCGCCTTGTTGACCGCCAACTCCCCCAACATCACCACTTGGGCAATCCCCAACAACGTATGGCGATTCGGCCCTTCCAGCATCCCGGCAAAATCACCCAGCATCACCGTCGCCGAAGCCAACGACTCGCAAGCATTGACCAGCAAGGTTTCGGTATCGGATTGCGGGTTGACCATGAACAAAGCGCTGGGGCTGTAAGGCGTGGCCATGATCTTCTCAGGCACAAGATAATGATCGAGCGCCCGCTCTGCCGCGGCGTGAAGCTTTTTTGAATCAAATGATTCATAGGGCGACGCCGGATCTGTCACCGGCGGAATATCTGTGGTTTCGGACATCAACTGAATCTCCAGCAAGCGCCCCGCTAGGCACTCAAAGAACCACAAAACGAATCGCCACCTGTAGGAGCTGCCGCAGGCTGCGATCTTTTGATCTGCTCTTGGTCATAAAAAACAAAATCAAAAGATCGCAGCCTGCGGCAGCTCCTACAGGGCGTTCGCAATGCACCGTGGATGTAACCGCAATTAGTTCGGCAAGCGGCGCCCGTCGAGGACTCGATTGACCATCAGCTCACTCAGCATGATCACCTGATGCAGCATCAGCATGGCCCGACGCTGAGAGTGGTCGACGACATCGCCGATATCACGCGCCATGTCACTGGCAGCGGCTAGCGATTCGCAGGCTTCGAGGAGCAGGGTTTCTTCGTCTACGGAGGGGTCGACGAGGAAGATTTTGTTGTTCTTGCGGGAGGGGATTGTCAGCTTCAGTGAACCGGGGTTGAGATAGAAGTTGATCGCGCGGTCTGTCGCCTCTTTTATCCTTTGAGGTTCAAGCGCTGGGTCGTACGGGATCGGATCGGCGTCCGGTGGGTTTGGCGTTACTTTGAACATAGATGACTCTCTACCTTGAATGAATAAAGAGCCGTCACTCTCGCTACCAAACGAAGGGTGGCGGCCACGCGCGGGTTGGTAGACCGGTCAAGATAGCTAACCCGGCGCTCACGAATGAGCCCCACGCATGGTCACCATAAAAGCTGAGCCTCCAAACAGAGACAGCAAAAGTGACGTCATACGGCTATCAAGAAGCGGGCTACCAAACCCGATCACTGTTTTGCAGTGACGAGGAAACGATATAGCCCGCCCCGATAGCACGTATGCCGGCGGATTCTGGAGTATGCGTAGGTAACGGCGCAAGGCGGTGTAGCCGTTATGGCGTAACGGGTTGTGTAATTTAAACGCGTTTAAGGAGGTGGGCTGCGTTTTCGGGCCGTATGAGTGGGTGATAATCCCGTGTAGGAGCTGCCGAAGGCTGCGATCTTTTGATCTTGAAAAAGCAAAAGATCGCAGCCTGCGGCAGCTCCTACAGGGTCCTCCTGTTGGAATGGAATTTTCGATTGAAGGCCATCCCGTCCATAATTCCTTTCCATCACTTACGCGAGCAAGGAGTGCCAATGCTAATTGTGTTCAGCGGCCTGCCAGGAACCGGCAAGACCACCATCGCCAAATTGCTCGCCTCCCGCCTGGATGCGACTTGCCTGCGTATCGATTCCATCGAACAGGCCCTGCGCAACGCCGGGGTTCTGGCGGATGACGTTGGCAGCAGCGGTTACCAGATCGCCAACGAGCTGGCCATGAACAACCTGCGTCCCGGCCACAGTGTCGTGGTTGATTGCGTGAATCCGGTGGCTGAGAGCCGGCAAGCTTGGGCCGACGTTGCGGCTCGTTCGGGTGTGCGGTTGCTCAACGTTGAAGTGGTTTGCCCGGATCAACAGGAGCATCGTCGGCGGGTGGAGCATCGGCAATCAGATATCGCGGGGCTGACGCCTCCGGGTTGGTCTTCTGTTTTGAATCATGAATATGAAGTCTGGAGGCAACCGGTGCTGCGTCTCGACACTGCGAGCCTCGCGGTGGATCAGGCGGTGGAAATGGTTGTGGCTGCCGGCCTGATGGGACATGCGGGCCATCAGGTCGAGTGATGGGGGCTGATAGGGACTCATCGCGAGCAGGCTCACTCCTACAGGGGATGGCGGTGCGTGACGATTTCCAGTCCCTCGCCCGCTTCCGGTACCTGGAAGTACCGCGTGATCAAATCAAATTCGGCGTCCGATGCCGCAAACTCATGCTCGGCCAGAGCGTTGCGCGCATGTAGCCGGGCGCGGCAGGTCGTGTCATCGACTTCGAGATAATGCAGGCGATGCTGCACTCGCGCACTGTCCGCCAGCCCCCGCAGCCACTGCCGATCCGCCACGGTGTTGGCCGGAAAATCCAGCACCACACTCACTCCCGCCGCCAGCAAATCGTTCACCAAAGGCCCGAGCACTCCGCGAATCTGCCGCGCGTATCTGACGTAATCCGCCACGGATTTGATCTGCTCTGGATACAGCCGCGACAGCCACTGATCTTCGCTCAGCACAATCGCGCCGTGTTCCTCAGCCAGTGACGTGGCCAGCGTGGATTTGCCCGAGGCGATCTTGCCGCACATCAGGTGGAGCGTGGCTGTGCTCATGGGGGACGCTTCCTTATGTCGATTGCGGGATAATGCCCAACGCCTGTCAGCGAGGCGATTGCAGCGCCCGACTCAACGAGGAACCTGGATGAACACAATCAACCCACGCCAATGCATCTCATGGCTGCTGCTCGCCCTGCTCGCCACCGGCGTGGCGCTGACCGCCGGCTGTTCGAGCAAACGTTACGCCACCAACGGCTCGAACTGCTACGCCAAAGCCGTGCCCACCTCCGGCGAAGGTGGCCTGGCCTGGGGCGATACCTTGAGCATGGCGCGCAAGAAATCGATGAATAACTGCATGCGTTATGCGAGCCGTTCCGGGGGGACGCCGAATACTTGCCAGGTGGTGCAGGCGCAGTGCAAGCGCTGACGGAGCCAAAATTCATGCTGATCGATGCGGCCCCATCGCTGGCAAGCCAGCTCCCACAGGTTATGGGATGGATGCGGGATTGGCGCATTACATCAGGACTTAACTAGGCCCCGCGCTTGAGCACCGCCGTCGAAACCCGTGGCTGGATCGACTTCTCGATCAACGCAACAATGTCTTTTGCGCCAAAGCAGCGGAACAGAAGACTGCCGGCATCGGTGTCTAGACAGACGATTTTAGTGATGAAGCCACCTTCAAGAGTGACCTTGCGGATCATCCCCAGCGGCACTCTGATGTCCAGTGTGCCGTCCTGAACCAGGCGGTTCATGGCGTTGGCGTTCAAGTACACGGCGGCGTTCGTCAGAGTCATTTTGCCGCCGACCCACAGCCCGCCGTAAACCTCCTGGAAACCCTCCAGCACATCGGCCAGCGCGCCGACATTGCCACTGCCGGCGACATCGTAGAAATCTCCGACGCCTTCGTAGTCCACTTCGACGTCAGCCACCAGAAAGTTGACCAGCTTCGACTTGATGACCTTCTCTTCCATCCTTGTTCTCCATGTTCCCACAATACTCACTTGTGGTGAGGGGATTTATCCCCGATGGACTGCGCAGCAGTCCGCCTCTTGATTGGTTGAAGAAGCTGAGCCCGCTCCGCGCGCCATCGGGGATAAATCCCCTCACTACAGATTTACTCAGCGCAAGTGAACGTTTGCTATTAGCGATTCAACGCCGCCGCATTAGCCCGTGCCGCATGCAGCTTCTTGTAACTGTCGATCAGACGCAGATGACGATCCAGCCCTTCGAGCTTCATGCTGGTCGGCGTCAGACCATGGAAACGCACGCTGCCGTTGACCGAGCCGATCGCCGCGTCCATGCGCTCGTCGCCGAACATGCGGCGGAAGTTGGCTTCGTAGTCAGCCAGTTCAAGGTCGTCGTCCAGTTCCATTTCCAGGCAGACGTTGACCGCCTGATAAAACAAACCGCGCTCGACGGTGTTGTCGTTGTACTGCAGGAAGGCTTCGACCAGGTCTTTGGCCTGTTCGTATTTCTGCAGGGCGAGGTAGATCAGCAGGCGCAGTTCCAGAATGGTCAGTTTGCCCCACGGCGTGTTGTCGTCGAATTCGATGCCGATCAGCGTGGTGATGTCGGTGTAATCGTCCAGCTCGCTTTTTTCCAGACCTTGCGCGAGGTTGCGCAAACCGACCTTGCTCAGGCTGTGCAGGTTGAGGATGTCGGCGCGGAACTGCAGGGCCTTGTTGGTGTTGTCCCAGATCAGGTCGTCGACCGGGTAGATTTCCGAGTAGTCCGGCACCAGGATCCGACAGGCGTTAGCGCCGAGGTCGTCGTAGACCGCCATGTACGCCTCTTTGCCCAGGTCTTCGAGGATCCCGAACAGGGTGGCGGCTTCTTCGGCGTTGGAGTTCTCGCCCTGCGCGGAGAAGTCCCACTCGACGAATTCGAAGTCAGGCTTGGCGCTGAAGAAACGCCACGACACCACACCGCTGGAATCGATGAAGTGCTCGACGAAGTTGTTCGGCTCGGTCACGGCCTGGCCGGAGAACGTCGGCTGCGGCAGGTCGTTCAGGCCTTCGAAACTGCGGCCCTGCAGCAATTCGGTCAGGCTGCGTTCCAGCGCCACTTCCAGGCTTGGGTGCGCGCCGAACGAGGCGAATACGCCGCCAGTACGCGGGTTCATCAGGGTCACGCACATCACCGGGAACTCCCCGCCCAGCGACGCATCCTTGACCAGCACCGGGAAGCCCTGCTCTTCCAGACCTTTGATCCCGGCGAGAATGCTCGGATACTTTTCCAACACGTGCTGCGGCACGTCTGGCAGGGCCATTTCGCCTTCAAGGATTTCGCGTTTGACCGCGCGCTCGAAGATCTCCGACAGGCACTGCACCTGCGCTTCGGCCAGGGTGTTGCCGGCGCTCATGCCGTTACTCAGGAACAGGTTTTCGATCAGGTTGGACGGAAAGTACACCACCTCGCCATCCGACTGACGCACAAACGGCAGCGAGCAGATGCCGCGCTGGGTATTGCCGGAGTTGGTGTCGTACAGGTGCGAGCCCTTGAGTTCGCCGTCGCGGTTATAAATGCCCAGGCAGTATTCGTCGAGAATCTCTTCCGGCAACTCGTCTTTCGGGCCGGGCTTGAACCAGCGCTCGTTCGGGTAATGCACGAACTCGGCGGTGGCGATGTCTTCGCCCCAGAACTGGTCGTTGTAGAAGAAGTTGCAGTTCAGACGCTCGATGAACTCGCCCAGCGCCGAGGCCAGCGCGCCCTCTTTGGTCGCGCCCTTGCCGTTGGTGAAGCACATTGGCGAGTGCGCGTCGCGGATGTGCAGCGACCACACGTTAGGTACGATGTTGCGCCACGAAGCGATTTCGATCTTCATCCCGAGATCGGCAAGGATCCCCGACATGTTGGCGATGGTCTGTTCCAGCGGCAGGTCTTTGCCGACGATGTAGGTGCCCGCCTCCGATGTCGAATGCGGCATCAGCAACGCTTGCGCATCGGCGTCGAGGTTCTCGACTTCCTCGATCACGAACTCGGGACCGGTCTGCACGACTTTCTTCACCGTGCAGCGATCGATCGAACGCAGGATGCCCAGACGATCCTTCTCGGAAATGTCCGCCGGCAACTCGACCTGAATCTTGAAGATCTGGTTGTAGCGGTTTTCCGGGTCGACGATGTTGTTCTGCGACAGCCGAATATTGTCGGTCGGGATGTTGCGCGTTTCGCAGTACAGCTTGACGAAGTAAGCCGCGCACAAGGCCGACGACGCCAGGAAGTAGTCGAACGGACCGGGTGCCGAGCCATCGCCCTTGTAGCGAATGGGCTGATCGGCGATCACCGTGAAGTCGTCGAACTTGGCTTCAAGTCGAAGGTTGTCGAGAAAGTTGACCTTGATTTCCATGCGGGTTTACCAGAGAGCAAAAACGAATTGGCGGCCATTATCCGGGTTTTCCGCCTGACGTCTTGTGCTTTTACATCATCGCCGCCAGGCGGGCCGCGCTGCGTGTGCGCGGGTACGGACGACAAAAATGCCCTGAGCAGTGAATTATTTGGTGTCTTCTTGTATCTGACGGAAAGAACCCATGCCACCAAAACAATGGCATCGAATCCGTTCAGCTATGAGTGACCCGCATGAAATCAAGGAAAAACAAGGTCAATCCCATCGGATTGAAAGACATCACGATTGTCGACGACGCCAAGATGCGCAAGGCGATCACCGCCGCCGCACTGGGCAACGCCATGGAATGGTTCGACTTCGGCGTCTACGGCTTTGTCGCCTACGCACTGGGCAAGATCTTCTTCCCCGGCGCCGACCCCGGCGTGCAGATGATTGCAGCGCTGGCGACCTTCTCGGTGCCGTTCCTGATTCGACCGCTGGGCGGGCTGTTCTTCGGTGCGCTGGGCGACAAGTATGGACGCCAGAAAGTATTGGCCGCGACCATCGTGATCATGTCGCTGAGCACCTTCGCCATCGGCTTGATACCGTCTTACGAGTCGATCGGCATCTGGGCGCCGATCCTGCTGTTGCTGGCGAAAATGGCTCAGGGTTTCTCGGTCGGCGGCGAATACACCGGCGCGTCGATCTTCGTCGCCGAATACGCGCCTGACCGCAAACGCGGGTTTCTTGGCAGCTGGCTGGACTTCGGTTCGATTGCCGGTTTTGTCCTCGGTGCCGGCGTGGTGGTGCTGATTTCAACCATCATCGGTGAAGAGAAATTCCTCGAATGGGGCTGGCGTCTGCCGTTCTTCCTCGCCCTGCCACTGGGCATGATCGGCCTCTATCTGCGTCACGCGCTGGAAGAAACCCCGGCGTTCCAGCAGCACGTCGAGAAACTCGAAGAAGGTGACCGCGAAGGTCTGGCCGGCGGGCCGAAGGTCTCGTTCAAGGAGGTCGCGACCAAGCACTGGCGCAGCCTGATGACCTGCATCGGCGTGGTAGCGGTGACCAACGTCACCTATTACATGCTGCTGACCTACATGCCGAGCTACCTGTCGCACAACCTGCACTACAGCGAAAACCGCGGCGTGCTGATCATCATCGCGATCATGGTCGGCATGTTGTTCGTGCAGCCGGCGATTGGTTTTATCAGTGACAAGATCGGTCGCAAACCTTTCATCGTGGTTGGCAGCATCGGCTTGTTTCTGCTGGCGATTCCGGCGTTCATGCTGATCAACAGCGGCAAGATCGGCTTGATCTTTTCCGGCCTGCTGATGCTCGCCGTGTTGCTCAATTTCTTCATCGGTGTGATGGCCTCGACCCTGCCGGCGATGTTTCCCACGCACATCCGCTACAGCGCGCTGGCCGCGGCATTCAATGTCTCGGTGCTGATCGCCGGCCTGACTCCGACCGTCGTCGCCTGGCTGGTGGAAAGCACCAATGACCTGTACATGCCGGCCTATTACCTGATGGTGATTGCCGTGGTCGGCCTGATCACCGGCGTGACCATGAAGGAAACCGCCAACAAGCCGCTGCGCGGTGCCGCACCGGCCGCGTCGGATCTTGAGGAAGCTAAAGAGCTGCTCAAGGAACACCACGATCATATTGAACAGAAGATCGAAGACATCGACGCCGAAATCGCCGAACTGGAAGCCAAACGCAAGGAGCTGGTGCAGCAGCATCCGCGCATCAACTGATGGATGATTGACGGCAGCCCTGCTCGGGGCTGCCGTCGCTCAGCGTTTCACAGCACGAAACCATCACCGATCAAACGCACCAACACCTCCCCCGCCTCACTCAATTCACCCGGCGCCTGCGTCAGCCGCAGTTCATGCAACGGCAGCTCGGGAAAACCGTCGTCGCTACCCAGCACGCGCATCCCCGGGCGCACTTGCGCACGATCAACAATGCCTACCGCCAGTCCAGCCTCGATGGCGGTTTCCAGCGCAGTGGCGCCGGCGCTGACGATCACCGCCCGCCACCGCCTGCCGCGCTCACTCAACGCATCCACCGCCACACTGCGATAGGGACAGCCCTTTCCGTGCAAGGCCAACGGCACCGGCCTGGTGAGATCCTGGGTGTAGTTGTGCGCTGCGACCCATACCGGTTGAGTCAGTCCAAGCACTTTCACGCAGCGCACCGATGCAGCGGCATCGGCGACAACCACCAGCAATGCCAGATCCAGTTGCCCACGTTCCAGCCGCGCGCTCAACCGGCCGCTGGCACCGGTTTCAACTTCCAGTTCGATGTACGGAAAGTCCGCCGACAGGTGCGGCAGCGTACAGCCGAGCACTGCACCAGCGTACTCCTCGGAAATCCCCAGTCTGACTCGGCCGCTGGCCAACGGCGTGCTGAAACTGGCCAGCAACTGATCGTGATGACGCAGCAGTTCGGCGCTTTGCAGGGCGAAACGCCGGCCCAGTGGCGTGAGGTTGACAGTCTGGTTGTCGCGCTCCAGCAAACGTCCGCCGGCGAGCGCCTCCAGACGCCGTACATGCAAGCTGACCGCTGACGGACTTTTGTTCAGAAAGCTCGCCGCGGCAAGAAATTGTCCGAAGCGCACGATCGCCTGAAAGGTGCGTAACAGTTCGATATCAAGGGCTTCGGCCATGCTTGAGAAATCCTGCATCAGTGGTGCGAAACGTATCGTTTGAATGCATCAGCGCTTGATTCATATCATCGAATTCAGCCCTTTGTCAGGCGCCATTCGATGAACGTCATTTCTATTCGCGGTTCACTGTTGAGCTTTGTCTTGCTGATGGCGATGGTGGTCAGCTGGAGCTCCGGTTTCATCGGTTATCGCTACATCGCTGATCAAGGCAGCGTGTACCTGGCTTCGTTATGGCGATTTGTGCTGGCGGCGTTGCTGTTGCTGCCGTTCGCTTGGGCGGGCTTGCGGGGATTGCGCGGTAAGGATGTGCTGCATCAGGCACTGCTCGGGTTGTTCGCGATTGGCGGGTACATCGCGCCGATTGCCGCTTCGATTCAACTCGGCGTCTCACCGGGCACCGCTTCGCTGTTTGCCAATTTCCTACCGCTGACGATTGTGCTGTTGGCCGGGCGAGTGCCGGGCCAGCGTACCCGTGGCTGGCAATGGCTCGGGTTGATGCTTTGCGTGGTCGGCATGTTACTGGCCAGCGCGGCCAGCGTTGAATGGGCCAGTGCGGGATTGTGGATCTACAGCCTGCCTTTGCTGGCGGTGCTGTCGCTGGCGGCGGCGACATTGTTTGAGAAAGCCAGACCCGGCGTGGCGATGCCGGCGTGCACCGCGTTATTCATTCAAGTCTGCGCGGTGATTCCGTTGTTTGCGCTGCTGGCCGGTCTCGAGGGTGAATTGCGCCCGCCAGCGAGTATCGGATTTGCCGGAGGTGTTGTGTGGCTGGTGATCTTTTCGACGTTCGGCGGCTATGGATTTTACTGGCTGTGCCTGCAGCGCTTCAGCATTCAGCGGATCAGCGGCGCGCTGTTCCTTACGCCGCCGGTCACGCTGGTGTGGGCGTGGTTGCAGTTCGGTGATCCGTTGAGTGTCAGTGCGGTGCTCGGTATCGGCTTGACCTTGATGGGGCTGCCATTACTGACAAGCACAAAAACACAGGCCAGCGCGGCCGGGTGTGAAACTAAAGCTGCGGGCGACAAGTCATTGGCTTAGCGGAGGTTGAGTCATTTCGCCGAACCTCGATCACTGAAGATGCCACCGTGAGCAATCACTCCGATCGTCGCAACAATCTCTCACTCGACAGCCTTAATTTCTTCCTGGCCGATGTGCGCGACGGGCTCGGCCCCTATCTCGCCATTTATCTGCTGGCGGTGCATCACTGGGAGCCCGCGAGCATCGGGCTGGTTATGACCCTCGCCGGCATTGCCGCCCTCGTCACCCAGACACCGGCCGGCGCGCTCGTCGACAATACCCGCAGCAAACGGGCAGTCATCGCGATCGCCGCGCTGGTGGTTACGGGCAGCTGCGTGGTGTTGCCCTTTGTCACGTCGTTCAGCCTGGTGGCGATCACTCAAGCCTTGAGCGCTGCGGCGGCATCGGTCTTTGCGCCGGCCATCTCGGCCATCACCTTGGGGATCACCGGCCCACGCGCCTTCACTCGACGCACTGGGCGCAATGAAACCTTTAACCATGCTGGCAACGCTTGCGCTGCATTGTTGGCCGGTGGTTTTGCTTATCTGTTTGGCCCGGTGGCGGTGTTTTATTTGATGGCGGTCATGGCACTGGCCAGCGTGATCGCAGTCGGTTTCGTTTCTGCCGAGGCCATTGATCATGATGTCGCCCGCGGTCTCAATCCTGATGACGCGACACAGGGTATTTCGCCTTCGGGCTTTTCGGTACTGCTGAGCAATAAGGCGCTGTTGATGTTTGCCATTTGCTGCGCCTTGTTCCACTTGGCTAACGCAGCAATGTTGCCGCTGGTGAGTCAGAAGCTGGCCCAGGTCAATCTGCAGATGGCCACGCCGCTGACGTCAGCCTGTATTGTGGCTGCGCAACTGGTGATGGTGCCGGTGGCGTTGCTGGTCGGGGCCAAGGCCGATGTCTGGGGCCGCAAACCGTTGCTATTGGCAGGCTTCCTGATTTTGCCGTTGCGCGGCGTGCTCTATACGCTATCTGATGATCCGTACTGGCTGGTCGCCGTGCAGTTGCTTGACGGTATCGGTGCGGGGGTCTTCGGTGCGCTGTTCCCGGTGGTGGTTAAGGACCTGACTCAAGGCACCGGGCATTTCAACATCAGCCTCGGCGCCCTTTCTACGGTGTTCGGTTTGGGTGCAGCATTGAGCAGCAGTGTGGCAGGCATAGTCGTGCAAGAAGCTGGATACAGCGCAGCGTTTCTGACTTTGGCGGGGATTGCCGGGGTGGCTCTCGTTCTGTTGCTGTTAGCGGTACCGGAAACGTCACAGAAGACAGCGAATGATGTGAACCCGATTGACGATGAAAGCCTCGTCAGCAGGCTGTGAAAC